>NZ_JBIVRD010000142.1:0-1033 GCF_044755565.1 Kitasatospora sp. NPDC092286 | reverse complement strand
CCTGGGGAATTACGGGCTCTGGCGCTGATCTTGTGATCGAGCCGGTGATGTCAGTGGCGGGTGTCATCGTATCCCGGGTGTACTTCGGGGAGTTTTGAGACGCTTCTGCCTCATCTGACCGGTGTCATGGTGGAGTTGGTCGAGCGGACCATCGGCGGGATCACGATGCATGCCCGCGCGCGGGCGGCCGATGCGGCGTGCCCGCACTGCGGCAGCGCCTCGGGGCGGGTGCACGGTCGGTACCTGCGGAGACTGTCCGACGCAGCGATCAGCGGGACGAGGGTGGTGATCGAGCTGCTGGTGCGCCGGTTCCGGTGTCTGGACACCTGTTGCCCGGCGGTGACGTTCGTCGAGCAGGTCGCCGGGCTGACCAGCCCGCACGCCCGCTTCACCCCGCTGCTGCGCGGGATGCTGACTTCGATCGCGGTGGCGCTGGCCGGGCGACCTGGCAGCCGCCTCTCGGTGGCACTGGGAGTCCCGGTGGCGAAGGACACCCTGTTACGCCTGCTCAGGGCACTTCCTGAGAAACCCGCAGGGCCCGTCAGGGTGCTCGGTGTTGACGATTTCGCTCTGAAGAAGGGCGACTCGTACTCGACGATCTTGGTGGACCTGGAACGGCGATGCCCGGTCGATGTACTGCCCGGACGCGACGCGGAACCGCTGGCCGCCTGGCTCAGAGACCACCCCGAGGTGGAGATTATTTGCAGGGACCGCGGCGGCGCCTACGCCGAGGGTGCCCGCGCCGGCGCCCCGCAAGCGGTCCAGATCGCCGATGGCTGGCATTTGTGGAAGAACCTCGGCGAGGCGGTGGAGAAGACCGTCGGAGCCCATCATGCCTGCATCCGGACCGCGTTCGCGACCACCACGCCGGTGATCCCGCCGCCCGGGAACGACATCTGGCAGCTGGCGCCGCCCACCACTGACACGATGCTCGATGTGTGCGGACGAGAACGCCGCCTGGTGGCCCGCACCAAAGAGCGGTATGCCGCTGTGCAGCAGCTCCTGGGCGACGGCGGCACACTGGAGCACATCT
>NZ_JBIVRD010000141.1:0-1059 GCF_044755565.1 Kitasatospora sp. NPDC092286 | reverse complement strand
GGTGAGGTAGGCCCGTGGGCGCGGTGCCGACGTCTCCGTCGGTCGTCTCCCTCGGGCCCCCTCCCGCACCCGGCGTGCGAATTACTCCGCACCGGGCGCTCCACGTGTCTTGACCGTTGGTCAGCCGCCTGCCGTGGCAGCTGCTGGTCTCGGGGTCCACGGGGTCGGAATGTCGCTTCCGCGGTAGCGGTAGCGTTCCACTGCGACGCTGGATGCGCCGGTGAACACGACCCCGTTGTGGGCGAACCGCCACCCCTTGTCACAGAAGCGGTTGCGGAGTTCCTTCATCCCGAGCCGGTGTTTCCCTGTGTACTTGGCGCGGATCCACCGCATCAGCCGGCCCCAGGTGTGGGAGTCGACTGCGGTGAAGATCGCCTTTGACACCCCGTGTCGGAAGAAGTTCGCCCATCCCGCCAGGCTCCGGTTGACGCTGCGAAGCAGGTCGTCCAGCTCCATGTGGCGGGTCGATCTGTACGTCTGCTCCCGCACCTTGTCCTTGATCGACGCGATGGCCTTCTTGGACGGCTTGGTGTAGACGTAGTGCTTCGTGGTTCCTCGCTTCCGTTGGCGGCGGATGTTGTGCCCGAGGAAGTCAAAGCCCTCGTCGATGTGGACTACCCGGGTCTTCTCCGGTGCCAGCCGCAGCCCCAACGGGGCGAGTACGGCTGCCACCTCCTCGCGCAGGCCCTCGGCGTGGTGGCGGTTCCCCGAGACCACCAGGACGAAATCATCCGCATAGCGGATGATTCGCCAGTTACCGAGGCCGTCCTTCTTGCGCTTGGATCGCCGATACGGTGTCCCCATGTCGCGATTCCATTGCTGGTCGAAATGATCGTCCAGCGCGGACAGCGCGATATTGGCGAGTAGCGGCGATAGGATCCCTCCCTGTGGAGTCCCCGTCAGCGACTCTTCACGATTTCCGAGTTCGGTAAGGATCCCGGATTTCAGGAACGCCTTCACCAGCCCGCAGATACGCTTGTCCTTGATCCTTACCCGGAAGCGATTCATCAATGCCGTGTGATTGATCTCGTCAAAACAGGCTTTAATGTCGCACTCCAG
>NZ_JBIVRD010000140.1:0-1066 GCF_044755565.1 Kitasatospora sp. NPDC092286 | reverse complement strand
TGGAAGGGGTAGGTGGGCAGGGCGATCCGGCCCGCCTCCCGGCCCGCGAACACGCCCTCCCAGTCGAACTCCACACCCGCCACGTGCAGTTCAGCCACCGCACGCACCAACGCCTCGTCCTCCGCCAGCCCCTTGCGAACCGCCGGAACCACCACCACGTCCGCATCCGTACCGGTCAGGCACTCCTGCGCCAGCGCCGACAACACCCCGCCCGGACCGACCTCGATGAGCCGGTCCACCCCGGCGCCCGCAAGCCACGCCACCTGGTCCGCGAACAACACCGCATCCCGCACATGACGCACCCAGTACTCCGGATCACACACCGACTCCCCCGCCGGCATCCCCAAACGCGGCACCGAGAACGAAACCCCCGACACCACCTCCCGGAACCCCTCCAACATCGGCTCCATCAACGGCGAATGAAACGCATGACTCACCCGCAACCGACGAACCCGGCACCCCTCAGCCCGGAACCGCCCCTCCAGCTCCGACACGGCCTCGGCCTCACCCGAGACCACCACCGCCCGAGGACCGTTCACCGCCGCAACCGACACCCGACCAGCGAACTCACCCACCACCACGGAGACTTCACCCGCCGACGCCTCCACCGCCAACATCGCCCCACCCGACGGCAGAGCCCCCATCAACCGAGCCCGCGCCGCCACCACCACACACGCATCCGCCAGCGACCACACCCCCGCCACATGCGCAGCCGCCAACTCACCGATCGAATGCCCCGCCACGAACCCGGGACGCACACCCCACGACTCCAGCAACCGGAACAACGCCACCTCGAACGCGAACAACGCCGGCTGCGTGAACTCCGTCCGATCCAGCAGCCCGTCCCCGGCCTCGGCGAACATCACCTCCCGCAACGACGGCCCGTCCACCAGACCCTCGAAGCACCCCAACACCTCATCCAAAGCAGCCGCGAACACCGGGAACGAGCCGTACGACACCCGCCCCATCCCCGCCCGCTGACTCCCCTGACCCGAGAACAGCAGCCCCAACCGACCACCCGAACCACCCACCACACCCGACACCACACGCCCCGACTCCCCACCGA
>NZ_JBIVRD010000139.1:0-1113 GCF_044755565.1 Kitasatospora sp. NPDC092286 | reverse complement strand
GGGCTTCCCGGCGGTGCCGGTCGCCGTCCAGTCCACCGGGACACCGCTCACGTGCAGTTGGGCGGCGGAGGTGTAGAGGCGCTCCAAGGTGTCCTCGGTACGGCGCAGGGTGCCGGTGACGGTCACCTCGGCCTCGTCCAGCGTCTCCTGGATCCCCTGGACCAGGACGGGGTGCGGGCTCGACTCGACGAAGGCCGTGAAGCCCTCCTCGTGCAGCACCCGGATCGCCGGCTCGAAGCCGACCTGCGCACGCAGGTTCGTGTACCAGTACCCGGCGTCGAAGCCCGTGGTGTCCGCCCAGCCGCCCGTCACCGTCGAGAAGAACGGCACCCGCGACTTGAGGGGCTCGATCGGCGCGAGCACGTCGAGGAGTTCGGCCTCGATCCGCTCCACGTGCGCGGAGTGCGAGGCGTAGTCCACCGGGATCAACCTCGCCCGGACCTCCCGCGCCTGGTACTCCGCCACCAGGTCCTGAACGGCCTGCACGTCACCGGACACGACCACCAGACGCGGACCGTTCAACGCCGCAATGCCCAGCCCGTCGTCACCCGCGATCCGCTCCGAAACCTCTGCAGCGGGCAGCGGAATCGAGGCCATCGCACCCAACCCCGCCAGCTCACGGCCGATCACCTGCGAGCGCGACGCGACCACCCGCGCGGCGTCCTCCAGACTCAGAGCGCCCGAGACCGCCGCCGCCGCGATCTCACCCTGGGAGTGCCCGACCACCGCATCCGGACGCACCCCCAACGAACCCCAGAGCTCCGCCAGGGAGACCATCACCGCGAAGGTCGCCGGCTGGACCACGTCCACCCGCTCCAGACCATCGCCCGAGGTCAGAACCTCCCTCAACGACCAGTCCACGAACGGCTCAAGCGCCCGCTCACACCGCTCCATCGACTCCGCGAACACCGGCGACGCCTCCCACAGACGCGCCCCCATCCCCACCCACTGCGAACCCTGCCCAGGGAAGACGAACACCGTCCGCCCCGCCTCCCGCGCAACACCCTCCACCACACCAGCGGCGGCACGACCCTGCGCCAAAGCCTCCAGCAGAGATTCGAACTCGCCGAGTTCACCGCCAACCAGCACCGCCCGGTGCTCGAACACCGACCG
>NZ_JBIVRD010000138.1:0-1132 GCF_044755565.1 Kitasatospora sp. NPDC092286 | reverse complement strand
TGGCGGTGGTGGTGGTGAGGGGGTGGAGGGTGGTGGTGAGGTGGGGGAGTCGGGGGAGGGGTGGGGGGGTGTTGTCGAGGGCGAGGAGGGTTTGGAAGAGGGGGTTGTGGGCGGTGGTGCGGGTGGGGGCGAGTTCTTCGACGAGGCGTTCGAAGGGGATGTCCTGGTGGGCGTAGGCGGTGAGGGCGGTTTCGCGGGTGCGGTGGAGGAGTTGGGTGAAGGTGGGGTTGCCGCTGGTGTCGGTGCGTAGGACGAGGGTGTTGGCGAACATGCCGACGAGGTTGTGGAGGGCTTCGTCGGTGCGTCCGGCGATGGGGGTGCCGATGGGGAGGTCGGTGCCGGCGCCGTGGCGGGTGAGGAGGGTGGCGAGTGCGGCTTGGAGGACCATGAAGAGGCTGGCGTTGTTGCGGCGTGCGAGGTCGGTGAGTTGCTGGTGGGTGTGGGGGGTGGTGGTGTGGGGGGTGGTGGTGCCGTGGTGGGTGGCGGTGGGTGGGCGTGGGCGGTCGGTGGGGAGGTCGAGTTGTTCGGGCAGGTCGGTGAGGGTGTGGCGCCAGTGGGTGAGTTGTTGGTGGTGGAGGCTGGTGGGGTCGTGGGGGTCGCCGAGGAGTTCGTGTTGCCAGAGGGTGTAGTCGATGTATTGGACCGGGAGGGGTTCCCAGGTGGGGGGTTGGTGGTGGAGGCGTGCGGTGTAGGCGGTGGTGAGGTCGTTGGCGAGGGGTGCGGTGGACCAGCCGTCGCCGGCGATGTGGTGGAGGACGAGGAGGAGGTGGTGTTGGTGGGGGTGGTCGGGTTGTGCGATGAGGTGGGCGCGTAGGGGTGGTTCGGTGGTGAGGTCGAAGGGGTGGGCGGCGGCTTGCTGGAGGGTGTGCTGGAGCTGGTCGGGGGTGGCGATGGTGGTGGTGAGGGTGGGCCAGGTGCGGGGGTCTTCGAGGACGACCTGGTGGGGTGTGCCGTCGTGTTCGGGGAAGACGGTGCGCAGGGTTTCGTGGCGCTGGACGACGTCGGTGAGGGCGGCGCTGAGCGCGGGGACGTCGAGCTCGCCCTCCAGGCGTAGCGCGACGGGGATGTTGTAGGCGGAGCCGCCGTCCAGGCGGTTCAGGAACCACAGCCGCAACTGCGCGAACGACAACGG
>NZ_JBIVRD010000137.1:0-1148 GCF_044755565.1 Kitasatospora sp. NPDC092286 | reverse complement strand
TCGGACTCGCCCTGGTCACCAACCAATAGCGAACAGACAGGCGATAACCCGAACGCCACAGAAGATGATCAATGGAGGTCAAACGACAAGCCCAGATCACCTTGGGGTACTTGATCGGTGTCCGGGTGTTCTCCGCGATGGTGGCGATGAGCTCGCGGATCTTCTTGCGCTGGGCGATGACGAGGGAGAAGCGGGCCTTGTGGCGGCGTCAGGTGGCGACGACCTTGTGGGAGAAGAACGCCGAGTCGGCGCGGACGACGACCATGCCGGTGGCACCCATGGCCCGCACGGTCCTGATGGCCTCGGCGATCAGGGAGGCGGCACCCTTGGCGGAGCCGGCCGATCCCTTGCGCAGCCGTTCGGCGACGATCACCGGAGCGACGAGCGGCGTGGAGGCGATGACGATCTGGAAGTGCAGGCCCCTCACCTTGGTGTAGCCGTGCTCGGCGCCCTGCTTGGCGGCGCCGTAGACCTGCTTCACCTTGGAGTCGATGTCCAGGCAGACGACCTGGTCACCACCCGGCAGCAGGTTGCAGTGCCCGGTCAACGCGCAGGTGAACGCGCGGGCGGCGGACTGTAGTTGGCGCACATGTCCCCAGGTGAACGCGCGCAGGAAGGAGCCGAGGGTTGACGGCGCGCGCATGCCGGTGAAGGCGCGGTGCATCGCGCCGTGCCGCAGCACGGCGGTGTCGTCGATGCTGTCCGTGCCCGCGAGCATCGCCATGACCAGCGACATCACCTTCGCGTCCGGCCTCGCCCCGGCACCGTTGTCCGTTCCGGCCAAGCGGACCCGCTCGCGGATCAGTGACGGCAGGCCGCACCGCTCGGCCAGGCGCACCGCCGGGGCCAGCCCGCCGTGCGCGAGCAGGTTCCGGTCATCGAACGCGGCGAACGTCGCCGCGGGGCTGTGGGAGGATTTCACTTACGAGGTGCCTTGCTGGTCGGGCCGGATGGAAGCGTAGGAACTCCCATCTTCCCAGCTCAGCGGGCACCTCTCTGCGTTATCCCCTCCTGCAGCCCGTCACCGATCGGTGGATCCAGGTTCAACAGGTCGGTGAGGTAGGCCCGTGGGCGCGGTGCCGACGTCTCCGTCGGTCGTCTCCCTCGGGCCCCCTCCCGCACCCGGCGTGCGAATTACTCCGCACCGG
>NZ_JBIVRD010000136.1:0-1153 GCF_044755565.1 Kitasatospora sp. NPDC092286 | reverse complement strand
CTGCGGCCGGACGCCAACACCAGCAACGGCCGTTCCTTTTGCCACACCTACGGTCGGCGCGAGAACACGCACGAGATGGTTCCCGGATGGCCCTACTCCTTCGTTGCCGCTCTGGAGTCGGGCTCGACCTCGTGGACGGCCCTGTTGGACGCCACACGCCTGGAACCCGGCGCGGACACGGCGGCCGTCACCGCCGCCCAGCTGCGTGAGGTCCTGCGCGGCATCTTCAGCGCCGGGCACTGGAAGATCGGCGACCCGCCGGTGCTGGTCGTGGCGGACGCCGGCTACGACGGCCCGCGTCTGGCCCACCTCCTGCGGGACCTGCCCGTCCAGATCGTGGTGCGGATGCGCTCCGACAGGGTCTTCTTCAATCCCGTGCCCGACGACTACCGGGTGGGCCCCAAGGGCGGCCAACCCCGCAGTCACGGAGCCCGGTTCGCGCTGGCCGATCCTACGACCTGGCGCGATCCCGACAGCGACACCGAGCACACCACCCGCCGATACGGCACCGCCCGCGTCCGCGCCTGGCACCGCCTGCATCCACGCATCTGGCGACGCTCCGCCTGGAGCGACCACCAGGGCCAACTCCCCATCGTCGAAGGCACCCTGATCCGACTCGACGTCGACCACCTGCCCTCCGGTGGTACCCCGAAACCGGTCTGGCTGTGGTACTCCCACCCCACACCCTCCGGCGACGACACCGACACCGCCTGGCACGCGTTCCTGCGGCGCTTCGACCTGGAACACACCTTCCGCTTCCTCAAGCAGGACCTCGGCTGGACCCGCCCGAAGCTACGCGAGCCCTCAGCGGCCGACCGCTGGACCGCCCTTGTCCTGGCCGTCCACACCCAACTCCGCCTCGCCAGGCCACTGTCCGCCGACCTCCGCCGGCCCTGGGAGAGACCGCAGCCCGCCGAACGCCTCAGCCCCGCCCGGGTGCGACGCGGGTTCCGCAACATCCGCACGCGCCTGCTCTGCCCAGCTCGTGTTGCGAGACCCTCCCGCCCCGGCGCCGGGCGCCCACCCGGCCGGCCCAACCGCCACCGAGCCCCCATCTATGACGTCGGACTCGCCCTGGTCACCAACCAATAGCGAACAGACAGGCGATAACCCGAACGCCACAGAAGATGATCAATGGAGGTCAAACGACAAG
>NZ_JBIVRD010000135.1:0-1155 GCF_044755565.1 Kitasatospora sp. NPDC092286 | reverse complement strand
ACCGAGTGCGCCACGAGGCTCTGTTGTTGTACCGAATGGGGGTGGAAGACCTTCATCTCCCTTCCGCCGTAGCGGTGGGGTGAAGCTGGAGGCAGCCGGACCCGGGAGTCGCCGGGGAGGGTGGGAGCAGCCTCGACAAAGTCGCGACGATCCAGGACTGCCGGATGGATCGGGTGCGGTGAGCGAGACGGGAAGGTATACGCGAGGAACCGGCTGCGTTACGCCTCTTGATCACGTGCCAGCTCTAACCCGGTGGATTCGGGCTGGTTTGCGGTGCGCACTCGCCGTCTTTGGCGGTGGGGAACTCCTGGGGAGGGTCTTCGGTGTTCGATCCGGGAGGTCATGGTGAATTGTCTACGGCAGTATCCGTGACGATGCCGCAGGGGCAAAGCCGGGTGCCTAACCCGTCGATCGGACAACAGGGAACGTGGGAACCATCCGTATCCACTCCCGCCGTCCGGCCTTTCCAGGGCCGGGTAGCGGGATAGGCGCGACGTCTGCCGAAGGAGCGGATGGGGCGGAGCCGCCGTAGTACTCCGCGCCGGGGAAAGCCCGTGCACATGGGGAAGGGCGGCAGCGTGTCAGACAAGGAGTGTATGTAATGTCCGGAGATGCACCGGTGAATACCGGTGCCGCATCCTGGCCGGATGTAGATTCGGCCGAGATCGCGGTACGGAGGATGCAGAGCAAGTTGCACCGCTGGGCGACCGAAGATCCAGGTCGCTGTTTCGATGATCTGTTCAACCTCGTTTATGACCCGGTGTTCCTGATGGCTGCGTGGGGACGAGTGTCCACCAACAGGGGCGCCAAGACAGCAGGGATCGACAAAGTCAATGCGACCATGGTCGAGACCTGGGTCGGGGTCGATGCCTTCCTGGCCCGACTCCGGGACTCGCTGAAGTCTGGCGAGTACCGGCCGGTCGAAGTGCGGCAGGTGATGATCCCGAAAGGGAAGAGCACGGGGAAGTTCCGGAAACTCGGTATCCCCACCATCACCGACCGTGTGGTCCAGGCAAGCCTGAAGGCAGTACTTGAGCCCATTTTCGAGGCGGACTTCAGACCGTGCTCGTATGGGTTCCGCCCGAAGCGGCGTGCACACGACGCCATCGCCGAGATCCACTATCTGGCCTCTGGCTCCAGGGACTACCACTGGGT
>NZ_JBIVRD010000134.1:0-1165 GCF_044755565.1 Kitasatospora sp. NPDC092286 | reverse complement strand
CCTTGCTGGCGTCGGTGGGTGTGGTGCCGGATGTGGTGGTGGTGCCGCTGGGCGGGGATGGTGTGCTGCCGGGTGCTGCGCGGGGTGCGGTGTCCGGGGCGCTGAAGCTGGTGCAGGAGTGGCTGGCGGATGAGCGCTTCGAGTCGGCGCGGTTGGTGGTGCTGACGCGGGGTGCGGTGCCGGTGGGCGGTGTGCCGGTGGATCTGGTGCATGCGCCGGTGTGGGGTCTGGTGCGTTCGGCGCAGGCGGAGCATCCGGAGCGGTTCGTGCTGGTGGACGTGGATGAGCTGGGTGCCGGCGGTCTGACGGCGGCGCTCGGTTCGGCGGAGTCCCAGCTCGTGGTGCGTGACGGGGTGGTTCTGGTGCCTCGTCTGGTGCGGGCTTCGGCGGGCGTGCCGGCGCCGGTGTCGGCGGGCCGTGTGCTGGTGACGGGTGCGTCGGGCACGCTGGGTGGCCTGGTGGCGCGTCGTCTGGTGGTGGAGCACGGGGTGCGGGAGCTCGTTCTGCTGTCGCGCAGGCCGGCTGAGGACCTGGCGGCGGAGTTGCGCGCGCTGGGCGCCGAAGTGCTGGTGGTGGCCGGTGACGTGGCCGACCGCGCTACGGTCGCGGAGGCCGTGGGCGAGGGTGTGTCGGCGGTGTTCCATGTCGCGGGTGTGGTGGACGACGGCGTGGTGTCGTCCCTGACCGAGGAGCGGGTCGGTGGCGTTCTGGCGCCGAAGGTCGACGGTGCGTGGCATCTGCACGAGTTGGCCGGTGATCTGGACGCGTTCGTGTTGTTCTCCTCGGCGGCGGCCACGTTCGGTGGGCCGGGTCAGGGGAGTTACGCGGCTGCGAACGCGTTCCTGGACGCGTTGGCGGCCCACCGTCGTGAACTTGGCCTGCCAGGTGTGTCGTTGGGCTGGGGCCTGTGGGAGGAGCGCAGTGAGCTGACCCGTGACCTGGGGTCTTCGGACCTGGGCCGGATGGCCAGGTTCGGTGTGACGGGCATGGCCAGCGAGGAGGCGCTCGGCCTGCTGGATGCCCTGGCCACGGGCAGCCAAGCGCACGCGCTGCCGATGCGCCTGGACACGAACGCCCTGCGGGAGCTTCCGCAGGGCCAGCTCCCCTCGCTGCTGCGAGCGTTGGTGCCGACCGGCACCCGCCGCACCGCCGCCACCACCGAGAG
>NZ_JBIVRD010000133.1:0-1176 GCF_044755565.1 Kitasatospora sp. NPDC092286 | reverse complement strand
AGCAGAGCAGCGGCGCCGAGCGAGCGAACTCCAGTCCACACTCACACCATCAGGTGACACCAGAACCAGTCAAACACTCACAAACCGCTCTCTGACAGCTTCGTCAGCCTCGGCTTGGTGTAGTGCGTCCAGTAGATCGGCCACTGCGCGCGGTTTGGTCACGTCGGCGTGGCTGGCGGGGTCCAGGGCCAGCAACGCCTGTACGGCCTCGTCAGCTCCGGCCCGGCACAGGGCACTCAGCAATTGGGCCGCCGTGGACGGCTTAGTTACGTCGGCGTGGTGGGCGGCTCGTGTCCCCAGGGTTCTGGCGGCTTCGTCAGCCTCGGCTTGGTGTAGTGCGTCCAGTAGATCGGCCACTGCGCGCGGATCGGTCAGGTCGGTATGGTGGGCGGCTCGTGTTCCGAGGGTTCTGGCGGCTTCGTCAGCCCTGACCTCGCGCAGCTCGTCCAGTAGATAGGAAACCCCGGGCAGATCGATCGGGTTGGCGTGGCTGGCGGGGTCCAGGGCCAGCAATGTCTGCACGGCCTCCTCAACCCCGGCCTCGCGCAGGGTTTCCAGCAATCGGGCCACCGCATAAGGATCGGTCAGGTTGGCATGACGGGCAGCTCGCACCCCCAAGGTCCTGACGGCCTCGTCGAGCCCGGCCCGATCAAGGGAGAGCAGTAGAACGCGCACTCCAGAGGGATCAGTCAGGTTGGCATAGCGGGCGGCTCGAGGCCCCAGGGTCCTGACGGCTTCATCGAGCCTGGCCAGGTGGAACGCCTTCACCAGCTGCGCCACCGTGCGCGGTTTGGACACGTCGGTGTGGCTGGCGGCCCGTATTGCCAGGATCTTGACGGCTTCATCGAGCCTGGCCAGGTACAGTGCGTCCACCAGCAGTGCCACCGAGCGCGGATTGGACACGTCGGTGTGGCTGGCGGCCCGTACTCCCAAGTTCCTGGCGGCTTCACGAAGCCCAGTCAGCTGCAGCGCGTCGACCAGCTGGGCCACTGCGGACGGATCGGTCAGGTCGGTGTGGCTGGCAGCCCGTACTCCCAAGGCCTTCAAAGCTTCGTCAGCCCCAGCTCGGTGCAGCGCGTCCACTAGGCCGCGTATTCGGTCGTGATCAATGGGTTCGGGTGAGGTCCTTGATCCAGATCATTGCGCCGCGGAGGTGAAGGCCGGCGAGGTAGCTTT
>NZ_JBIVRD010000132.1:0-1260 GCF_044755565.1 Kitasatospora sp. NPDC092286 | reverse complement strand
GGATCTTCGGGTCCGTGGAGAGGATGTCCTCATGGGTGCTGCGAGGTACTCGGGGGAGTTCAAGCGGGACGCGGTCGCGCTGGTGGAGTCCAGCGGGCGGCGCGTCCCGTCGGTGGCGCGGGAGCTGGGCGTCAACCCGGAGTCGCTGCGTCAGTGGGTCCAGCGCTCCCGGGCGGCTGCCGGCACCCCTGGTGCGGGCGGTGAGGGCCCGATGACGACGGCGGAGCGCGAGGAACTGCGCCGTCTGCGGCGGCAGGTGCGCGAGCTGGAACTGGAGAAGGAGATCCTGCGGAAGGCGGCTGCGTATTTTGCCAAGGAGATGGGTCGATGACCGGCCGCTGGCGGTTCATCTCCGAGTTCCGTGACCTGTATGGAGTACAGCGGCTGTGTCGGGTGCTGAACGTTTCGGCCTCCGGTTTCTACCGGTGGATCGCCGCGGCGGCCACCCGGGCGGCACGCAGGGCCGCCGACGAGGACCTGGGCGCGCGGATCGAGGAGATCCACGGCGAGTCGAACGGCGCCTACGGGGTCCCGAGGATCACCCGGGAGCTGCGGGAGCGGCACGGCGCGGTGAACCACAAGCGCGTCGCCCGTCTCATGCGCGAGCGCGGGATCGCCGGCCGACATCTGCGGCGCACGGTCCGCACGACGGTCGCGGACCGGAGCGTGCCGCCCGCACCGGACCTGGTCGGGCGGGACTTCTCCGCGCCCGGCCCGGATGTGCGCTGGTGCGGAGACATCACGTACCTGCCGGTCGGCGGGAGGTGGATGTACCTGGCGACGGTGATCGACATGCACTCGCGGCGGGTCGTGGGCTGGTCACTGGCCGAGCACATGCGGGCCGGCCTGGTCGTCGACGCGGTCCGGGCCGCTGCCGACGCCCGGGGCGGCGACGTGCGCGGCGTGGTATTCCACTCCGACCGCGGGGCGCAATATACGTCGGGTGCGTTCGCCGAGGTCTGCCGGGCGCACGGGATACGGCGTTCGACGGGCCGGGTCGGCTCCAGTTACGACAACGCGATGGCCGAGTCGTTCTTCGCCACGTTGAAGCGCGAACTGCTCTACGGCTCACACTGGCTGAACCGGGCACAGGCCCGTATGGCGGTCTTCACCTGGATGGCCTGGTACAACCGAAGGCGGCGTCACTCCGCCCTCGGATACCGCAGCCCCGTCGACTATGAACGGCAACACGCCACGAGCGTCATTAACCTGGACTTGGTCGCATAACAGGCAAGTGTCTACAAAATAGGGCAAAGCCCG
>NZ_JBIVRD010000131.1:0-1277 GCF_044755565.1 Kitasatospora sp. NPDC092286 | reverse complement strand
AAACGCGCCCAACACCGCAACTGGCCACCACCCCAACCAGCCACCGTCACGATCACCAAGCGAGACACGAATTAAGTCACCGGCATTGGGCCTAGCCACCCAGGCCAACGCCTTCGACAAGCTCAAGGCGATCCTGCTCGACGCCCACCGCCTCGGTCTTTACCCGGAGAACCCGTTCGACGGGGTCACCCCGCCCCAGTACGACCCGAAGCGCGCGGTCATCCCTTCGCTCGTCCAGCTCGGCGGGATACGCGAAGCCGGCGACGACACGTTCAACCTGGTCGCCGAGCTGATGAGCGGATGCGGGCTCCGTAACGGCGAGGCCCTTGCCGTCAACATCAACAACATCGTCGTTGACGACGTCTACCGCGTCAGCGAGCAGGTCAACCAGACGACCAAGGACTACGCGCCGCTCAAGCACCGCAAGGAGGGCGACTACCGGGACGTTCCGCTGCCGGCGCGGACCCGGATCCGCCTGCTGACGTACGCGGACACCCACGGCACCATCGACGGCTATCCGCTTCGCCACCCGCTGGACATCAGCAAGCCCTACCCGTCGTACTACCTGCAGAACCAGTGGGACCGGATCAAGCGGGCCGGCGACGTCGACATCCCCGAGGGCATGACGATCTACGGCCTGCGGCACTTCTTCGCCTCGAACTGCCTCAGCCACAACATCCCGATCACCGACGTCGCCGAGTGGATGGGGCACAAGAGCATCGACGTGACGTTCAAGATCTACCGGCACCTGATGCCCGGCTCCATCGGCCACGCCGCCCAGGTCCTCGACCTCGGGCTCGCGGCCTGAAGCAGGTGGGGCCCTGTTCATCGCTGGCCAGGGCCCCACATGTGTCGTTGTCCGACATCAGCCGCCGGACATCCGCTGCTGCTTCACCCAGGCATGGACCTCGGTGACCTTGAACTGCAGCTTCGCATTGCGCCCGCTCCCGAAGCGGTACGGGACGAGGCCGACCTTGGGCGCCTCGCGGTACACCCACTGAACGGACATGTTCAGGTGCTCTGCGGTCTGCTTGACGGTCATGAACTGTGTGGACACGGGCTCTCCTCAGGGCTGGCGGGTTGCCACAGGTGTCCAAAGTTGCTTCCGTAGTGGCGGTTTGGGAGTGCCGTGGTCGCGTGGTAGGTTGCCATCGCCATGCAGGTCCGGGCTCCAGTGCCGGGTCTGAGAGGGCGGTTCGAGAGTTGATGTCCGTTTCGAGTTGAGGTTGGGGAGAGGGCTGCTGGCTGCGGGGGTTCGGTCGGCTACTGCTTCTTGG
>NZ_JBIVRD010000130.1:0-1416 GCF_044755565.1 Kitasatospora sp. NPDC092286 | reverse complement strand
CGGATTCCCGGTCGCGCCAAGGGAGTTGATTCACCACTCGGACGCCGGCTCGCAGTACACGTCGTTCCGCCTGGCGACCCACCTGGCTGCCGAGCAGATCGCGGCTTCCATCGGAACAGTCGGAGACGCCCTGGACAACGCCCTGATGGAGTCGACCATCGGCCTGTACAAGACCGAGCTCATCAAGCGCCAGGGCCCCTGGCGGACCCTGACCGATGTCGAGATCGCCACCGCCGAGTACGTCGACTGGTTCAACTCCACCCGGCTCCACAGTGAACTCGGCCACACCCCACCTGCCGAGTACGAAGCCGCCTACTACAGCCAACAGCAGCCAAACCTGCAGGTCACAGCAACAATCTAGAGTCTCTGCAGAACCCGCAGCGGTTCAACCTCATCCCCGGCCTGGGGCGGAAGAAGCTCGCCAAGCTCACCGCCAAGGACGTCCGCACCTGGCTCGACCACCTCCGCACCACCTGCCAGTGCTGCACACGCGGCCTCGACACCGCCCGCGACCAACCCCAGTGCTGCGCGGCCGGAACGTGCTGCCGCAAGCGGCTCTCGCCGCTGACGCTCGCCTACGTGCACTCCGTCCTCAAGTCCGCTCTGGAGCACGCCGTCCGCGAGGAGGAGATCCCGCGCAACGTGGCCCGCAACGTCCGCATGGGCACACCCCGCCCCCGCCGCTTCGACCCCCTCACTACCGAGGAGGCGCGCGCGTTCCTCGCCGCCACCCACGGCCACCGGCTGCACGCGCTGTTCGAACTCGCCCTGCGCACCGGACTCCGTAAGGGCGAACTCCTCGGCCTGCGCTGGGAAGACCTCGACCTCGCCGGCGGAACCGCCAGCATCCGCCGCACCCTCCAGCGCACCAACTCCAGCGGCCTGACCGCCCTCCCAACCAAGACCCAGAGCTCGGAGCGGCGCATCGCCCTGCCCACCGAGTGCCTGCGCTCCCTCGAACAGCACCGCGACCAGCAGCGCCAGGAACGCGAAACGGCGGGCGCGGGCTGGAAGGACAGCGGCTACGTCTTCACCCGCCCCGACGGAGCCCCTATCGAGGGAGCCACCCTCACCCGACACTTCAACACCCTGCTCCGCCGGGCCAGGCTCCGTCGCATCCGCTTCCACGACCTCCGGCACTCGGCGGCGACCCTCCTCCTGGAACAGGGCGTCGAACTCGTCGTCATCAAGGAACTCCTCGGTCATGCCCACATCGGCGTGACCGCCACCGTGTACGCCCACGTCCGGCTCCGCCTCCAGCGCGACGCCATAGAGCTCCTCGGCAACGCCCTTCGCAACCCCGACGGGCCCGCCACCCGACCGGGACTATCACGATCTAGGTGTACGGCACCCGTTTGTACTAGGTGTTGATCTTCCTGGCGGGTGTGGGCCGGGTGGCCTACGCCCGTCCGGCTG
>NZ_JBIVRD010000129.1:0-1423 GCF_044755565.1 Kitasatospora sp. NPDC092286 | reverse complement strand
AGAGAGCGGTTTGTGAGTGTTTGACTGGTTCTGGTGTCACCTGATGGTGTGAGTGTGGACTGGAGTTCGCTCGCTCGGCGCCGCTGCTCTGCTGGGGTTGGCGGCGTGAGTGAACGCAAGCCGTACCCAAGCGACTTATCCGACGAGCAGTGGTCGTTGATCGAGCCGGTCATCACAGCGTGGAAGGACCGGCATCGGTCTGTGAGCGGCCATCAGGGCGCCTATGCGATGCGGGAGATCGTGAACTCGATCCTTTACCAGGGCAGGACCGGTTGCCAGTGGGCTTACCTCCCGCACGATCTGCCGCCGAAGAGCGCGACGTACTACTACTTCGCCGCCTGGCGCGACGACGGGACCGACCAGATCATCCACGAACTCCTGCGCTGCCAGGTCCGCGAGCGGGCCCGCCGATTAGAGGACCCGACCCTGGTGGTCCTGGACACGCAGAGCGTCCACGTGGCCGCCGGGGTCCCCGCCTCCACGACCGGCCGGGACCCGGCGAAACGGGTTCCCGGTCGCAAACGGGCCCTGGCCGTCGACGTGTTGGGCCTGGTCATAGCCGTCATCGTCCTGGCCGCGAACACGCACGACAACGCCGCGGGCATCGCCCTTCTGGACCAGGTCGCCCAACACGCCGGCGGCACCGTCCGCAAGGCGCTGGTCGACCAGGGCTTCAAGAAACAGGTAGTCGCGCACGGCGCCGGCCTGGGCATCGACGTGGAGATCGTCGAACGCAACCCGCAGGACAAGGGCTTCGTTCCGCAGCCGAAACGCTGGAGGGTCGAGCAGACCTACGGGATCCTGCTACTGCACCGGCGCCTGGTCCGCGACTACGAGCACCGACCGTCCTCCTCCGCCTCGCGTGTCTACTGGGCTATGACCCAGGTCATGGCCCGTCGCTTGACCGGCGCGAACACGCCCACCTGGCGCGACCCGCAGGCGGTGAGCGCGTGACCATCCAGCCCCTCCTCGACGCGCTCGATGTCCAGGAAGACGCCGCGCAGGCCCTGGCCGACGACCTCCGCACGCAGATCGAGGAACTGCAACGCCAGCTACAGGAGGCCGAGACCCAGCTCGAACACCTCGCGATCACCCGCAAGACCGTCACCGCCCTCGCCGACCGCCTCCCGGCTCGGGCTACCCCGCCCGAACACCCGGACTACCCCCGCATCCTCGCTCTCTTCAACGAGGCGACCGGCCCCCTGCGGGCCCGTGACGTCTGCGAAGCCCTCGGCCACGAACCACTGCCGAAGAACATCGAAGGCACCCGCGCCAAGCTGAAACGCCTGGTCAAACTCGACGTCCTCATCGAAGTCGACACCGGCAGCTTCACCAAGAAGCAGTAGCCGACCGAACCCCCGCAGCCAGCAGCCCTCTCCCCAACCTCAACTCGAAACGGACATCAACTCTCGAACCGCCCTCT
>NZ_JBIVRD010000128.1:0-1436 GCF_044755565.1 Kitasatospora sp. NPDC092286 | reverse complement strand
CAATGCCGGTGACTTAATTCGTGTCTCGCTTGGTGATCGTGACGGTGGCTGGTTGGGGTGGTGGCCAGTTGCGGTGTTGGGCGCGTTTGAGGGGCCAGTTGGACATTTTGCGTTTGATGACGCGGGGGCAGGATCGTTGACGCCGTTCGGGTAGGAGGCGTTCGCTGATCTCAGCGAGGGTGCGGGTCAGTGCACGGATGAGTCTGCCGGGGGGAAAGCGCCGCCTGGGCGGGGACCTGGCGGCGTACGACCCGCAGGCTGCGGGTGAAAGACAGACGGTCGGGGTCCAGGCCTTCTTGCAGGGCGGCCTGGTGCATCAGCTGCCGGATGGCGTGGTGGACCAGGAGGAGCCCGTAGATCTCCTGCTCCACACCCCACGGGTACTTCGAGCGCAGGACGAGTTTGGGCCCGCGCTGGTGGGTCTTGATCTCGTCCAGTGTGGTCTCGATCTCCCAGCGCTGGGCGTAGAGGGCGGCCAGCTCGTGGGCAGGTGCCTGTTCGGGGTCGAGGATGGTGGTGACCAGCCGGTAGACGACCTGGTCGCCGGTGCGGGCCAGGGTGTACTCGACGACCCGCACGGTCACCGGGTTGCGGCGGCTCCTTCGGTCCGGTTCGGCGTGGACGGTGCTGAGGTAGGAGCCGTCTTCCAGGACCCGCATCACCGGCAGAGCGGCGTTGCCGCGCACTCGCCACAACAGGTCCGCGCCGCTCGCCCGGGCGGCCTGCCACAGCTCGAAGCCGTAGAAGCCCCGGTCGGCCAGCAGCAGCATGCCCTCCCGCAGGTGAGTGAACAGCCGACGCGACAGCACCTGCTCGCCGGCCGACAGCGGACCGACCACCGCGCCGAACACGGCGTGCGTGCCGCATTCGGCCAGTCCGACCACCCTGGCCTGCGGGAACGCGCCGATGCCGCGTCCTGTGCCCGGGCGGCCGAAGTGTGCGTCGTTGGCCTCGGTGTCCGCCAGGTCCAACGTGGTGCCGTCCACGGCGACCAGGTGCCAGCGCCGGTACCAGGCGCCCGCCGTCTCGGGCACGGCCACCGGATGGCAGACCCGCGCGAACAACGCCTTCAGCGGCTCGACCCCCAGCCGACGGCGGGCCCGGCCGATCGCGGCGGTCGTCGGCACCCGCCACGACCGCCGCCCGTCCCCAAGCCCCTCACCCAGCAGCCGGGCGACCTCCTCATAGCCCTGCCCGAAGAACAGGCACATCGCCAGCACGAAGTACACGACCACCCGCGCCGGCAGCAGGCGACTGCGCTTCTCGACCCGCCCGGTCTCGGCGATCACCTCATCGACCAGCCCCGGCGGAAACGCCTGGGTCAGCACCCCGATCGCGATCCGGTCCGATATCCGCTCATCCGCAGGCGACTTGACCTGCCCCACCCTCGCCACACCACAACCAACGAGACACCGACCACAAAGTCACCGGCATTG
>NZ_JBIVRD010000127.1:0-1478 GCF_044755565.1 Kitasatospora sp. NPDC092286 | reverse complement strand
TCGCCCTCCAGGCGTAGCGCGACGGGGATGTTGTAGGCGGAGCCGCCGTCCAGGCGGTTCAGGAACCACAGCCGCAACTGCGCGAACGACAACGGGATCATCAGGACTCCTTCGGCCGGGGCATGCGCCGCAGCGCCGGCCGCCGCCTCTGCTGCGTCTGGTCGAGGTGCTCGGTGAGGGCGGCGACGGTGGGGGCCTCGAAGAGGGTGCGGATCTCCAGGTCGACGCCGAGGGCGGCGCGGATGCGGCCGGCGAGTCGGGTGGCGAGCAGAGAGTGTCCGCCGAGGTGGAAGAAGGAGTCGTCGATGCCGACCCGTTCGAGTCCGAGCACGTCGGCGAACAGGCCGCAGAGGGTCTCCTCCCGCTCGGTGCGGGGGCCTCGGCTGGAGGTCAGTGCGGCGAAGTCCGGTACGGACAGCGCCTTCCGGTCCAGTTTCCCGTTCGGGGTCAGCGGCAGCTCGGTCAGGACCACCACGGCCGCCGGCACCATGTAGTCCGGCAGGATCTCCGCCATGTGCGCCCTGACGGCGACGGGATCGATGGTCGCCTGGGGCGACGGCACCACGTACCCCAGGAGCCGCTGGTCGCCGGGGCGCAGCTCACGCACCACCGCGACCGCCTCCGCCACCCCCTCGCAGCGGGTCAGGGCGTGTTCCACCTCGCCGAGTTCGATCCGGAAGCCGCGCAGCTTGAGCTGGTGGTCGGCGCGTCCGACGAACTCCAGGGTCCCGTCCGCGCGCCACTTCACCAGGTCGCCGGTGCGGTACATCCGCTCGCCGACGTCTCCGAAGGGGCAGGCCACGAAGCGTTCGGCGGTGAGCCCCGGACGCCCCAGGTACCCGCGGGCCAGCC
Source organism: Kitasatospora sp. NPDC092286 (assembly GCF_044755565.1). Classification (NCBI taxonomy): domain Bacteria; kingdom Bacillati; phylum Actinomycetota; class Actinomycetes; order Kitasatosporales; family Streptomycetaceae; genus Kitasatospora; species Kitasatospora sp. NPDC092286. Next base: position 626 of record NZ_JBIVRD010000127.1, on the reverse strand, counting down.
CGGCACCCGCGATGTACAGCTCGCCGACCGCCCCCGCCGGTACCGGTTCCAGACCGTCGTCCAGTACGAACAGCCGGGTGTTGGCGATCGGCCCGCCGATCGAGGGGGTCGTGTCGACCGGGCTGTCGAGAGCCGCCGAGGTCGACCAGATGGTCGTCTCGGTCGGACCGTAGAGGTTGGTGACCTCGCAGTCCCGGTCGAGCAGCGAACGCAGGAGGTCGCGGGAGAGCGCCTCCCCGCCGACCAGGACCCGGAGCTTGCGCAGTGCCTCGCCGGCCTGGTCCACGAGCAGGCGCCAGTGCGTCGGTGTGGCCTGCATGACCGTCGGGCGGAACCGGTTGATCAGCTCGGTCAGTGCCACCGCGTCGGCGCCCGTCGTCCCGGTGGTGAGGCCCAGGCAGGCGCCGGTGGTCAGCGGGACGAACAGCTCCAGCAGGGAGATGTCGAACCCGACGGTCGTCACCGCGAGATGGCGGTCGTCCTCCCCGCACGGGACGACCTGCGCCATCGCGGCGAGGAAGTTCCGCAGCGCGCGGTGGCTGACGACGACGCCCTTGGGGGTGCCGGTGGAGCCGGAGGTGTAGATGACGTAGGCGGGGTGGGTGGGTTGGAGGGGGTGGGTGCGG
>NZ_JBIVRD010000126.1:0-1482 GCF_044755565.1 Kitasatospora sp. NPDC092286 | reverse complement strand
CTTGGGTTCAAGGGGTCGTCGCAACACCACTTGGTTTTAGGTGGTGAGTAGATCACGTAGACGCTCGGCTGGGGTATTCCAGCCGAGCGTCTTGCGTGGGCGGCCGTTGAGTTCTTGGGCGACGTGTTCGAGGTCTTCGGGGCTGTGCAGGCTGAGGTCGGTTCCCTTCGGGAAGTACTGCCGCAGGAGCCCGTTCGTGTTCTCGTTCGAGCCGCGTTGCCAGGGTGAGGCGGGGTCGCAGAAGTAGACGGGCATGCCGGTGGCCATGGTGAACTGCTTGTGGCGTGCCATCTCGCTGCCCTGGTCCCAGGTGAGGGAGCCGCGCAGGTGGGCGGGCAGGGTCTGGATGGTGCGGACGAGGCCGTCGCGGACGGTCTCGGCGTCGTGGGCTCCGCCCGGCAGGTGGACCAGCATGGTGTAACGGGTGCTTCGTTCGACCAGGGTGGCGATCGCGGAGCGCCCGCCCGCGCCGATGATCAGGTCCCCTTCCCAGTGGCCGGGCACCGCCCGGTCCTCGACGTCGGCGGGTCGGTCGCTGATCATCACCATCGGGTCGATGAACCGTGGGGTGCGCCGCTCGGGGTCGCGGCGGGGTTTGCGGCGGGTCCGGCCGGAGCGGACGGCTGCCTGCACTTCCCGTTTCAGGCCGCCGCGGGCCTGAAAATACAGTGCCTGATAGATCGTTTCCACGCTCACCCGCATGCTCTCGTCGTCGGGATGCTCCGTCAGCAGAGCGTGGCAGATCTGTTCCGGTGACCACCGCCTGCGCAGTCCGCCCTGGACGAAGCGACGCAGCCGTCCCTCGCGCAGCAGCTTGCGCTCCTTGGGCCGGGGCCTGCGCGCCGCCGCCGCCCGGTGGGCCGCGTAGGGCTGGTAGCCCTTGCTGCCCGCGTTCGCGTCGATCTCCCGCTTGACCGTGCTCGCCGGCCGCCCCAGGGCCCGTCCGATCGCCCGCAACGACTGACCTAGCGCCTGGAGATCCCGTATTTGTTCGCGCTCGGCCAGGGTCAGGAACCGCGGATGCAGTTGCTGTTCCAGGGCTCTCAGGCCCACTGGTGCTGTGGTCACGCCGCCCATCGTGACGGTCCCGGCGGTGTAGTCGACACGGCGGCCGTCGGTGTAGGTGCGCGTGGTGCGGGTCTTCTTGACGCCCCAGTCCCAGTCCTTGGCCGTGCGCTCGTTCACGCCGATCTGCCGGGCCGCCGCCCGGCGTGCGACACCGGCGCCCCGAAGCCGCTCGTACTCATCGCGACCGGGGTGGCGCCGCGGCAGGCGCACCGAGCTCTGTCCGGCCTTCCGGGCCCAGCCGAAGGCAGTGTTCCGGTTCACCCCCAGCTCACGCGCCACCACGGTCACGTTCCCCACGGCATCCAGCCGCGCAAGGAAACGCTCCCTCAAACCCGAAAGATCATCGCGTCCAACAGCCACGGCCCTCGCAACTCCCACAGATCGCGGGTGTTGCGAGGACCGTTAGAACCCAAG
>NZ_JBIVRD010000125.1:0-1483 GCF_044755565.1 Kitasatospora sp. NPDC092286 | reverse complement strand
TCGCGCCTGGTAGTGCCGTCCTCCAGCGTGACGGTGATCCAGGCCTCGACCACGCGTACCGTCAGGGTTCCGTAGCCCTGGCCGGCCCGGTAGGGGCCGGCCAGACGCGTCAGGTAGGAGCCGTCCGGCAGACGCTGCCCGATGGTCGGGCGACGGCTGGCCGAAGAGCGCACCAGGAACTGGGCGCCAGTCGCGTGGACGTCGCGCAGGAAGGCGACCGCGTCGTAGCCGGCGTCCGCGAGCAGCAGCATCCGGGCACTCAGGCAGCTCAGTAGTCTTGTGGTGTAGGCGAGTTCGCCCTCGGCTTCGGGGCCGAACGCGGCTGCGATCACCGCGCGGGTGCCGGTCTCGACCAGGGTGACCAGCCGCAGCACGGGGTAGGCGAACTCGTACTGGGGCCCGTGCCGTTTGGGGAAGCGGGCGGTGACCGGGTCGCGGTCGGGCAGCCGCAGGCTGGTGCCGTCCACGGCGACCGTTCGCATCCCGGACCAGAACGCCCCCGGCCTGTCCGTCCAGGCCACCGCCCCGGCCAGGGACTCGAACACGAGCCGCAGAGGTTCCGGCCCCAGCCGCCGGCGGGCCCGCGACAGCGAGGAGGAGTGCGGGCGCACCGGAACGAGCGCACCCAGACCGGCGGTGAGCTTGTCCCACACCGCGCGGTACGAGCAGTCCCCGAACAGCGCCGGCGCGAGGACGAAGTACACGACCACTCGCGCGGGCAGCAGCCGGATCCGCCGCTGCACCGCCCTGCTCTCCTCAAGCACCGCGTCCACCAGCGCGAAGTCCACCAACTGCGTCAGCTCGCCCAGATGGCCCGGCGCGAACACCCCCGCCGCTACCGTGACCACCCGTGTGATGACAGACTTCTCCTGCAACGGGACCCCTGTGCTTGATCGACTTTCTTCGCCGATCGTTGATCTACAGGAGTCCCGTTGCCTCGTTCAACCCCCTTGACCAGCACGCTCACGCCATAACGCAGCAGCGTTGAACAGCTTCTCATCTTGCTCTTTAACCTCGCGCGGCGAGGTGGGCTTGGAGCGTGGGTTCGCGTTTGACGGTCTTGCCGACGTCGTGGCGGGGTGCCGGCTTGCGGTTCTTCGAACCTGGTGGCCGTCTTGGGCCCGGCCGGGAGGGTTTCGGCACGCCAGCCGGAGTGAGGACCTTCGCGCGGATGTTGCGGAACCCGCGGCGGACCCGGGCCGGGGTCAACTTTGCTGTGGGCAAGGGGCGTTCCCAGGGACGGCGCAAGTCGGCGGCCAGCGGGCGGGCCAGGCGGAGCTGGGTGTGGGCAACAATGACCAGCCAGGTCCACAGGTCGGCGGTGTCCGGTGCGCGGAAGTGCGGCGCGGTCCAGCCCAGGGTGCCCTTGAGTGTGGACGGTCAGCGATTTCGGCTCTGTCGCTGATCTTGTGATCGAGCCGGTCAGGTCCGGCACAGGATGCGGGTGCGGAGGAGGTCGAAGTTCGCGCGGCCGTATCCGTCC
>NZ_JBIVRD010000124.1:0-1524 GCF_044755565.1 Kitasatospora sp. NPDC092286 | reverse complement strand
GATACGCGCCGACCTCCACCTCGGCCTGCTCCAACTCGCCTGCAGCATCATCTGCCTGCGAAAGCTCCGAACCTCATTCTGAAACGATCAGTTAGTGTCAACAGGTTGTGCCGGTGTAGGGTTTCTAGCTTCGCTGGTGCGGACTCCGCCGTGGTCGGAACGCATCGAAGTAGCCGGCTCACCCTTGGAGGACAGGTGCCAGCGGTTCAGCGGATCACCTCCCGCAACGCCCGGTTTCAGCAGTGGGAGGCTCTGCTCACCAACCGGAAGAAGCGGAGCCAGCTCCGTGAATTCCTGGTCCAGGGGGTTCGGCCGATTTCGCTGGCCGTGGAGTACGGCTGGCCGATCAACGCGCTGCTCTACGACGACCGGCGGAAGCTGTCGGGCTGGGCGCAGGAGCTGCTGCGAACGACCCGGGCCGAGCGGATCGTGATGGCGCCGGAGCTGCTTGCGGAGCTGGGCGAGAAGACCGAGGGCGCGCCCGAGGTGATCGCGGTGGTCGGCATGCCGACGGACGACCTGGGCCGGATCGAGGTCGGGCCGGACTTCCTCGGTGTCCTGTTCGACCGGCCGACCACGCCGGGCAACATCGGGAGCATCATCCGGTCTGCGGATGCCTTCGGCGCACACGGGATGATCGTTTCGGGCCACGCTGCCGATGTCTACGACCCGAAGGCCGTGCGGGCGACCACGGGCAGCCTGTTCTCGCTGCCGTCCGTCCGGGTGCCGGGGCCGACCGAGGTGATGGCCTGGGTGGAGCAGCAGCGCACCGCCGGTCACCCACTGGTCCTGGTGGGCACGGACGAGAAGGGCGACGCGGACGTCTACGACTTCGACCTCACCCAGCCGGTGCTGCTGCTGGTCGGAAACGAGACGACCGGGCTGGCCGGCCAGTGGCGGGAGCTGTGCGACTACACGGTGAGCATCCCGATGACGGGGGCGGCCAGTTCGCTGAACGCGGCGAACGCCACGACCGCGATCCTGTACGACGCTTCCCGGCAACGGATCGCCGCCGGGAAGCGTCCTCGCTGATCGCAGGTCAGGTCCAGGTGCCGCCTGCGGCGGCACGGCGGTATACCTCCAGGTGCTTTGCGGCGATCACGTGATGACCCCACCACCTCTCCGGTGTGGTGGGGTCTCTACTCGCAAGGCACGGGAGGAGCAGCACCCATGGCCGACCTGGACCTGTTCGGCGCTCGTTGGCGCAAGAGTTCACACAGTGCCCAAGAGGGGCAGTGCGTCGAGGTGGCTTTCGACTATCCCGGGCTCGTCCCTGTCCGTGACTCCAAGAACCCCGAGGGCCCTGCCCTGGTCTTCCGCACCGCCACGTTCGCCGCGTTCGTCGCAGGCGTCAAGGCCGGGGAGTTCGGGACCGTCTGATCGACGGCATACGGTGGCGGACCCGGACCGGGTGTGGACGGTCACGTAATTCGGCTCTGTCGCTGATCTTGTGATCGAGCCGGTCAGGTCCGGCACAGGATGCGGGTGCGGAGGAGGTCGAAGTTCGCGCGGCCGTATCCGTCC
>NZ_JBIVRD010000123.1:0-1548 GCF_044755565.1 Kitasatospora sp. NPDC092286 | reverse complement strand
GCTGCCGGGACCATGTACTCGGGCAGGAACGCAGCGACCTCGGCTCGGATGTCGGCGGTGTCGAGTTCGGTGCCGGGGGTGGGCACGACGTAGGCGACGAGGCGCTTGTCGCCGGGTCGGTCCTCGCGGACCAGGGCGACCGCCTGCGCGACCCCGGTGGTGCGGGCGAGTGCGCTCTCGACCTCGCCCGGTTCGATGCGGAAGCCGCGCACCTTCACCTGGTCGTCGCCGCGCCCGATGAACTCGAGGATCCCGTCGGTGTTCCAGCGGGCGGTGTCGCCGGTGCGGTACATCCGCTCACCCGGCGCTCCGAACGGGCACGCGACGAAGCGCTCCGACGTCAGCGCACGGCGGTTGAGGTAGCCGCGCGCCAGACCGCTGCCGCTGATGTACAGCTCACCGGTCACACCGACCGGCACCGGACGCAGCGCCGAATCCAGCACGTACGCACCGCTGTTGTCCATCGGCCGACCGATCGGCACCGCCGCCGGCACCACATCGCCCGCCGCGTACGGGACCTGGGTGGTGAACGCCGTGGTCTCGGTGGGACCGTACGTGGTGCGCACGACCAGACCCGGGTGGGCGTCCAGCAGCGCACGCACGGCAGTCGGCGAGACCACGTCACCGCCCGTCGACACCTCCCGAACCCCGGCGAAGATCTCCGGCGTCTGCTCCGCCAGCACACCGAACAGACCCGCCGTGGCATGCACGTTCGTGATCCCGTGCTCCGCGATCAGCCGACCGCGCTCCGCCGCGTCCACCCGGCCCGCCGGCGCCAGCACCAGCCGCCCGCCGCGCACCAGCGGCACCCAGATCTCATACGTCGAACCGTCGAACGCGTGATTGGCCTGCACCATCACCCGCTCGGCGACCTCCGCGCTCCACGCCGCGTCCAGGCAGAACGTCACCACGTTGCGGTGCGTGGCCGCCACGCCCTTCGGCAGACCCGTCGACCCCGACGTGTACATCACGTACATCAGGTTGTCGCCGGCGACATGCACCCCCGGATCCACCACGGCCGTGGTATCCAAGGCGCTGTCCAGGGTCAGCGGGAGACAGGTCAGCCCCGGCTCCGTCGCCAGCGGATGCCCCGCGTGCGCCGCATCGACCAGCACCACCTCGGCCCCGGCCTCCCGCACGACCGACCGCAGACGGTCCACCGGGTTCGCCGCGTCCAGCGGCAGATACGCACCGCCCACCTTCAGCACACCCAAGAACGCCACCAGCATCTCCGGCGAACGGTCCACCAGGACCCCCACCAGACTCTCCACGCCCACACCCAGAGCGATCAGACGATGCGCCAGCGCATTCGCCCGCTCGTTCACCTCCCGGTAGGTCAGCGACACATCACCCGACACCACCGCGATGCTGTCCGGCACCCGCGCAACCTGCGCCTCGAACAGCTCCACCATCGACACCGCCGCAACCGGCCGCGCCGTACCGTTCCACTCCTCCACCACCCGCTGACGCTCACCCGCCGACAGGACGTCAACACGCCCCACCGACACCGACGGACCAACCAACACCGCCTCGAACACCCGCAGGATC
>NZ_JBIVRD010000121.1:0-1891 GCF_044755565.1 Kitasatospora sp. NPDC092286 | reverse complement strand
AGGTCGTCGCCGTGTCCGGCAGATCCCCATGTGGGTGACCAGATCGAACAACCTCAAGCCGATCACCGGAGGTAAAACGACAAGCTGGGACGAGGACGAGGAACGCTGGATCTCCGACGCGGGAGTCGCCGAGGTCGAGTACACCGCCTTCACTGGCAAGGCGAAGAAGTACAGGGCCACCGCCCGGCTGCTGGTCCGCCGCGTCAGGAGGCTCAACGACGCGCACGTCCCGGATGGGCAGGGCGAGTTGTTCAAGTCCTACCGCTTCCACGCGGTCTTCGCCGATACCCCGTTCCCGCTCGTGGAGGCGGAGAAGATCCACCGCGCTCACGCGATCGTCGAGCAGGTCTTCGCCGACCTTGAGGACTCGGCGCTGGGACATCTGCCGTCGGGGAAGTTCACCGCGAACGCGGCCTGGCTCACCCTGGCCGCGCTCGCCCATAACCTCACCCGCGCGCTGGGGGCCCTGGCCTCCGCCTTCCACGCCAAGGCCCGCACCGGCACCAACTGATCACCGTCCCAGCCAGGTTGGCTGCCGGAGCCCGAACGTTGACCTTCCACCTCCCCGAACGCTGGCCCTGGCAAGCCGCCTTCACCGCCCTGTGGGCGAGCGTCGGCTGCCGCCTGCAGACCTGACAGAGACCCGTCCCACCCACCACAACCAGCACCTCGGAGAACCCGCCACCGGGACGGCCATCCGGCGACCACGCACGTCCGCCAGCGGAAACCACCAGTGAGCGGCCACGAATTCACCCGAAATCGCTCACCCGAATGCCACCGGTGGATCCAGGATGAAATGGCATCTGGCGAGCGGCGTCTCCTGTCAGTACGCGCGCGCCCGGCGGGTGCACCTGGACGACCAGGTGAACCAGGTACTGGAAACGTGCGAGAACCAGCTGGACCAGGCCGCCGAACTGACGCTGCACCGGCGGCAGCCCGACCAGGTCGTCGGCCGACTGCGGCAGGTGTGCGCGGCACTCACGGTCCTGCGGGCCCTCACGGCCGCGGCCCCGCCCTGATCGGGCCTCCGCCGCCCGGGCCGGGTTCCGGGCGGCGAGCCGCCCGGCCCCGGATCCCCCGGACCGGACCATCCCACCCCGTCAGCGCCCGAATGCGGTCAACCCATCGTCACATCACGCAAGTGACCGCACCGTTCGCAGCAATCGGCGGTTCTACCCGGTTCCCGTTCTTCCCAGCCGACAAGCCGGCCCACGGCCGGTGTGAACCCCGGAGCCCACTCCGGGGTTCACACCCACAGAACTGACCTACTCGGCAACGGGACCGCCGAACCTGCCAGGCCCCCGGGCACTGTGGCGAGCTCAGACCAACGGGGACCGGTCGAGCGCTTTCCACAGCGGCCCGGAGCCCGGCCAGCCGGGAGGAGCCGCAGTCCCGGAGAGCACCCCGGAAATGAATGTGGAGAAGCAGCCTTGGTAGAGGCGGACGCAGCCGAATTGGCGAAACTCCACCAGGATGTCCCAGGCCTCCTTTCCTCTCGGCACGAGGCAGCACTGGTCCCCATCCCAATCAGAATATCCCCATGGAATTACGGAGTCGACGTCAAAGCGCGGAGACCTGGAATCTCCGAGGTAGTGATGAGCCACACTCCGGAGAGATTCCCGGCCTCTCTTCATGAAATCAATCAGGGGCTCTGCACCACATGGATGCGGCACATAGAGGTGACCCCGCACAATCCCGTCCCCGTAGAGGTCCACGAATTCCTTGAAGTCACCTGGAAGCCCTCCCCCTGCCCACTCCTCAATACCCAACCACACCTCGACGGGAGTCGGGCTAGACCCAATGCCGGTGACTTTGTGGTCGGTGTCTCGTTGGTTGTGGTGTGGCGAGGGTGGGGCAGGTCAAGTCGCCTGCGGATGAGCGGATATCGGAC
>NZ_JBIVRD010000120.1:0-1961 GCF_044755565.1 Kitasatospora sp. NPDC092286 | reverse complement strand
GACGACTGTGCGCCACGAACACTGAGGGAGGTTCCGGTGTAGAGACGGAAACTTCCGACGTGATGCTGCACTGGTGATGGAGGTAGGCCCTCCGGGACCGCCCACGCAGGGGGAGGTCTCAAACCACCGCAGGCTGCTCCGGTGAATGAGCCGGGGTGGTGAGCACTGCGGACAAGGCGCACTTGATGCGTCAGGTGTGAACCGAGAAGGCGAACGTGAGTGAACCACCGCCGAAGTGTCGAAAGCGTATGGATGGTTACCGAAACCGGGGTCCAGTTGTTGCCCCGGGATGAATCTGGCGGGTTCCTGTATTCCTGGCCAGGTGGTGCCCGGCATGAAGGTGGCGCGAGCTCGGTTCAGGCGTCGGTGCGGAACGTGGGAACCCCTCGCCGCGATGCTGCCGACGGCCGTGTTGACGGCTTGCCGGTGTCAAGGGAGAACCTCAAGCAGCTGAAACTGCAAGGGGGAGAGTACCGATGCGCGGCAGGGGGACGGACCGCCTCGTAGTAGTGCTGAAGCCCCTGTAATGGGGGTGGAGCGAAGGGGGCGGGTCGTCCTGGTCCTGTTTGGTGGTCAACCGGAGTTCCCGGGAGGAGCCAGGTGAACGGATCGAGGCCGCAGGCCGAGACCAAGGTCAAGTCGTTTGACATCCCCAAGTGGATGGTGTGGGAGGCATATCAGCGGGTCAAAGCCAACAAGGGTGCACCCGGGACGGACGGGGTGACGATCGAACGGTTCGAACAGGACCTGCAAGGCAACTTGTTCAAGCTGTGGAATCGCATGTCGTCCGGCTCGTACTTCCCTCCGGCCGTCAGAGCCGTGGAGATCCCCAAGGCGGGCGGACGAGGTGTCCGCGTGCTCGGGGTGCCCACCGTGGCCGACCGGATCGCTCAGACGGTGGCCGCAATGTATCTGGAGCGTCGGGTGGAGCCTGTGTTTCACCCAGACTCCTACGGCTATCGCCCCCGGCGGTCCGCGCTGGACGCGGTGGAGCAGTGCCGGCAGCGCTGCTGGAGAAGCGACTGGGTGGTCGATCTCGACATCCGGGCGTTCTTCGACAGCGTCGACCACGAGCTGATGCTCAAGGCGGTCGAACGGCACGTCGACGAGGACGGGAAGTGGGTTCTGCTCTACGTCCGGCGGTGGCTCATCGCGCCGCTGGCGAAGGCGGACGGGACGGTGCAGCAGCGGGATCGTGGGACTCCGCAGGGGTCGGCGATCTCGCCCGTGCTGGCGAATCTGTATCTGCACTACGCGTTCGATGTGTGGCTGACGCGGGAGTTCCCGCAGGTCACGTTCGAACGGTACTGCGATGATGCGGTGATCCACTGTCGCAGCGAGTGGCAGGCCCGCAAGGTGCGGGACGCCCTCGCGGCCAGGTTGGCGCAGGTCGGTCTGGAACTGCATCCGGACAAGACGCGCATCGTGTACTGCAAGGACGCCGACCGGCGGGGCTCGTACGAGCACACGTCGTTCACGTTCCTCGGGTACACGTTCCGGCCCAGGCTGGCCAAGAACCGGTTCGGGAAGCACTTCGTGAACTTCCTGCCCGCGGTCAGCAAGGAGGCGATCAAGGCGATGGGCAAGGAGATCCGTTCCTGGCACATCGCCCGGCGCAGCGACAAGTCACTGATGGACCTTGCGCGGATGTTCAACAGCATCGTGCAGGGCTGGATCAACTACTACGGGCGCTTCTACAAGTCCATGTTGTATCCGCTCCTGAGGCGCCTCAACGAACTGCTGGTTCGCTGGGCGTGCCGGAAGTACAAACGACTGCACCGCCGGGAGAAACGGGCCCGGGAACTGATGGCGGGCGCGGCCCGCCGCTACCCGAACCTGTTCGCCCACTGGCGGTTCGGACTCAAGCCTGACGGCTGGACGATGGGAGCCGTGTGAGCCGAGAGGCTCCCGCACGGTTCTGCGAGCGGCGGCGGGTGCAATTCCCGCCGCCGACTCACCTC
>NZ_JBIVRD010000119.1:0-2051 GCF_044755565.1 Kitasatospora sp. NPDC092286 | reverse complement strand
CAAGCGTACGTCCAGCAGCTCGGGCATTCGAGCAGGTGAGAGGAAGGTTCGGATGTAACCGAGCGTCAAGCTCAGGGCAGCCAGCCGGTGCGAGTCCGGTCCGGGGAGACGCCAGGGTCCCCGGTAGCTGACTCCCGGCGTCGTTCGAGAGGGCGGCGTCGAAGTGGAGTGACAAGCGTCCTTCGGGGGCGTGCGACCGACCAGTCCGCAACATCAAGTGAAGCCTGCAGCGCCGTCATTTAACCCCCGCTCCGAGAGGGGTGGGCCAAGGAGGAGCCGAGCCTGTGCTTGAAGGGCGAAGGCCATGGAAGGCGTCCCCGAACCTGGAGCGGGCGTTCAAGAACCTCCCGGCGTAAGGGGCGTGGAATGGTCGGAAGGGTGTCCTGGGAACTGGAGAGGGCCTCCTCGGCCCCGGGCATGCGGCCCGGGAGTGTGGCCCGCCTATAACCGGCGGAACCGGGAAGTGGCGGGCTGTCGAGAGGCGGTCGGAGGGGGTCGTAGTAGTGCAGATCAGCGGGACAACACAACCCGCCGGGAGCGAAGGGCCCCTGCTTCATCGATGCGTGACACGAACAAGGAGGTGCCCGGGTGAGTGCCGAAACGGCTAGGTCCGCCCGCCGGGAGGACACAGGCCGCAGTGAGCGGCGTCCTCTGGACAAGGTCCGAGCCTTGCAGTGGACGCTCTACCGCTGTGCCAAGCAAGAACCCGAACGCCGGTTCCACGCCCTGTACGGCCACGTCCTCCGCATGGACGTCTTGTGGCGGGCGTGGTCCAGCGTGTGTGCGAACCGGGGCGCGCCGGGCGTGGACGGCGTGACCGTCGACCAGGTGGCGGCCTCGGGGGTGGACGAGTTCCTCCAGGACCTGTCGGATCGGCTGCGGACGCATGCGTATCGTCCGTCGGTGCTGCGGCGGGTTCAGATTCCCAAGCCGGGGCGGCCGGGGGAGTTGCGGCCGCTGTCGATCCCCACCGTGGCGGACCGGGTGGTGATGACGGCCGCGAAGCTGGTTCTCGAACCGGTCTTCGAGGCCCGGTTCACCGACGCGAGCTACGGTTTCCGGCCCAAGAGGTCCGCGATCGACGCGTGCGAGGCTGTGCGCGTCGCGGCGAACCAGCGGCAGGAGTGGGTGTTCGAGGCTGATATCCGGGACTGCTTCGGGACGATTGATCACGAGGCACTCGTCGCTCAGGTGGCGAGGCGCGTGGCGGACCGTCAGATGCTGAAGCTGATCCGGTCGTGGCTGCGGATGGGAGTGCTGGAGGGCGGGGTGACCTCTCCGACCGGGGCGGGGACCCCGCAGGGCTCACCGATTTCTCCGTTGCTGGCCAACGTGGCCCTGCACGTCCTCGACGAGGCGTGGCAGGACCGTGGTCGCCGGCTGGGGACGTTGGTGCGCTATTGCGACGACTTCGTGGTCCTGTCGCCGACCGGGCAGTGTGCCGAGCAGGCGCGTCAGCTGGCGGCCGATGTATTGGGTGGGCTCGGGATGCGATTGCATCCGGAGAAGTCCGGCATCGTCTGCCTCACTCGGGGTGGGCAGGGCTTCGATTTCCTCGGATTCCATCACCGGAAGGTGGAGTCGTGGAAGTGGCGGGGCAGCTTCTACCTGCAACGCTGGCCCTCGGCGCGGGCGTTGGGGGTGCTGCGGGACAAGGTCCGTGCGTCGACCTCCCGCTCCCGGACCGAACGGCCGGTGGCCGCCGTGGTGGCCGACCTCAACCCCGTCCTGCGGGGTTGGGCCGCGTATTTCCGCAACGGGAACTCCGGGCGGAAGTTCAACGCGGTCGACGGCTACGTCCACGAGCGGCTGGCGATCTTCGCCAGCCGGAAACACGGACTCGCGGGCCGGAACTGGACCACCCGTTACACCTATGGGTGGATCACTCGGCTCGGGGTCCATCGCCTGACCGGGAACGTGCGCGGGGGGACGGTGCATGCCAGCCGGTGAACGATGTCGGAAAGCCGTGTGCGGGAGAACTGCATGCACGGTTTGAAGCGGCGGGGACTGGAAACGGAGCATCGCCCACCGCGCCAGTCCCCGACCCTACT
>NZ_JBIVRD010000118.1:0-2146 GCF_044755565.1 Kitasatospora sp. NPDC092286 | reverse complement strand
CGCCCGCTGACTCCCCTGACCCGAGAACAGCAGCCCCAACCGACCACCCGAACCACCCACCACACCCGACACCACACGCCCCGACTCCCCACCGAGGGCGAGCTCGGACAGCGCGGCGAGCGCGTCCTCCCGGCCGTCGGCGAGCACCACGGCCCGGTGCGACAAGGTGGCGCGGGTGGTGGCCAGGGAGTAGCCGAGGTCCGTGGCGTCCAGCTCGGGCCGGTCCGCGACGAACGCCCGCAGCTGTCCGGCCTGCGCCCGCAGGGCCTCCTCGCCGAACCCGGACAGCGGCCACGGCACGACGCCCTCGGGCCGGGACGGACGCTCCTCGTCCACCGGTCGCGCCTCGGGGGCCTGCTCGATGACGACGTGGGCGTTGGTGCCACTCACGCCGAAGGAGGACACACCCGCCCGGCGCGGCCGCTCACCCGCCGGCCACGCCACCTCCTCCGTCAGCAGCGCGACGTTCCCGGCGCTCCAGTCGACGTGCGGCGAGGGCTCGTTCAGGTGCAGCGTGCGCGGCAGCAGCTCGTTCTTCATCGCCATGATCATCTTGATCACGCCGCCGACGCCGGCAGCGCCCTGGGTGTGCCCGATGTTCGTCTTCAGCGAGCCCAGCCATAGCGGACGGTCCTCGGCACGCCCCTGCCCGTACGTGGCCAGCAGCGCCTGCGCCTCGATCGGGTCACCCAGCTTCGTGCCCGTCCCGTGCGCCTCCACCACGTCCACGTCCGAGGTCGCCAGCCCCGCGTTCGCCAGCGCCTGACGGATCACCCGCTCCTGCGAGGGACCGTTCGGCGCCGTCAGGCCGTTGCTCGCACCGTCCTGGTTGACCGCCGTGCCACGGACGATCCCCAGCACCTCGTGCCCGTTGCGCCGCGCGTCCGACAGCCGCTCCAGCAGCAGCACACCGACGCCCTCGCCCCAGCCCGTACCGTCGGCATCGGCGGCGAAGGCCTTGCAGCGACCGTCCGGCGCCAGCCCGCGCTGACGGCTGAACTCCAGGAACATGCCCGGGCCGGACATCACCGTGACACCACCGGTCAGCGCGAGCGAGCACTCGCCGTTGCGCAGCGCCTGCGCCGCCAGGTGCAGAGCGACCAGGGAGGAGGAGCAGGCGGTGTCCACCGTCAGCGCCGGGCCCTCCAGACCGAAGGTGTACGACACCCGGCCGGACATCACGCTCGCGGCGGTACCCGTCAGCAGGTACCCCTCCAGGTCCTCGGGGGCCTGGCTCATCCGGGGCCCGTAGTCGTCCTGGGAGACGACACCGACGAAGACGCCGGTCTGGCTGCCCCGCAGGGTCCGGTGGTCGATGCCGGCGCGCTCGAACGCTTCCCAGGAGGTCTCCAGCATCAGCCGCTGCTGCGGGTCCATCGCCAGCGCCTCACGCGGCGAGATGCCGAACAGCGAGGCGTCGAACTCGCCCGCCTCGTACAGGAATCCGGCCTCGCGGACGTACGAGGTCCCGGTGTGGTCCGGGTCCGGGTCGTACAGCGCGTCGAGGTCCCAGCCGCGGTTCACCGGGAAGACGGAGACCGCGTCACCGCCCGCCGCCACCAGCCGCCACAGGTCCTCCGGCGAACGCACCCCGCCCGGGTAGCGGCACGCCATCGCCACGATCGCGATCGGGTCGTCGCCCAGCCCCGCGCCTGCGGCGACGATGGGAGCGGACGCGTCCCGGGCGCCGCCGAGCAGCTGCTCGCGCAGGTGGGCCGCCAGGGCGGCCGGGGTCGGGTGGTTGAAGACCACGGTGGGCACCAGGCGCAGGCCGGTGACCGCGCCCAGGCGGTTGCGCAGTTCCACCGCTGTCATCGAGTCGAAGCCGATCTCCTTGAACGCGCGGGCCTCCGCCACGGCGTCGGCGGAGCTGTGGCCGAGGACGGCCGCCGCCTGCGTCCGCACCAGCTCCAGCAGCTCGGCCTCCTGCTCGACCTCCGAGAGGCCAGCCAGCCGCTGGGCGCAGGCCGAGTCGGCGACCACGCCGACGGCGGGCAGCTCGGCGGGGAGCACCGGGACCGCGGGCAGGCCGGTGCTGGTGGGGGCGTCGAGCCAGTAGCGCTGGTGCTGGAAGGCGTAAGTGGGCAGGTCGATGGGCTTCCCGGCGGTGCCGGTCGCCGTCCAGTCCACCGGGACACCGCTCACG
>NZ_JBIVRD010000117.1:0-2167 GCF_044755565.1 Kitasatospora sp. NPDC092286 | reverse complement strand
GAAGCCGTAAGGAAACAACACGTTGCTTCCCGGGAATTGTGTCGTTGATGTGGTATGCGCATACCCGAGGAGGCCCGCCTGCAGCTCGCTCAGCGCTTCGAGGTCCTGTTGCCGCACTTGAACGAGCGTCAGCGGCGCCTGGCGATGGCGACCGAGGCCCGGCTGCTCGGTCATGGTGGAGTGCGCCTGGTCGCGCGGACTGCCAAGGTCAGCGAGACCACCGTCCGCAGGGGCGTATTCGAACTCGAAGACGGTGCTGAGCCGCTCTCCGAGGGGCGAGTTCGGCACCCCGGTGGTGGGCGGATGCGGGCCGAAGCCGTCGACCCGTCCCTGGTGCCCGCGCTGCTGGGTCTGGTCGAGCCGGACGAGCGCGGCGATCCGATGTCGCCGTTGCGCTGGACGACGAAGTCGTTACGGCACCTGGCCGCCGAGCTGTCCCGGCAAGGACACCGGGTGACCGCGCCCACGGTGGGCCGGCTGCTGAAGGAGAACGGGTTCAGCCTGCAGGGCAACGCCAAGACCCTGGAAGGCGAGCAACATCCCGACCGCGACGCGCAGTTCCACTACATCAACGAGCAGGTCAAAGAGCACCAGGCCGCGGGCGAGCCGGTGATCAGCGTCGATTCGAAAAAGAAGGAGCAGGTGGGCCTGCTGCCCATGGCCGGGCAGGAGTGGCGGCCCAAGGGGGATCCGGTCCGGGTCGAGGACCACAGCTTCTTCGCCGGCCCGCACGTGGAGACGGCAGTCCCCTACGGGATCTACGACATGACCACGAACACCGGCTGGGTGAATGTCGGTGTCGACCACGACACCTCCGCGTTCGCGGTCGCCTCGATCCGCCGCTGGTGGCAGGCACGGGGCTCTCTCGACTACCCACGGGCGACGCGGCTGCTGATCACTGCGGACGCGGGCGGCTCGAACAGCTACCGCTACCGGCTGTGGAAGGCCGAACTGGCAGCGTTCGCCGCCGAATCCGGCCTGACGATCACGGTCTGCCACTTTCCTGCGGGGACAAGTAAATGGAACAAAATCGAGCACCGGCTGTTCTCGCACATCACCATGAACTGGCGCGGCAGGCCGCTGACCAGCCACGAGGTCGTCGTCAACACCATCGCCGCGACACGGACCCGGGCCGGGCTGCGTGTCGCGGCCGAGCTCGACACCGGCTCCTACCCGACCGGCATCCAGGTCAGCCGTGAACAATTGCAGGCTCTGCCGATCACCGCCCACGACCGGCACGGGAGATGGAACTACAGCATCGCACCGGCCGTCGGCGACGACCCGGCCCAGCCACCGCAGAGCGCCGACGAGCGTGCAGCCGCCCGTACGCAGACCCTGCAGCTGCTGGCCGATCCCCGTCTGACCAACATGACCGGCACGGAACTGGACGCGCTGCGGGCACGGCTCGCCCCCGACCAGGAAGCCCGACGTGAGCAACGCCGCTACGTCCTTCGCGGCGGCAGGCGCGTCGCCACCACTGGCCGCAACCGATCCCTGCTCTCGAACGCGGACGAGGTCCTGGTCACCGTGGTCTACCTGCGACAGGTCTGCCCGCAGAAGGTGCTGTGCGACCTGCTCGGCATCAACCCGGTCACCATCGGCCAGGCCATCAAGGCCACCCGACAACTCCTGGACGAGCACAAGATCACCATCACGCCGACTGTCGTCCGTTACTTCGCCCGTGCCCAGGACCTTCATGCCTTCGTCACTCAGGCCGCCCCGGATCAGCACCCGGTGGAACCGAGTCGCCGTGCGCTCACCGCCCCGGTGCTGACCGGCATGACCCGCGAAGCCTTGCACGGCCTGCTCGAAGAGCTGGTCGTCCCCTACGCGGCCGCGATCGAGGAGCGCCGGCATCGCCACCGCGGCGGCGACCGCCGTCCCGGCACTCGCGGCGGTGTGTTCCGCCAGAAGATCACTGACGGCGACCGCATCCTCGCCACGATCCTCCACCGGCGCCGCATCTGCGGCCTCGACACCCTCGCCGAACTGTTCGGCGTCTGCCGCAGCACCCTATGGAACGCGATCAACGACGTCCTACCCGTTCTCGACAACCACGGCCTGGCCATCTCTCCCGCCGAACGCCAATACGCCACCGCAGCCGATCTCCTGGCCTCGACACACGCCCACGACCCCGAAGACCACCATGTTGTTCTTTGACGGCTTC
>NZ_JBIVRD010000116.1:440-2303 GCF_044755565.1 Kitasatospora sp. NPDC092286 | reverse complement strand
GGACATCCCCTCTGCGATCCGCACCCAGAACTCCCGCTCCACACCGCGCCGGATCGGGGGCCGCCCCGGCGAACGCATCGCCGGACGCCCCGTCAGCGTCGTGATCCAACCTGCTGGCCGTCCCATGCAACACCACCTCAATCAAGGTGTTGCGACGATCAATTGAATCCGCCTTGAGAGCCTCCGTCCGAGTGGAAGATCACGCCGTCGACCAGGCCGCCGCAGGTCGCCACCGCGGCCTTCAGGACGTCAGCGACCAGCCGAATACACATGTGGTCGGCCATCGACCAGCCCACGAGCCGGCGCGAGTGCAGGTCGATGACGGTGGCCAGGTACATCCACGAGCCGCCGACCGGTAGATATGTGATGTCGCCGACCCACCGGACATCGGGCCCGCCCGCGGTGAAGTCCCGTCCGACCAGGTCCGGCGCCGGCGGCACGCTCCTGTCCTGGACGATGGTTCGGCAGCGTTTGCGCAGGTGACGGCCGATGATGCCGTGCTCACGCATCAGGCGGGCTATCCGCTTGCGGTTGACCACCCGACCTTGGGCCCGCAGTTCCGCCCGCACCCTCGGAACCCCGTAGGCGCCCCGCGTCTCCCGGTGGACCGCCTGGCACAAGCAGCGGTGCGGCCTCCGCCGCCGCCCGGTCGGCACGCGCCCGAGCACCGGCCCGCCAGGCGCAGTAACCGGATCGGGCGACGCCCAGGATCTCGCACAACCGCTGGACACCGAACTCGGCGGCGTGGGCGGAGACGAAGTCCCAGCGGCGGGCCCTCACTTCATCTCCCGTGCGAAATACGCGGCGGCCCGGCGCAGGATCTCCTTCTCGACCTGCCACTCGCGCTCGGCCTTGCGAAGCCGCGCGAGCTCGGCCCGCTCCTCGGCGTTCAGCGTCTGCCCGGCCGACGCCGGCTCGGCATCGGCAGCGCACCCAGTTCCGCAGGGTCTCATGGTTGACCCCGATCTCCTTCGCCACCGCCGCGAACGTGCGCCGGCCCTCCGAGGCCCGGTACAGCGCGACGGCATCACGGCGGAACTCGTCCGAGTACTTCGACGGACGTCCCGTCTGGACTTCCCTTCCTGGATCTACAAGATCCAAGTGTCAGGGTGTCCACGTCGCGGGGCAAAGCTCGGTAGCTGGGCAGGACGACCTCTGGGACATCGGCCGGCACCTCCTCCAGGGCCTCGATCCACTCTTCCTGGGAGCCCTTGAAGGCGATCCGCGGGTTGATCCGGTGCAGCCCGTTGGAGATCCGCCACAGCAGGCCGAGCTCGGCGAGCCGGTTGAGCGCCGGCGAGATGTTGCTCTTGCTGGTTCCCAGCCGCTCCGCGATGTCGTCAAGGGTGAGGGTGACGAAGCCGCCGTCGGTCATCTCCCCCAGCACGGTGTGCCACACGTCGTACTGCAGGGTGGTGAGCCGGCACAGCGGCAGGGCTCGGGAGAGGTCCTGCGCGGTGAACACGCTACCCTCGGCGGTCAGGAAGGTCTCCGTGCCCGGTTCCTGGTCGGCGGCCATCACATCGACTCCAGCTTCGGTCGGCGGGTGCGGCGGGGCGGGCGCACCGCGCCACGGGGCCTCCCGCGGAGCAGAGTTGAGGTTCTACCACAGCGAACCGCATGTGGTCTGTACCAATTCGGTACGAGGCCGCATCATGCCTGACGGTTCGACAGTTCGGTCGGACGGCGGGCCGTCTGTGTCCGTCCGGGCCGATTCTCTGCCCGGACGGACGCCCGGCGACCGGGCCGGGGGGGGGCCCCCCCCCCCCCCCCCCCCGGGGGGGGGCCGGGGGGGGGGGGGCGGCGGGGGGGGCGCCCCCCCCGGGGGGGGGGGGGGGGGGGGGGGCCCCCCCCCCCCCCCAA
>NZ_JBIVRD010000116.1:0-430 GCF_044755565.1 Kitasatospora sp. NPDC092286 | reverse complement strand
CGCTACCCGCTTGTGTTTTGAACAATTTGGGTCCGTGGCCGAAACATGCGGGCGGTTTCGACTGTTGGGGGGGCGGGGGGGCGGTGTGTGGCCGGCGGGCCCTTTCCCCGCCCGGCCCGCACGCCCGGCGACCGGGCCGCGGACAGCCCCGCCCCCGATCCGGCCGGGGCTGTCCGCGGGGGTCAGGTCAGCTCGGGGCGCTCATACAGAGGTTCCACTGGGTGGTGGCGAAGGCCACGCCGCCGGACCAGTAGTTGACGTTCCATGCCGCCTCGCACTGCTCGTACTGCGAGTGCGAGACCACGTGGGAGTACGGCGGAGGCGCCGGCGTGCCGCCCTAGGGCGCGTATTCGGTCGTGATCAATCTGTGTGATTCACCTTCGCGGCGGGTCCTGATCCGGTAGACCGTGGTGTGTGACGCGAGCGCAAC
>NZ_JBIVRD010000115.1:0-2328 GCF_044755565.1 Kitasatospora sp. NPDC092286 | reverse complement strand
AGCAGAGCAGCGGCGCCGAGCGAGCGAACTCCAGTCCACACTCACACCATCAGGTGACACCAGAACCAGTCAAACACTCACAAACCGCTCTCTGAACACCACACCACTGCGCCTGGGCGGGTTTGGGAAGTCGGACCCGCCGACTTCCCAAACCCCGCCCGGGCAGGCAGACGGCTTCGCACAGCGGCTCGTCCGTGTGACCAATCAGGCCCAGGGTGCCTCAAACCAATCCCGGGCAGCCACCGCGTCACGCCGGGCCCGGCAATCGCCGTGGGTGCGCTCGGGCCTCCGCACGAACAACCACGCCACAGATCGACCGTCGTTAACAGCCTTAAGGGATCCGGCACTTCACCAGGCACTTACTGCGGCCGGGGGCCGCAATCGGCTTCCGCACCGCGCGGTAGACCGTCTCACCGATTTCAGCTATGGCATCCGATGCACCAGGGGTATGGCCAGTCACGCTATTCCACCCATCCGCTTGGCGAATACCTTCCCATGCATCGGTGTCCCCATCGCAGGTTGGCGGCCTGGCCCCGTCCGGGGTGAGGGCGAGTCAGGAGCGGTGCCACCCTGATCGTCGACCCCGGAGCGGTACAGGCGGACGGACGCACAGCGCACAAAGCTCCGCTGCGCCGCCCCGTCCGGGAGAACGAACCGCCTGACCGACGGGGCGTCGGGATCCGTGGCGGTGTCCGGCTCCTCCGCGATGGTGAGCTCGCCCCGGTCAAGGGCCGGATGCAGTTTCACTCGACACGCAAACAAGATCAACCAGCGAACCGTCGGCCGCCGCAAATTGCTCGCTAATCACCCCTCCTCGGGGACCCAGATAGGCACCGAGGGGTCCTGGAACGCGAGGTCGGCCAGTTCCGGGGTCTCGCCGGCGACCACCAGGAGGAGGAACTCGACCATTCCCACGTCGTACCGGCTCCAGGCATCCGGAAACCGCCCCCTGTGCCACACGATGACGGGCCAGCAATCCGGATCGTCCCCCTCCGTCAACCAGAAGCAGATATCACCGTTGTAGTTCCCCGCCCAAACGAGCAGCCCGCCGGCCTCCGGGTAGACCGGGTACGGGCAAGAGGTCGAACGACTCCTCCCGCATGGCCCTGAACTGAAGGCCAATGTCCTCGGTGGTCCGACGGACCATGCGGGAGATCCCACCCTCCCCTGCCGCTCCCCCAGGGCGCAGCAGCGGGTCGAGGACCCCGAGGTCACCCCGAACCTCCCCGGCGCCGAAGACGTCGACGAACTCCCGGTAGGCCGAAGGGAACCCAAGGCCGGCCTCCTCCTGTGCCCTGTCCCACGACACGCGAGGAGCGTCCTCCCGGGCCCTCCACCCCGCCAGGCCGGAGAGCCTCCTCACGTCATCGCGCATGCGGACACCAGGTGGCCTCAGCAGCAACCGGCTTCAAGGCTGTGGCCATCCCTTTCGCTGTAAACATCCGACGCACCGCGGTCAACGAGAACTCCCCTGGAATCCCGGACCTGGATCTTGAATCGGTATTTAAATGGAGTCATACTGCCGGCGTACATATAGTCGGACACCACCGGCATCTCCACGAGATTCTCCTTGATCGCCAGCTTTCTGGCCACCACCGTCTGAATTCCTGTCATTTTGCCAACGTTGACGGGGGTGGTCCAGCAGGGTGCCAGGTTCGCCTGGACGAAGCTGCAGCCCGGGCAGCGTCCGGGAACACGCGAAGGGGAACAGCTGGTCTGCGCGGCAGACCCGGCGGTGGCGCCCATGGCGGGAGTACACCTCCGCCACCGGCAGGCCGGCCCCGCCTTCACTACCCCACCCAATTCCAGTCGCCCTGGTGCCGCCACATCGGCTCGTCGGAATTGGCCGGCGCCACCTCGTCCGCGTACACGTACGTGCCGTCGACAACGGCAAGCAGGAACGCCGCGAATCCTCCGTCGAAACGGTCCCACTCCTCCAGGCTCCGGTAGAACGCGACCACCGGCCAGGAATCCGGATCCTCACCCTCGGTCAGCCAGAAGAACTGGTCAGCGTTGAGGTTAGAGCCCCAGGAGAGGATCCCACCGCGCTCAGGGTGGACAGGGTACGGGCAGTCCGGGTCAGCGGCCAGCTCGGCGGCGATCCCGTCCGTCGTCCTGCGCACGAACCCGGGGAAGCCGACGATCGGCCCGCCGTCGTAGGAGCGCAGGGTCGGCACCGGCACAGACAGCTCGCCATTGATCCGCACGCACCCGTACCGGTCCACGAACTCCCGTTAGGCCGCGTATTCGGTCGTGATCAATGGGTTCGGGTGAGGTCCTTGATCCAGATCATTGCGCCGCGGAGGTGAAGGCCGGCGAGGTAGCTTT
>NZ_JBIVRD010000114.1:0-2408 GCF_044755565.1 Kitasatospora sp. NPDC092286 | reverse complement strand
CCCCGTCGACTATGAACGGCAACACGCCACGAGCGTCATTAACCTGGACTTGGTCGCATAACAGGCAAGTGTCTACAAAATAGGGCAAAGCCCGGACCTACCCCGGCGGGATCGTTCGCAAGGACACCACCAACGCCGTGGGCGAGGCCACCGGGCGCACCTACACTCGCACCAGCGACAACAAGGTGATCTGGGCCCAGACCACCGACATCTCCACCCAGGGGCAGGTGGCGAAGGACACCAGCTCCACCGCCACCCGCACGTATCAGTACGACCGGCTCGGCCGGCTGGTGAAGGCCGAGCAGTCCACGGTCGCCACCGGTTGCGTCACCCGTCAGTACGCCTTCGACGCGCACTCCAACCGCCTGTCCAAGCAGACGTCCCCGAAGGGGGCGTCCGGCGAGTGCGCCACCGCCGGGGCGACGGCGGAGAACCACACCTACGACAGCGCCGACCGCCTCACGGATGCGGGCTTCTTCTACGACGCCTTCGGGCGCACGGTGAAGACGGCGACTGGCGCGACCAACACCTACTGGGCGAACGACCGCGTCGCCGCCCAGGAGAAGGGGGACACCAAGCAGGAGTGGGCCGTCGACGCGGCCCACCGCCTGACCGCGTTCACCACCAGCAAGAAGCAGGCCGACGGATCCTGGGCTGGCGCTACCTCCAAGCTGAACCACTACGGCGACGACGGCGACGAGGTCCGCTGGACCGCCGAGGACACTGCCCAGGGCACCCTGACTCGCAACGTCTCGGGCCCGGACGCCGACCTGGTCGCCACTACCAGCAGGACCGGTGACGTCCGGCTGCAGCTGACCAACCTGTTCGGCTCGGTCGTCATTACCACCGACACCGCGCTCACCGCACCGGTGGTGCTGGACTTCGACGAGTTCGGCATCCCGCAGGACAGCCAGGCAGGCGTTCGCTACGGCTGGCTCGGCGGCAAGCAGCGCTCCGCCGAGGCCCAGGACGGCGACATCCTCATGGGTGCCCGCCTCTACAGCCCCGCCCTCGGCCGGTTCCTGCAGATCGACCCCGTCCCCGGCGGCAACGCCAGCGCCTACGACTACTGCACCGGCGACCCCGTCAACTGCACCGACCTCGACGGCAACTGGGGCATGCCCAAGTGGCTGAAGAAGACGGTCGAAGTCGTCGCCAAGGTCGCCGAGGTGGTCGCCACCGTCGTACCGGGTCCCATTGGTTCCATAGCCGCCGCCGTTTCGTCAGTCTCCTATGCCGCCACCGGTAACTGGGAAAAGGCCGCCGAAATGACGATCATGGTGGCAGCGGCGGCAGTGGGCGCAGGTGTCGCCGTGAAGGCAGCTGTCACGACGGTCAAGGCAGCCCGCGCCGTAAAGCTTTCAAACAGCTTCACGAAAACGGTCAAATACCCCAACATTCGCACGCAGAACAATCGGCTTTACAGCAAGGTTGATAAGATCGTCAAGCAGCATGGATTTAAGCAGCAGAACGATCTGGACGGCCCCCTGTGGGCCACTGACCGGCCGAACGTATACAAGAATCGCGCACTCATGAATCCCGAAAAGCGCAAAGAGGTCCGAATGCGCTTCACGAATCGGGAACTCAGGACAGTGAAGAAGTATTTCAAAAAAATCGACAATATTTCCCGAGCGAGGGGACAGAATAACTATAATGCCAAAGAGCGGGCGGAGTTGATGAGGTACTACATCAAGGGGAAATACCGCTAAACAAAGTGGAAATGCCTCTGCATAGCTGATGGCGCGGAATGATGGCAGTTCAATTGTCGTCATTCCGCGCCGTCGCACGGAAGGGCTCAGCCAAGGGGTCGATGGGCAGTTCAAAGCATGGATCGCGGGCCTTGGCAAAACCGCCACCATGAGGCATCATGACGACATGTTCTCTTGGATTCGCAATCGACGCCATGAAAGGCAGCGGGCTCGAGAAGCTTCATGGGTGGAGGAGCGGACTGTCTTGGCGGCAGAATCCGACCGTCTGACTGTGGTCTTCGAGCCGATGGGAGCTATTTATGAGATCGAGCCGGGAGAGACTCTGACTATAGTTTTCAAGGGGCCGCCGACCCATCCTGGAGAAGTCAAGCATCGAGCGGACTACACTTCCGTATCTCCAGGTCTCGCGGGCTACATGACGGCATTTGACTCGAAAGATAATGAGATCGACGTTAACACCGGGGCGCCCTACTGAGCTCACAACTTCTCGTCCTAGATGATTGATGCCAAGGGCTCGCCGGTACGCATGACATAAAGCGAGGGAGTCCAAAGGTCTGTTGTGACGCCTGACCTGGACTCCCTCGCGACCGCACTTTACGTGAAGACCGAGTGCGCCACGAGGCTCTGTTGTTGTACCGAATGGGGGTGGAAGACCTTCATCTCCCTTCCGCCGTAGCGGTGGGGTGAAGCTGGAGGCAG
>NZ_JBIVRD010000113.1:0-2434 GCF_044755565.1 Kitasatospora sp. NPDC092286 | reverse complement strand
TCCACCTGAGCCGCCGACAGACTCGCAAAACCACCATGCGTCACCACCACACCCTTCGGCCGACCCGTCGACCCCGACGTGTAGATGACATAGGCGGCGTCGGCGGGGCGCGGCAGTGCGCGCGCAACCGCTCCGGCGGGCCCACCACCGGTCAGGTCGAGGCCGTCGAGTTCGACACGCGCGGCCTCGCCCGGCAGCTCGATCCCGGTCCCGGTCACCACCAGGACGGGTGCGGCGTCGTCCATCATGTACGCGATGCGGTCCGCCGGGTAGGCAATGTCGACCGGCAGGTACGCGGCACCGGACTTCAGCACCGCGAGCACCGCGACCACCATGTCCAGGCCACGCGGCAGCGCCACCGCGACGACCTCGTCGGGTCCGGCACCGCGTGTCGCCAGCTCCTCGGCCAGTCGCTCCGCCCGCGCGTCCAGTTCCGCATAGGTGAGCTGGGTGTCGCCGAAGACCACCGCCGTGTTGCCCGGCGTGCGGGCGACCTGGGCTGCGAACAGCTCGGGGAAGGTCGCCGCGGGGATCGGCAGGGCCGTCTCGTTCCACTCCTGCAGCATCCGGTGCCGCTCGTCGCCGGAGAGGACGTCCAGCTGTCCGAGCGGCAGCGTCGGATCCGCGAGCAACGACTCCAGGACTCGCAGGACACGCGCCCCGATGGCCGTGATGTCCTGCGCGTCGAAGTGCTCGGACGCGTAGCCGAGGCGAAGTGCCAGGCCCTCCGGCTTGACCATGGCGGCGAAGCTCAGGGGGTAGTGGGTGGCGTCGATGCCGTTGAAGCCGGTCACCCGCACGCCGTCGGCGATGGTCAGGGCATCGGGGTCGATCGGGTAGTTCTCGAACACCGTGAGCGTGTCGAAGAGTTCGCCCACCCCGGCGAGGCGCTGGATGTCGGCGAGGCCCAAGTGCTGGTGGGCCATCAGCTCCACCTGCTGGGACTGCACCTCGGCCAGCAGCTCCTCCAGCGAGGACGCCGCGTCCAGCCGCACCCGCACCGGAACCGTGTTGATGAACAGGCCGACCATCGACTCGACCCCGGCCACCTCCGGCGGACGGCCCGAGACCGTCGCACCGAAGACCACGTCATCGCGCCCGGTCAACCGGCCCAGGACGATCGCCCAGGCCGCCTGCACCGCGGTGTTCAGGGTGACACCGCGACTGCGCGACCAGGAGGCCAGGTCCTCGGTCTGCTCAACCGGGAGCGCGATCTCCACGTGTTCGGGCATCGTCTGGGTGCGGCGTCCGGTCGCGGCGACCAGGTGGGTCGGCTCCTCGGTTCCGTCCAGTACGTGAGCCCAGACCCGCTCGGCTTCCGCACGGTCCTGGCCGGCCAGCCAGGTCACGTAGTCCCGGTAGGGCGAGACGCGCGGCAGGGAGGTACCACGGCTGTCCGCCGCGTAGGCGGCGAACAGGTCCTGCATGACCAGCGGCATCGACCAGCCGTCGAGGATGATGTGGTGGTTGGTCACCACGAACAGCCACTGGTCATCGTCCAGTCGGGCTAGGGCGAAGCGGAGCAGGGGCGGTCGGGTGAGGTCGAAGCGGCCGCGTTCCTCGTCCAGGATCCGAGCCAGCCGCTCCTCGCGCGCCGCCGGCTCCAGCCCGCGCAGGTCCTCCTCACGCCACGGCACCTCCACCCGCGCGGCGACCGCCTGCACGGTCACACCCGAGGACAGCACCCGGAACCCGGCCCGCAGGCTCGCATGCCGGTCCAGCAGCGCCTGGCAGGCCGCCTGCAGACCCGACGCCGACAGCGCGCCCGACAGCTCCAGACGCAGCTGGCTCGTGTAGACGTCCACCGCCTCGTCGTCGTATCGGGCGTGGAAGACCATGCCCTCCTGCACCGGCGACAACGGCCAGACATCCTCCAACTCGACCTCTGCCGACTCCAGTTCGGCGACATCGGCGGAGGTGAGCGCGACCAGCGGAAAGTCCGACGGCGTGTGACCACCCGAACCCGGCTGCTCGACATGCGCCACCAGCGCGCGCAGAGCCGTCGACCAGCCGTCCAGCAGCTCCCGGACCTCCGCCTCCGCGAACAGCGCGCCGGGCCAGGACACGCTGACCACCAGGTGCGGTCCGTCGGCACGGTCCTCGGTCATCGCGTTGATCGTCAGCGCGTGACCCATCGGCATCTCGCGGTCGATGCCGCTGTCCACCCCGAAAGGCGTGGGTGACCATTCGGCTTCGGTGTTGTCGCCGGTGAAGCGGCCGAGGTAGTTGAAGACGATCTCCGCGCCGGCCTTCTCCTCCAACTCTCCGAGGCGGGCGGCGGTCTGCGGGTTCAGGTAGCGCAGCAGCCCGTAGCCCAAGCCGTGGTCGGGCATCGACCGCAGGTGCTCCTTCACCCGCTTCACCGCCTCACCCAACGCCGCACCACCCGCGAGGGCTTCCCCGACGTCCAGACCCTCAAGGTCCAGACGCACCG
>NZ_JBIVRD010000112.1:0-2531 GCF_044755565.1 Kitasatospora sp. NPDC092286 | reverse complement strand
GTCACCTCCCCGCCCTCCACCGCAACCGTCCCCCTCACCCAAACCCCCGCCCTCACCCTGACCAAGACCGGCAGCGTGAGCGACGGCGGCGGCAGCAGCGGCGGCAACTCCCGCCCGGCACTGAAGTCGAACCGCGCAGCCGGCGACACCATCGACTACTCCTTCGTGGTCACCAACACCGGCGACGTCGACCTGACCAACGTCACCGTCACCGAGACGGCGTTCTCCGGCACCGGCACCCCACCGTCGATCTCCTGCCCCTCCACCACCCTCGCGGTCGGCGCCTCGATGACCTGCACCGCGACCTACACCGTCACCCAGGCGGACGTGGACGCGGGCTCCGTCACCAACACCGCCACTGTCACCGGCACCCCACCCACCGGCAGCCCGGTCACCTCCCCGCCCTCCACCGCAACCGTCCCCCTCACCCAAACCCCCGCCCTCACCCTGACCAAGACCGGCAGCGTGAGCGACGGCGGCGGCAGCAGCGGCGGCAACTCCCGCCCGGCGCTGAAGACGAACCGCGCAGCCGGTGACACCATCGACTACTCGTTCGTCGTCACCAACACCGGCGACGTCGACCTCACCAACGTGAGCGTCACCGAGACGGCGTTCTCCGGCACCGGCACCCCACCCTCGGTCTCCTGCCCCTCCACCACCCTCGCCGTCGGCGCGTCCATGACCTGCACCGCGACCTACACCGTCACCCAGGCCGACGTCGACGCGGGCTCCGTCACCAACACCGCCACTGTCACCGGCACCCCACCCACCGGCAGCCCCGTCACCTCCCCGCCGTCCACCGCAACCGTCCCCCTCACCCAAACCCCCGCCCTCACCCTGACCAAGACCGGCAGCGTGAGCGACGGCGGAGGCAGCAGCGGCGGCAACTCCCGCCCGGCGCTGAAGACGAACCGCGCAGCCGGTGACACCATCGACTACTCGTTCGTCGTCACCAACACCGGCGACGTCGACCTCACCAACGTGAGCGTCACCGAGACGGCGTTCTCCGGCACCGGCACCCCACCCTCGGTCTCCTGCCCCTCCACCACCCTCGCCGTCGGCGCGTCCATGACCTGCACCGCGACCTACACCGTCACCCAGGCCGACGTCGACGCGGGCTCCGTCACCAACACCGCCACTGTCACCGGTACCCCACCCACCGGCAGCCCGGTCACCAGCCCGCCCTCCACCGCCACCGTCCCCCTCACCCAGACCTCCACCCTCACCCTGACGAAGTCAGCCTCCCCGTCGACCGTCACCGCCGCCGGCCAGACCATCAACTACAGCTTCGTGGTCACCAACACCGGCGACGTCGACCTCACCAACGTGAGCGTCACCGACACCGCGTTCTCCGGCACCGGCACCCCGCCGTCGATCTCCTGCCCGGCCACCACCCTGGCACCCAACGCCTCGGTCACCTGCACCGCGACCTACACCGTCACCCAGGCCGACATCGACTCCGGCGCCATCAACAACACCGCAACCGCCACCGGCACACCCCCCAGCGGCACCCCCGTCACCAGCCCCCCCTCCAGCGCCACCGTGACCGCCACCCAGAACCCCGCACTCACCCTGACCAAGACCGGCAGCGTGAACGGCGGAGGCGGCGGCGGAAACAACGGCGGTGGCGGCGACGGCGGCGGCAACGGAGGCGGCAGCAGCGGCGGCAACTCCCGCCCGGCGCTGAAGACGAACCGCGCAGCCGGCGACACCATCGACTACTCCTTCGTGGTCACCAACACCGGCAACGTCGACCTCACCAACGTCACCGTCACCGAGACGGCGTTCTCCGGCACCGGCACCCCACCGTCGATCTCCTGCCCCTCCACCACCCTCGCGGTCGGCGCCTCGATGACCTGCACCGCGACCTACACCGTCACCCAGGCGGATGTCGACGCGGGCTCCGTCACCAACACCGCCACTGTCACCGGCACCCCACCCACCGGCAGCCCCGTCACCAGCCCGCCCTCCACCGCCACCGTCCCCCTCACCCAAACCCCCGCCCTCACCCTCACCAAGTCGGCCACACCGTCGGCCGTCACCGCGGCCGGCCAGACCATCAACTACAGCTTCGTGGTCACCAACACCGGCGACGTCGACCTCACCAACGTGAGCGTCACCGACACGGCATTCTCGGGCACTAACACCCCGCCGTCGATCTCCTGCCCCTCCACCACCCTCGCGGTCGGCGCCTCGATGACCTGCACCGCGACCTACACCGTCACCCAGGCCGACATCGACTCCGGCGCCATCAACAACACCGCAACCGCCACCGGCACACCCCCCAGCGGCACCCCCGTCACCAGCCCGCCCTCCAGCGCCACCGTGACCGCCACCCAGAACCCCGCACTCACCCTGACCAAGACCGGCACCGTCAACGGCGGAGGCGGCGGCGGAAACAACGGCGGTGGCAACAACGGAGGCGGCAACAACGGAGGCGGCAACAACGGCGGCAACTCCCGCCCGGCGCTGAAGACGAACCGCGCAGCCGGCGACACGATCAACTACAGCTTCGTGGTCACCAACACCGG
>NZ_JBIVRD010000111.1:0-2632 GCF_044755565.1 Kitasatospora sp. NPDC092286 | reverse complement strand
TGACGTCGGACTCGCCCTGGTCACCAACCAATAGCGAACAGACAGGCGATAACCCGAACGCCACAGAAGATGATCAATGGAGGTCAAACGACAAGGTCAGAGTTTGTCGCGGTTCCATTCGCCCGTGGAACCGACCTGGCCGGTAATGCCGATCAGCATCGCCATCCAGCGCTGGACGTCACCGAAGCCGCCGAGGTTGCCGACGCCGTTGACGTAGACGGAGGGGGCACCGGGGCTGTTGGTGACGTCGTGGGCGCGGCGGGAGATCCGGTCCCGGGAGCCGGGCCGTCGGGGTGGTCCGACGGCCCGGTGCCGGGCGTGTTGGCGCCGGACAACGGTGATCTGTGGTCGGCTGCACGATGTCGATGCCGGCGGCCGGGGCCGCTCGGCGGTGGTGTGTGCCAGGACGGCGTCCGGGGCCGGCGGGTCAGGAGCCCCCGGCGTCGCGATCCGGCACGAACGACCGACATACCCCTTGAGTGAGGAGAGCACGATCATGACCACGGACGCTGGCCCCGGGCCGCTGCGCGTGCTGGTCTTCGGCGCGTCGCTGAGAGCCGACTCGGTCAACGCCAAGCTCGCCTCACTGGTCGCCCGGATCGTCACCGACGCCGGGGCCGAAGCCGACCTCGCGGACTTCGGTGACTTCGACATGCCCCTCTACGACGGCGATGCCGAAGCCGCGCGAGGGCTGCCACAGGGCGCGCTGGAACTGCGGGACCGGATCGAACGGTGCGACGCCTTCGTGATCTCCTCGCCCGAGTACAACGCCTCCACGCCCGGTGTCCTGAAGAACGCGATCGACTGGGTCTCCCGGGTCCGGCCGCAGCCCTTCAAGGACAAGCACGCCATGCTGGTCTCCGCGTCACCCTCCCTGATCGGCGGCAACCGCGGTCTGTGGGCGCTCCGGGTGCCCCTGGAGCATCTCGGCACCCGGGTCTACCCCGACATGTTCAGCCTCGCCAACGCCTACCAGGGCTTCACCGACAGCGGCGACCTCGTCGACTCCGGTCTCCGGCAACGGCTGTCCGACACCGTCACGTCCTTCCTGCGCCTGGTCGAGGCCGATGTGCGCTACGTCTGCCTGCGACGCCGCTGGTACGAGTTCCTCGGTGACCGCACCGACGCCCCGGTCACCCAGCGGGCCCAGGACTGAGGACGGGGGCTACCCGACCCGTTCCGCGCACGCGCGTGCCCCTTGGGCCCGGCCCAACTGCTCCTGGGGGCCAACGTCGTCCGGGGCCACCCGTCCGGCACCGGCGTCCCCGGCGTACCGGTTCGCTTCGGCGCCCCAACGTGCCGCGATCTAGCATGAGACGAGAGGTTCGGCTCGATGTCCCGCAGTACCGGGTGAGGAGGCCGCCATGGCGCAGTACGGCAGAGGCGGATTCGGACAGCCGGACGGTTCCCGGTATCCGCCGATCTCCGAGCACGGTCTGATCGGTGATCTCCGTACCGCCGCGCTCGTCGCCACCGACGGCACCATCGACTGGTACTGCTGCCCGCGATTCGATGCACCCAGCGTGTTCGCGTCCATACTCGACGCGGACCGGGGCGGCCGCTTCGAGCTGTCCGCGGACGTGCCGGCCCGTACCCGGCAGTTCTACTTCCCCGACACCAACGTCTTGATCACGCGCTTCTTCGCGGCGGACGGGGTGGCGGAGATCCAGGACTTCATGCCCGTCGTCGACGAGTCCCGCGAGGCGGACCGCCACCGGCTGATCCGGCGGGTGCTCTGTGTCCGCGGGACGCTCCCGTTCCGGGCGAAGATCGCCCCGCGCTTCGGCTACGGGACCGAGACGCACACCGTGGAGCTCGGGAGCGGTTACACGGAGTTCCGCTCCCCCTCACTGTCCCTGGCGCTGACCACCACCGTGCCGGTCGAGACCGACGGCGTGGACGTGTGGTCGCACTTCAAGCTGCTGGAGGGCGAGTCCGCGGTGTTCGCCCTCGACCGGGTGAGCAGCGGTGTCAGCCCGCGTTCCTGCCCCCACCTGGAGGCGGAGCGGCAGTTCGAGGCCACCGTCCGGTTCTGGCGCCACTGGCTGTCCCGCTCGCAGTACCACGGGCGGTGGCGGGAGATGGTGCATCGCTCGGCCCTGGTCCTGAAGCTGCTCACCTACGCGCCCACCGGCGCGATCGTCGCCGCCCCGACCACCAGCCTGCCCGAGCAGATCGGCGGCGAGCGCAACTGGGACTACCGCTACGTGTGGGTCCGCGACGCGGCCTTCTGCACCTACGCCATGCTCCGCCTGGGTTTCACCTCGGAGGCCGAGGCCTTCATGGGCTTCATCTCCGAGCACGGGATCATGCGGGGCACCAACGCGACCGGCCCGCTGCAGATCATGTACGGCATCGACGGGCGCTGCGACCTGCCCGAGTACGAGCTGTCCCACTTCGAGGGCTACCTGGGGTCGGCGCCGGTCCGGGTGGGAAACGCCGCCACCCAGCAGCTCCAGCTGGACATCTACGGCGCGCTGATCGACTCCGTCTATCTCTACGACAAGTGGGGGCAGCCGATCAGCAGCGGTCACTGGGCTTGTCGTTTGACCTCCATTGATCATCTTCTGTGGCGTTCGGGTTATCGCCTGTCTGTTCGCTATTGGTTGGTGACCAGGGCGAGTCCGACGTC
>NZ_JBIVRD010000110.1:0-2974 GCF_044755565.1 Kitasatospora sp. NPDC092286 | reverse complement strand
CCGGCGGCGGTCGTGGTGCTGGATGCGATCCCATTGACGGTCAACGGCAAGGTCGACCGCAAGGCCCTGCCCGCACCCGACTTCGCGTCCGCGGGTGAGGGTCGTGCTCCGGCGACGCCGCAGGAGGAGGTCCTGTGCGGTGTGTTCGCGGAGGTCCTCGGCCTGGACAAGGTCGGCGTCGACGACGGGTTCTTCGAACACGGCGGGAACTCGTTGCTCGCCACCCGCCTCGTCAGCCGCGTGCGCGCCGAACTCGGCGTCGAGATCAGCATCCGCGCCGTCTTCGAGGCGCCGACCGTCGCCGGCCTCGCCGCGCAGCTCGACCCGACCACGGGCATCCGCGCCGTCCTCACCCCCGTCCCGCGGCCGGAGACCCTGCCCCTGTCCTACGCCCAGCTGCGCCTCTGGTTCCTGGGACAGCTGGAGGGACCGAGCTCCACGTACAATATCCCGGTCGGTCTCCGGCTCTCGGGCCCCCTCGACGCCCCGGCCCTGCAAGCGGCCCTGCAGGACGTCACCGCCCGCCACGAGACGCTGCGCACGGTCTACCCCACCAGCGGGGGACAGCCGTTCCAGCGCGTGCTGGACGTCGAGGCGTCGAAGCCGGACCTCCCCGTCGTCCCCGTCACGGAAGAAGACCTGGCGGCGGAACTGGTCCGGCACGCCGACCGGACCTTCGACCTGGAGACCGAGGCGCCGATCCGGGCACGGCTGTTCCGGCTCGCGCCGGAGGAGCATGTCCTCCTGCTGGTCATCCACCACATCGCCGGCGACGGCTGGTCGATGGGACCGCTGCTGCGCGACCTGTCGACCTGCTACGCCGCGCGGCGGGACGACCGGACGCCGGAACTCGCGCCGCTCCCGATGCAGTACGCCGACTACGCCCTCTGGCAGCGCGGAATCCTGGGCGGCGAGGACGACCCGACATCGCTGATGTCACGTCAACTCAACTACTGGCGCGAAGCACTGGCCGACCTGCCGCAGGAGACCCTGCTCCCGACGGACCGGCCGCGCCCGGCCGCCGCCTCGTACCGAGGGGCCTCGGTACCGCTCGACCTGCCCGCCGACCTGCACTGCCGCCTGGTGGAGCTGGCGCAGGCCGCCGGTGCCAGCCCGTTCATGGTGATCCAGGCGGCCCTGGCCGTCCTGCTCTCCAAGCTCGGGGCCGGCGAGGACATCCCGATCGGCTCGCCCATCGCCGGTCGAACGGACGAGGCGCTGGAGGAACTGGTCGGCTTCTTCGTCAACACCCTGGTGCTCCGCACCGACCTCACCGGCAACCCGACCTTCGACGAACTGCTGGGACGGGTCCGGGAGGCCAGCCTGGACGCCTACGCGCACCAGGACATCCCGTTCGAGCGCCTGGTCGACGACCTGGCGCCGGAGCGGTCGCTCGCCCGGCACCCGCTGTTCCAGGTCATGCTCGCCCTGCAGAACACCACCGACGCCCTGGTGGAGCTGCCCGGTGTGCGGGCCACCACGGTCGACTCCGGGCTCACCCCGGCCAAGTTCGACCTCTCCTTCGACCTCGGCGAGCGCTTCGCGGAGGACGGCACGCCCGCCGGTCTCCACGGGCGGATCGACTTCGCCACCGACCTGTTCGACACCCGCACCGTCGAGGGCATCGCCGACCGCCTGGTGAAGGTCGTCACGGCCGCGGTGAACAACCCGGACCGCCCGATCGGCGAGATCGACGTCGTCTCCGCGGCCGAGCGCAACCTCGTGCTGCACGAGTGGAACGAGCCGCAGCGCCCCGTCCCGTCGGTCACCCTGACCGAGCTGTTCGAGGCGCAGGCGGCCCGGACGCCCGAGCGGATCGCCCTGGCGTTCGGCGAAACCGCCCTGACCTACCGGGAGTTGAACGAGCGGGCGAACCGGATCGCCCGGCGCCTGGTGGGCCTCGGCGTCGGACCGGAGAGCCTGGTCGCGGTGATGACGAACCGCTCGGCCGAGCTCGTCGTCGCCCTGCTCGCCGTGCTGAAGGCCGGCGGCGCCTACGTGCCCCTGGACCCGGACTACCCGGCGGACCGCATCGCGTACGTCCTTGGCGACGCGGCACCCGTGTGCCTGCTGACCACCGGCGGGGTCCGGCTGCCGGACCTGGACGCCGGGCTGCCCGTGCTCCTGGTGGACGACGAGGCCGCCGACTCCGCTTCCCCGGCGGGGGACCTCACGGACGCCGAACGGTCGGCCCGGCTCCGTCCGGCCCACCCCGCGTACATCATCTACACCTCCGGATCCACGGGACGGCCGAAGGGCGTCACGATCCCGCACGCCAACGTCGTGCACCTCTTCACGGCGACCGAGGACCGCTTCGGGTTCGGTGCCGACGACGTGTGGACGATGTTCCACTCGTACGCCTTCGACTTCTCCGTCTGGGAGCTGTGGGGCGCGCTGCTGTACGGCGGCCGCCTGGTCGTCGTGCCCTTCGAGACCTCCCGCTCGCCGCTGGACTTCCTGGACCTGCTGGTCCGGGAGCGGGTCACCGTGCTCAACCAGACCCCGTCGGCCTTCTACCAGCTCATGCAGGCGGACGCGCAGCACCCCGAGCTCAGCGCCGGGCTCGCCCTGCGCACGATCGTCTTCGGCGGCGAAGCGCTGGACCCGGAGCGCCTGGTCGGCTGGTACGAGCGCCACCCGGTCGGCGGACCCACGCTGGTGAACATGTACGGCATCACCGAGACCACCGTGCACGTCACCTACCGGGCCCTGGACGCCGCGTCGATCGGCGAGATCGCCGGCAGCGTCGTCGGCCGGGCCATCTCGAACCTCCGGGTGTTCGTGCTGGACGGCGCCCTGCGTCCGGCGCCGGTGGGCGTCGTGGGCGAGATGTTCGTCGCGGGCGAGGGCCTGGCGCGCGGCTATGTCGGGCGTCCCGGGCTGACGTCGGAGCGTTTCGTGGCGTGCCCGTTCGGTGGTGCGGGTGAGCGGATGTACCGCACGGGTGATGTGGTGCGGTGGACTGTGGATGGTG
>NZ_JBIVRD010000109.1:0-3055 GCF_044755565.1 Kitasatospora sp. NPDC092286 | reverse complement strand
GGACCTGAGCCGCACGGTGGGCTGGTTCACCAGCCTTTTCCCGGTGCGTCTGGACCTTGAGGGTCTGGACGTCGGGGAAGCCCTCGCGGGTGGTGTCGCGTTGGGTGAGGCGGTGAAGCGGGTGAAGGAGCACCTGAGGTCGCTGCCCGACCACGGTCTGGGCTACGGGCTGCTGCGCTATCTGAACCCGCAGACCGCCGCGCGCCTCGGAGAGTTGGAGGAGAAGGCTGGCGTGGAGATCGTCTTCAACTACCTCGGCCGGTTCGCGGGCAATGACGGGACGGACCCGTGGTCCCCGGCGCCGGAGTCGGCGGACCCCGGTCCCGATGCCGGGGCTCCGATGGGGCACGCGCTGACGATCAACGCGATGACCGAGGACCGTGCCGACGGTCCCCACCTGGTGGTCAGCGTGTCCTGGCCCGGCGCGCTGTTCGCGGAGGCGGAGGTCCGGGAGCTGCTGGACGGCTGGTCGACGGCTCTGCGCGCGTTGGTTGCGCACGTGGAGCAGCCGGGTTCGGGTGGTCACACGCCGTCGGACTTTCCGCTGGTCGCGCTCACCTCCGCGGACATCGCCGAACTGAAGTCGGCAGAGGTCGAGTTGGAGGATGTCTGGCCGTTGTCGCCGGTGCAGGAGGGCATGGTCTTCCACGCCCGATACGACGACGATGCGGTGGACGTCTACACGAGCCAGCTGCGTCTGGAGCTGTCGGGCGCGCTGTCGGTGCCTTCTCTGCGTCGGGCCTGCCAGGCGCTGCTGGACCGGCATGCGAGCCTGCGGGCCGGGTTCCGCGTGCTGTCCTCGGGCGCGACCGTGCAGGCGGTTGCCACGCGGGTGGATGCACCGTGGCGTGAGGAGGACCTACGCGGTCTGGATCCCGTGGCACGGGAGGAGTGGCTGGCCCGGCTCCTGGACGAGGAACGCGGCCGCTTCGACCTGACCCGACCGCCCCTGCTCCGCTTCGCCCTGGCCCGACTGGACGATGACCAGTGGCTGTTCGTGGTGACCAACCACCACATCATCCTCGACGGCTGGTCGATGCCGCTGGTGATGCAGGATCTGTTCGCCGCCTACGCGGCCGACGGGAGCACCCTGGGCCTTCCGCAGATCACGCCGTACCGGGACTACGTGACCTGGCTGGCCGGCCAGGACCGCGAGGAGGCCGAGCAGGCGTGGTCCCGCGCCCTGGACGGGCTGGAGGAGCCGACGCACCTGGTCGCGGACTCCGGGACCAGGGCGCGGACGATGCCCGAGCGTCTGGAGGTCAAGCTCCCCGACGCCTCCGCTCTGGAGTCGTGGGCGCGTGGTCGCGGTGTCACGCTGAACACGGTGGTGCAGGCGGCCTGGGCGATCGTGCTGGGGCGGTTGACCGGGCGCGATGACGTGGTCTTCGGTGCGACGGTCTCGGGCCGTCCGCCGGAGGTGGCCGGGGTCGAGTCGATGGTCGGCCTGTTCATCAACACGGTTCCGGTGCGGGTGCGGCTGGATGCGGCGTCCTCGCTGGAGGAGCTGCTGGCCGAGGTGCAGTCCCAGCAGGTGGAGCTGATGGCTCACCAGCATCTGGGTCTCGCCGACATCCAGCGCCTCGCGGGTGTGGGTGAACTCTTCGACACGCTCACGGTGTTCGAGAACTACCCGATCGACCCCGATGCCCTGACCATCGCCGGCGGCGTGCGGGCCACCGGCTTCAACGGCACGGACGCCACCCATTATCCGCTCAGCATCGCCATCATGAAGGACGGCGACACGCTCGCTCTGCACATGGGGTACGACCCCGGGGTCTTCGGGCCGCAGGACATCGAGGAGATCGGCGCGCGGATCCAGCGGGTGCTGGTGACCCTGCTCGCCGAGCCGTCCCTGCCGCTGGGCCGCATTGACGTCCTGTCCACGGACGAACGTCAGCGGGTGCTGGAGGAGTGCAGCGGCACGACGCTGCCGATCCCCGCGGCGACGTTCCCCGAGCTCTTCGAGGCGCAGTCCGCCCGCACGCCGGGCAACACGGCGGTGGTCTTCGGCGACACCCAGCTCACCTATGCGGAGCTGAACGGGCGGGCGGAGCGACTTGCCGACGAGCTGGTCATCCGTGGCGCCGGCCCGGAGCACGTGGTCGCGGTGGCGCTGCCGCGTGGCCTGGACATGGTGGTCGCGGTGCTCGCGGTGCTGAAGTCCGGTGCCGCCTACCTGCCGGTCGACATCGCCTACCCGGCGGACCGCATCGCGTACATGATGGACGACGCCGCACCCGTCCTGGTGGTGACCGAGACCGGGATCGAGCTGCCGGGCCAGGTGGACCGTCTGGAGATCGACGGCCTCGACCTGACCGGTGGTGGGCCCGCCGGAGCGGTTGCGCGCGCACTGCCGCGCCCCGCCAATGCCGCCTACGTCATCTACACCTCGGGGTCGACGGGTCGTCCCAAGGGCGTGGTGATCTCGCACCGGAACATGGCGGACCTGGCCGCGTGGGCCCTCGACGACTTCGGTGCGGCGCGGCTGCAGCACGTCCTGGCGTCGACCTCGCTGAACTTCGACGTCTCGGTCTTCGACACCCTGATGCCGCTGCTGACCGGTGGTCGGATCGAGATCGTCCGTGACCTCCTGGCCGTGGCCGAGTGCGACGAGTGGAGCGGGACGCTGATCAGCGGGGTGCCCTCCGCCCTGGGCGCGCTCCTCGCCCACGACGGGGTGAGCCTGACCGCCGACAACGTGGTCCTGGCCGGCGAGGCGCTTCCTCCTGCCCTGGTCCGTGAGATCCGCGCGCGGATTCCCGGAGCCAGGCTGGCCAACATCTACGGCCCGACCGAGGCCACGGTGTACTCCACGGCCTGGTACGACGACGGAGACGGCACCGGCACGGCACCCATCGGAAAGCCGCTGCCCAACTCCCATGCCTTTGTACTGGATTCGGCGCTGCGTTCGGTGCCGGTGGGTGTGGCGGGTGAGTTGTACCTGGCTGGTGCGGGGTTGGCGCGCGGCTATGTCGGGCGTCCCGGGCTGACGTCGGAGCGTTTCGTGGCGTGCCCGTTCGGTGGTGCGGGTGAGCGGATGTACCGCACGGGT
>NZ_JBIVRD010000108.1:1875-3273 GCF_044755565.1 Kitasatospora sp. NPDC092286 | reverse complement strand
CTGAGGACAAGCCCTCGGCCTATTAGTACCGGTCAACTCCACCCCTCACAGGGCTTCCATATCCGGCCTATCAACCCAGTCGTCTACTGGGAGCCTTACCCTCTCAAGGAGGTGGGAGTGCTCATCTCGAAGCAGGCTTCCCGCTTAGATGCTTTCAGCGGTTATCCCTCCCGAACGTAGCCAACCAGCCATGCCCTTGGCAGAACAACTGGCACACCAGAGGTTCGTCCGTCCCGGTCCTCTCGTACTAGGGACAGCCCTTCTCAACACTCCTACGCGCACAGCGGATAGGGACCGAACTGTCTCACGACGTTCTAAACCCAGCTCGCGTACCGCTTTAATGGGCGAACAGCCCAACCCTTGGGACCTACTCCAGCCCCAGGATGCGACGAGCCGACATCGAGGTGCCAAACCATCCCGTCGATATGGACTCTTGGGGAAGATCAGCCTGTTATCCCCGGGGTACCTTTTATCCGTTGAGCGACGGCGCTTCCACAAGCCACCGCCGGATCACTAGTCCCTACTTTCGTACCTGCTCGACCCGTCAGTCTCACAGTCAAGCTCCCTTGTGCACTTACACTCAACACCTGATTGCCAACCAGGCTGAGGGAACCTTTGGGCGCCTCCGTTACCCTTTAGGAGGCAACCGCCCCAGTTAAACTACCCACCAGACACTGTCCCTGATCCGGATCACGGACCCAGGTTAGACATCCAGCACGACCAGAGTGGTATTTCAACGACGACTCCACCAAGACTGGCGTCAAGGCTTCAAAGTCTCCCACCTATCCTACACAAGCCGAACCGAACACCAATATCAAGCTATAGTAAAGGTCCCGGGGTCTTTCCGTCCTGCTGCGCGAAACGAGCATCTTTACTCGTAATGCAATTTCACCGGGCCTATGGTTGAGACAGTCGAGAAGTCGTTACGCCATTCGTGCAGGTCGGAACTTACCCGACAAGGAATTTCGCTACCTTAGGATGGTTATAGTTACCACCGCCGTTTACTGGCGCTTAAGTTCTCAGCTTCGCCCCACCGAAATGGAGCTAACCGGTCCCCTTAACGTTCCAGCACCGGGCAGGCGTCAGTCCGTATACATCGCCTTACGGCTTCGCACGGACCTGTGTTTTTAGTAAACAGTCGCTTCTCGCTGGTCTCTGCGGCCACCCCCAGCTCAGACAGCACGTGTCATCACCAGGAATGGCCCCCCTTCTCCCGAAGTTACGGGGGCATTTTGCCGAGTTCCTTAACCATAGTTCACCCGAACGCCTCGGTATTCTCTACCTGACCACCTGAGTCGGTTTGGGGTACGGGCCGCCATGAAACTCGCTAGAGGCTTTTCTCGACAGCATAGGATCATCCACTTCACCACAATCGGCTCGGCATCAGGTCTCAGCCTT
>NZ_JBIVRD010000108.1:0-1779 GCF_044755565.1 Kitasatospora sp. NPDC092286 | reverse complement strand
CTTAATGAGTGACGGATTTGCCTATCACTCGGCCTACACCCTTACCCCGGGACTACCACCGCCCGGGCTGGACTACCTTCCTGCGTCACCCCATCGCTCACCTACTACCCCATTGGGCCACCGGCTCCACCACGTCCCTTTGTCCGAAGACTCCAGGCCGGCTTCACGGGCTTAGCATCAAGAGGTTCAGCGTTGGCGCTTCAAAGCGGGTACGGGAATATCAACCCGTTGTCCATCGACTACGCCTGTCGGCCTCGCCTTAGGTCCCGACTTACCCTGGGCAGATCAGCTTGACCCAGGAACCCTTGGTCAATCGGCGCAAGAGTTTCTCACTCTTGTATCGCTACTCATGCCTGCATTCTCACTCGTATACCGTCCACGACTGGTTTCCACCGCCGCTTCACCCGGCACACGACGCTCCCCTACCCATCACAGCAGGCGTTAGCCCTTCATGCTGCAATGACACGACTTCGGTGATGTGCTTGAGCCCCGCTACATTGTCGGCGCGGAATCACTTGACCAGTGAGCTATTACGCACTCTTTCAAGGGTGGCTGCTTCTAAGCCAACCTCCTGGTTGTCTCTGCGACTCCACATCCTTTCCCACTTAGCACACGCTTAGGGACCTTAGTCGGTGTTCTGGGCTGTTTCCCTCTCGACCATGGAGCTTATCCCCCACAGTCTCACTGCCACGCTCTCACTTACCGGCATTCGGAGTTTGGCTAAGGTCAGTAACCCGGTGAGGCCCATCGCCTATCCAGTGCTCTACCTCCGGCAAGAAACACGTGACGCTGCACCTAAATGCATTTCGGGGAGAACCAGCTATCACGGAGTTTGATTGGCCTTTCACCCCTAACCACAGGTCATCCCCCAGGTTTTCAACCCTGGTGGGTTCGGTCCTCCACGAAGTCTTACCTCCGCTTCAACCTGCCCATGGCTAGATCACTCCGCTTCGGGTCTTGGGCATGCAACTCAAACGCCCTATTCGGACTCGCTTTCGCTACGGCTACCCCACACGGGTTAACCTCGCTACACACCGCAAACTCGCAGGCTCATTCTTCAAAAGGCACGCAGTCACGGCCCACCAGCAAGCTGATGAACGACGCTCCCACGGCTTGTAGGCACACGGTTTCAGGTACTATTTCACTCCGCTCCCGCGGTACTTTTCACCATTCCCTCACGGTACTATCCGCTATCGGTCACCAGGGAATATTTAGGCTTAGCGGGTGGTCCCGCCAGATTCACACGGGATTTCTCGGGCCCCGTGCTACTTGGGAGATGAGCAAGCAAGCCGTACAGATTTCGTCTACGGGGGTCTTACCCTCTACGCCGGACCTTTCGCATGTCCTTCGACTACCCATACGGTTTCTGACTCGCCCAGCCGCCGGCAGACGACTGAAGCTCATTCCCACAACCCCACAAGCGCAACCCCTGCCGGGTCTCACACGCCCATGGTTTAGCCTCATCCGGTTTCGCTCGCCACTACTCCCGGAATCACGGTTGTTTTCTCTTCCTGCGGGTACTGAGATGTTTCACTTCCCCGCGTTCCCTCCACATACCCTATGTGTTCAGGTATGGGTGACAGCCCATGACGACTGCCGGGTTTCCCCATTCGGACACCCCCGGATCAAAGCTCGGTTGACAGCTCCCCGGGGCCTATCGTGGCCTCCCACGTCCTTCATCGGTTCCTGGTGCCAAGGCATCCACCGTGCGCCCTTAAAAACTTGGCCACAGATGCTCGCGTCCACTGTGCAGTTCTCAAACAACGACCAGTCACCCAC
>NZ_JBIVRD010000107.1:0-3342 GCF_044755565.1 Kitasatospora sp. NPDC092286 | reverse complement strand
AGGACACCTTGGAGCGCCTCTACACCTCCGCCGCCCAACTGCACGTGAGCGGTGTCCCGGTGGACTGGACGGCGACCGGCACCGCCGGGAAGCCCATCGACCTGCCCACTTACGCCTTCCAGCACCAGCGCTACTGGCCGCAGATCTCCCCCTCCCGGTCCGGTGACGTCACCTCGATCGGCATGACCGAGGCCGACCACCCGTTGCTCGGCGCGGCCGTCGAGCTGGCAGGCTCCGGCGAACTGCTGTTCACCGGTCGTCTGTCGGTGCAGGCGCAGCCGTGGCTGGCGGATCACGCGGTGGCCGGGTCGGTGCTGCTGCCGGGCACAGGGTTCGTGGAGCTGGCGATCCGGGCCGGGGATGAGGTCGGCTGCGGCCAGGTGGAGGAACTGACCCTGGAAGCGCCGCTGGTGCTGCCCGAGCGCGGCGCGGTCAGCGTTCAGGTGAGCGTCGGAGCGGGCGACGAGTCCGGGCGGCGTGAGCTGGGCCTGTTCTCCCGCCCGCAGGACGGCGCCACCGACGATCCGTGGACCCGGCACGCCACCGGCGTCCTGGCCCCGGCGACCGATCAGCCGGCCGCCGACCCTGGCCTGACCACCTGGCCCCCCACCGGAGCCGAACCGCTGGCCGTCGAGGACGCGTACGACCGGCTCGCCGAGCTCGGTGTCGAGTACGGGCCGTCCTTCTGCGGGCTCCGGGCGGCCTGGCTCGGTGACGGCGAGGTGTTCGTGGAGGCCCGGCTGCCCGAGCGGGAGTCCGTGGAGGCGAGGGCGTACGGGCTGCACCCGGCGTTGTTCGACGTCGCCCTTCAGCCGCTCGGTCTGGGGACCGTCCTCGACGCGCCCGAGCCGGGGCGCTCCCGTCGGCCCTTCTCCTGGCGGGACGTGCAGCTGTGGGCCACGGGGGCGGACGCCCTGCGGATCCGGGTGGCCAAGGCCGGTGACGAGTCGGTGTCGCTGACGGCGGCCGACGCGAGCGGCCGGCTGGTCGCCACCGTCGGTGAGGTGACGCTTCGTCAGATTGCCCAGGAGGGTGCGTCCGCGCAGCACAGTGACGCGCTGTTCCAGGTGGACTGGCTGCCGGTGGCGGCGCCGGTCGACGGGGCGGTCGCCGCCTCGTGGGCGGTGCTCGGCGAGGCCGGCGGGTCCGGGGTGGAGGCCTTCACGGACCTGGCCGGGCTCGCCCGGGCCGTGGCGAACGGCGCCCCGGTGCCGGAGCTGGTGTTCGCGCCGTTCCCGGAGTCGGAGTCGGGGTTGGAGACCGACGGCCTGCCGTCGGATCTGCCCGCAGCCGTTCGCGGCGCCACCTACCGGGTCCTGGAGCTGCTCCAGGGCTGGCTGGCGGACGAGCGCTTCGAGGCGTCCCGCCTCGTCGTGGTCGCCCGTCGGGGGCTGGTGGGCGCGCCGGTCTGGGGGCTGGTGCGCTCGGCCCAGGTGGAGAACCCGGGACGGTTCGTGCTGCTGGAGGACGACCGGTCGCTCCGTACGGTCGACGGTTCCGGGCCCGAGGACTGGGCGGCGATGGCGGAGGCGGTCGCCACCGGCGAGCCGCAGCTGAGGCTGACCGGCGGGGGTACGGGCGAGGGTGCGGTCACCGCGGCCCGGCTGGTCCGTGCCGCCGGGCAGGACGCGACGGCCGAGGCCGCGGCCGCGCCGGTGGCGTGCTCCTTCGACCGGCCCGGTACGGTGCTGATCACCGGCGCCTCGGGCGGCCTGGCCCGCCTGCTGGCCCGCCACCTGGTGGTCCGGCACGGTGCGACCCGGCTGCTGCTCGCCGGGCGACGCGGCGCCGCCGCCGAGGGGATGCCCGAACTCCTCGTGGAGCTGGGCGAGTTGGGCGCCGTTGCGGAAGCCGCCGCCTGTGACGTCGCGGACCGCGAGGCGCTCGCGGAACTGCTCGCCGGAATCCCGGCGGCGCACCCGCTGGTCGGGGTCGTGCACACCGCGGCGGTGCTGGAGGACGGCGTGCTGACCGGCCAGAGCCCCGAGCGGCTGGACCGCGTGCTGCGGCCGAAGGTGGACGGCGCGCTCAACCTGCACGAGCTGACCGCACGGGCGGACCTCTCCGCGTTCGTCCTGTACTCCTCGCTCTCCGGTATGCTCGGCGGCGCCGGCCTGGCGAACTACTCGGCGGCCAACGCCTTCCTGGACGCCCTGGCCCGTCACCGCCACGAACTCGGCCTGCCTGCGGCCTCCCTGGCCTGGGGCCTGTGGGAGCAGCGGAGCGGGATGGCCGGCCGGCTCAGCGAGGTCGACCTCGTCCGGATGTCCCGGGCGGGAGCGGCGCCGATGCCGGCCGAGGAGGGGCTCGCGCTCTTCGACGCGGCGCTGGCCCTGGGCGAGCCGGTCGTGGTGCCGGCCCGACTCGACACCGTGGAGCTGCGCTCGCAGGCGGCGGCCGGGGTGATGCCCGCGCTGTTCCGGGCGGTGGTGCGGCCCGGCCCGGTCCGGCGGGCCCAGGCGGTGGTCGCGGCCGATCCGGCCGTGGCGGAGGAGTCCTTGGCTGAGCGGCTGGCCGGGCTGGCCCGTTTGGACCAGGACCGGCTGCTGCTGGACGTGGTCCGCGAGCACGTCAACGCGGTCCTCGGCCACACCTCGGCCGATGTGGTGCGGGCCGACCGGGCCTTCAAGGAGCTCGGCTTCGACTCGCTGACCGCCGTCGAACTGCGCAACCGGCTGAGGGCCGCGACCGGCCTGCGGCTGGCCCCGACCCTGGTGTTCGACCACCCGACACCGGCCGCGCTCGTCGAGCTCCTGCGCGGCGGACTGGTCACGAACGAGTCCGAGGACGACCTCTCCGTCCTCGCCGAGCTGGAGAGGTTCGAAGCAGTCCTCGCCCAGATGGGCCCCGACGAGGGCCTGCGCGGGAAGGTCGCGGAACGGCTGCAGTCCGTCCTCTGGAAGTGGGACGACGCCCGTGGCGCCGACAGCAATGGCGAACTCGACGCCGAGTTCGGCGAGTTCGACCCGGTCTCCGACGAGGAGATGTTCAACCTGATCGACCAGGAGTTCGGCGACATCTGAGTCGCCCGCACCGCCTGCCCTGACCTTCGGCTGCCCAAGAACGGACACCCATGTCGAACAACCAGAACTCCGACGCGAACACGGACCGGACCATGAACGAGGAGAAGCTTCGCACCTACCTCCAGAAGACGGTCAACGATCTGCGGGTGACCCGGCGCAGGCTGACCGACCTGGAGTCCAAGGAGCACGAGCCGATCGCGATCGTCGCGATGAGCTGCCGGTTCCCGGGCGGGGTGCGGACGCCGGAGGACCTGTGGCGGCTGGTGGCGGCGGGCGGCGACGCGATCTCGGTGTTCCCGGACGACCGTGGCTGGGATCT
>NZ_JBIVRD010000106.1:0-3430 GCF_044755565.1 Kitasatospora sp. NPDC092286 | reverse complement strand
ACGCCGGCCCGCCGGGGCTCCTCGCCCCGCGGCCACGGCCGGGCCTCGGTCAGCAGCCGCACCGCGCCGGACTCCCAGTCCACCTTCTGCGACGGTTCGTCCGCGTGCAGGGTGCGCGGCAGCACGCCGTGCCGCACGGCCATCACCATCTTGATGATCCCGGCCACACCGGACGCGGCCTGGGCGTGACCGAGGTTGGACTTGACCGAGCCCAGCCACAGCGGCCGGTCCGCGGGCCGCCCCTGACCGTACGTCGCCAGCAGGGCGCCCGCCTCGATCGGGTCGCCCAGCGTCGTCCCCGTACCGTGCGCCTCCACGATGTCGACCTGTTCGGGCTTCAGCCGGGCGTTGGCCAGCGCGGCCCGGATCACCCGCTGCTGCGCGGGGCCGTTCGGCGCGCTCAGCCCGTTGCTCGCACCGTCCTGGTTGATCGCGCTGCCCCGGACGACGGCCAGCACCGGATGCCCGTTGCGCCGCGCGTCCGAGAGCCGCTCCAGCAGCAGCACACCGACGCCCTCGCCGAGACCCATGCCGTCGGCGTCGTCGCTGAACGCCTTGCAGCGGCCGTCCTGGGCCAGGCCGCGCTGGCGGCTGAAGCCGACCAGGCCGAGCGGGTCGGCCATCACCGCGGTGCCGCCGACCATGGCCATGGAGCAGTCGCCCTGGCGCAGCGACTGGACGGCGAGGTGCAGGGCCACCAGCGACGACGAGCAGGCGGTGTCGACCGTGACGGCGGGGCCCTCCAGGCCGAGGGTGTACGAGACGCGGCCGGAGATGACGCTGGTCGACATGCCGGTGACCAGGTGGCCCTGCATGCCGTCGGGGACGTTCTGGTAGTCGATGCCCCAGCCCTGGTACGCCGCTCCGACGAAGAGGCCGACCTTGCTGCCGTTCAGGGCCGA
This sequence comes from Kitasatospora sp. NPDC092286, assembly GCF_044755565.1. Lineage (NCBI taxonomy): Bacteria > Bacillati > Actinomycetota > Actinomycetes > Kitasatosporales > Streptomycetaceae > Kitasatospora > Kitasatospora sp. NPDC092286. Next base: position 2,528 of record NZ_JBIVRD010000106.1, on the reverse strand, counting down.
GGGGTCGATGCCGGCCCGCTCGAAGGCCTCCCAGGAGGTCTCCAGCAGCAGCCGCTGCTGGGGGTCCATGGCGCTGGCCTCACGCGGCGATATGCCGAAGAACGCCGGGTCGAAACGGTCGGCGTCGTGCAGGAAACCGCCCTCGGTCGTGTAGATCTTTCCCTGCTGGTCGGGGTCCGGGTCGTAGAGGCCGTCCAGGTCCCAGCCGCGGTTGACCGGGAATCCGGAGATGGCGTCCTTTTCCTCCGCGACCAGATTCCACAGTTCCTCGGGGGAATTGACCCCGGGGTAACGGCAACTCATGGCGACAATACCGATCGGCTCCCGGGACGCCGAGGTGAGCTGCTGATGGGCCCGCCGCAGTCGCTCGGTCTCCTTCAGGGACTCGCGCAGCGCTCCCACGAGTTTGTCATCGGCGCTTGTCATCGGGTGCTCCGCTCTTTTCTTCTCTTCAGAGGTCATTAGTTGTCGTACGCCATACGGATCAGCCCGTCGACGTCCATGTCGTCGATGGCATCCGTGGAGTCGCCGTCGCCGTGCACCGCGGCGGATTCGGTGTCGGGCGACTGTGCCAGCCTGCGCAGTTCGTCGAGCAGTCCGGATTCCTGAAGCCGCAGCAGCGGAATGGAATTCAGCAGCTCCCGGGCTTCCGCTTCCGCGGGGTCGGCCGGGGCCGCGGGGGCCTGCTCGGGGAAGAGCGCGGCACCGATGTGCTCGGCCAGCGCGCGGGCCCGCGGATAGTCGAACACCACCGTGACGGGCAGCCGCAGCCCGGTCGCCGCGCTCAGCCGGTTGCGGAGGTCGACGGCGCTCAGCGAGTCGAATCCGAGTTCCCGGAAGGCCCGTGACTCGTCGACGGCCGACGGGCCGGGGTACCCGAGCACCGAGGCGATCTGGGTGCACACCAGCTCGGAGATGGCGCGCCGGCGCTCCTCGGCGGACAGCCCGGTCAGCCGCAGGCGCACGGAGGAGTCGTCGTCCCCGGCCCCGGCCGGGGCGGCTTCGGTGGCCAGGATCCTGGCGACCTCCGGCACCTCACCGAGCAGCGGGCTGGGCCGTGCGGAGGTGAAGACCGGCACGAACCGCTCCCAGTCGATGTCCGCGACGACCACCACGCTCTCGTCGCGGTCCAGGACCTGCTGGAAGGCGTTGATGGCCGACTGCGGCGACATGAAGGGGATGCCGCGGCCGCGCAGCTGCTCCTCGGCGAGGTTGGCGGCCATGCCGCCGCCGTCCTCGGGGCTCCAGATGCCCCAGACCACCGAGGTGGCGGCGAGGCCGCGGGCCCGGCGCCGCTCGGCGAGGCCGTCGAGGTACGCGTTGGCCGCCGCGTAGGCGCCGTGCTCCCCGCTTCCCCAGACCGCCGAGATGGAGGAGAAGAGCACGAAGGCGTCCAGTGCGGAGTGGTCGAAGACCGCGTCCAGGTTGGCCGCGCCGACGATCTTCGCGTGGGCGGTGTCGGAGAACTCCAGGAGGTCGGTGTCGGCGAGCGGCACGAGCACGCCCGCGCCGGCGATGTGCAGCACGGTGCGGATCTGCGAACCGTCGGCCTCCACCTGCCGGACCAGTGCGGTCAGGGCGTCGCGGTCGGTCACGTCGCAGGCGGCGATGGTGACCCGGGCGCCGAGTTCGGTGAGTTCGGCCTTCAGCTGCTGCGCGCCGGGGGCGGCCGGTCCGCTGCGGCTGGTGAGCACCAGGTGTTCCGCGCCGCGGCGGGCCAGCCACCGGGCCGTCTGGCTGCCGATGCCGCCGGTGCCGCCGGTGATCAGTACGGTGCCACGGGGCGTCCAGGCCGGGACGGGGTCCGCCGCGGCCAGGGACGACCGGACCAGTCTGCGGACGAGGAGCCGGGTGCCGCGTACGGCGAGCTGGTCCTCGTTGTCGGGGCCGGCCAGGGCGGCGCACAGCAGCGTGGCGGCGCGGCGGTCCAGGCTCTCGGGGAGGTCGACCATGCCGCCCCAGCGCTGCGGGTGTTCGAGGGCGGCGACTCGTCCCAGGCCCCACACGGCGGCCTGAGCGGGGTCCACCGGCCGGTCGGCACCGGCGGTGCCGGCGGGGGCGGTGGTGACGGCGCTCCGGGTGGCGAGCCAGAGCGGCGCGTCGGTGCCCGCGTCGCCGAGGGCCTGGATCAGCGCCAGGGTGAGGCCGAGCCCGGCCGGCAGCTCGGGGCAGCCCGGGTGCGGGCCTTCGGCCAGTGCCAGGAGGGAGAGCACTCCGGCGGGGGCCGTGCCGTCCAGCGTCTCCCGCAGGTGTGAGGCAAAAGCGCCGCGGTCGGCGTCTGCTGCCTTCACCTCCAGGGGCAGCACGTTCATGCCCTGCTCACGCAGCGCCTCGACCACTCGCCGCGCCTCGGGGACGCCCGCGGGAACCACGGCCGCCCAGGTGCCCGGCGGCACGGTTGTCTTCGGATCGGCCAGTGGTTTCCAGGTGATTCGGTAGCGCCAGGAGTCGGTGAGTGCCTGTTCGCGGCTGCGGCGTCGCCAGGAGGCCAGGGACGGTAGCAGTGACGTCAGTGGGTCGGGTCCGTC
>NZ_JBIVRD010000105.1:0-3476 GCF_044755565.1 Kitasatospora sp. NPDC092286 | reverse complement strand
GCGGCGGCACGACCCTGCGCCAAAGCCTCCAGCAGAGATTCGAACTCGCCGAGTTCACCGCCAACCAGCACCGCCCGGTGCTCGAACACCGACCGGCCCGAAGCCAGGCCCGCCGCCACCTCGGCCGGCTCCGCCGACGCCCCGGCACCCGCCAGGAACTCCCGCAGCCGAGCCGCCTGCGCCCGCAACGCGGCCTCCGTCCGACCCGACACCACCCACGGCACCACACCACCAACCGGCGCGGTCACCTCGGCATCGGCCTCAGCCTCCGGAGCCTCCTCCAGCACCACGTGCGCATTCGTCCCGCTCACGCCAAAAGCCGAGACACCCGCGCGGCGCGGACGGCCGAGCTCCGGCCAGGGCAGTTCCTCGGTCAGCAGGCGTACCGCGCCCGCCGACCAGTCGATGTGCGGCGAGGGCTCGTTCACGTGCAGCGTGCGCGGCAGCAGGCCATTCTCAAGCGCCATCACCATCTTGATCAGCCCGGCCGCACCGGCCGCCGCCTGCGTGTGCCCGATGTTGGACTTCAGCGAGCCCAGCCACAGCGGACGGCCCTCCGGCCGGTCCTGCCCGTACGTGGCCAGCAGCGCCTGCGCCTCGATCGGGTCACCCAGCTTGGTACCCGTCCCATGCGCCTCCACCGCGTCCACGTCCGAGGTGGTGAGACCCGCGTTCGCCAGCGCCTGCCGGATCACCCGCTGCTGCGAAGGACCGTTCGGCGCCGTCAGCCCGTTGCTCGCACCGTCCTGGTTCACCGCCGTACCGCGCACCACCGCCAGCACCTGGTGCCCGTTACGCCGCGCGTCCGACAGCCGCTCCAGCAGCACCAGGCCGACACCCTCGCCCCAGCCCGTACCGTCCGCGCCCACCGCGAAGGCCTTGCAGCGCCCGTCCGGCGCCAGCCCGCGCTGACGGCTGAACTCCACGAAGACCTCGGGGGTCGTCATGATCGTGATGCCGCCGGCCAGCGCCAGCGTGCACTCACCCGCCCGCAGAGCCTGGGCCGCCAGGTGCAGCGCCACCAGCGACGACGAGCAGGCCGTGTCCACCGTGACCGCCGGGCCCTCCAGCCCCAGGCTGTACGCGATCCGGCCCGAGGCCACGCTCGCGGCGATGCCGATCCCGAGGTAGCCCTCGACGGTCTCCGGCACCTGCCGCAACAGGCTCGCGTAGTCCTGCCCGTTGCTTCCGACGAAGACGCCGACCTTGCCGCCCCGCATCGAGTGCGGGTCGATCCCGCCGCGCTCGAACGCCTCCCAGGACGTCTCCAGCAGCAACCGCTGCTGCGGGTCCATCGCCAGCGCCTCACGCGGCGAGATCCCGAAGAAGCCCGCATCGAACTCCGCCGCGTCGTACAGGAAACCGCCCTCCCGCACGTACGAGGTCCCCGAGCGCTCCGGGTCCTCGTCGTACAGCGCCTCCAGATCCCAGCCACGGTCGTCCGGGAACACCGAGATCGCGTCGCCGCCCGCCGCCACCAGCCGCCACAGGTCCTCCGGCGTCCGCACCCCGCCCGGAAACCGGCAGCTCATCGCGACGATCGCGATCGGCTCATCGCTCACCCCGGCACCGGCCGCGACCACCGGGGCCCCCGCCGCCTCGGAGTCCGCCTCGCCGTACGGGAGTTCGGTGCCCAGGAAGCGGGCGAGGTCCCCGGGGGTCGGGTAGTCGAAGACCAGGCTGCTGGGCAGCCGGAGGCCGGTCACCGCGTTCAGGCGGTTGCGCAGTTGGACCGAGCCGAGCGAGTCGAACCCGAGGTCCTTGAAGGCGCGTCGCGGGTCGACGGCCTGCGGGCCGGCGTGGCCGAGGACCAGGGCCGCCTGCGTGCGCACCAACTCCACGATCAGCGCCTCGCGTTCGGCCCGGCCGAGGCCGGCCAGCCGCTGTTCCAGCGGGGCCTGGCCTCCCGCTCCGGTGCTCGCCCCCGACCGTGCGGCGGCGGTGAGCTCGCGGACCTCGGGCAGGTCGGCGATCAGCGGGCTGGGGCGTCCGGCGGTGAAGGCCGGGACGAACCGCGCCCAGTCCACGTCGGCGACGGTCACCGCCGCCTCGCCGCTGCCGACCGCCCGCTCCAGCGCGGTCAGCGCCGACTCCGGTGCCATGGCCGGGAATCCGCTGCGGTGCAGCTGGGCCGAGGCCGCCTCGTCGGTGGCCATCCCGGAGTCGGCCCAGGCGCCCCAGGCCACGGAGGTGGCGGGGAGGCCCAGCCCACGGCGGCGCTCGGCGAGCCCGTCGAGGAAGGCGTTCGCCGCGGCGTAGTTCGCCTGGCCCTCGTTGCCGAAGGTCGCGGCGGCGGAGGAGAAGAGGACGAAGGCGTCGAGCTCCCGGTCACGGGTCAACTCGTCGAGGAACAGCGCCGCGTCCGCCTTCGGACGCAGCACCCGCATCAGTCGCTCGGGCGTCAGCGCGTCCAGCACGCCGTCGTCCAGGAGGCCGGCCGCGTGGACCACCGCCGTGAGGTCCGGCAGCGACTCCAGCAGCCCGGCCAGCGCGGAGCGATCGGTGACATCGCACGCGACGAGATCCACCGCCGCGCCCAGAGCCGTCAGTTCCTCACGCAACTCCACGGCTCCCGGGGCCTGTTCACCACGCCGGCCTACCAGGACCAGATGCTCGGCGCCCTTGGACACCGCCCACCGGGCCACCCGGCCGCCCAACGCGCCCGTGCCACCGGTCACCAGGACCGTGCCGCGCGGCTGCCACAGCGGCACCTCGGCGCGGGAGGTCGAACCGGCCCGGACCAGGCGACGGGCGAGAAGCCCCGAAGCGCGAACCGCGACCTGGTCCTCACCCTGCGACCCGTTCAGCGCCGCCACCAGGTGATCCGCCGCCCGCTCGTCCAGCACCTGCGGCAGGTCCACCAGACCGCCCCAGCGGTCGGGCAGCTCCAGCGCGGCCACCCGTCCCAGGCCCCACACGGAGGCCTGCGCCGGGTCCACCAGCTCCCCCGATCCGACCGACACGCCACCGCAGGTGGCCAGCCAGAGGGGAGCCTCCACCTCGGCGCCCCCCAGGGCCTGCACCAGGACCAGCCCCGGCGCGGCACCGGGCACCAGGCTCAGCACCCCGGCCAGCGCGACGCCCGCCAGCGCCGACCTCACCAGCTCGGCCGCGTCGGCCCGGTCCAGGCCGGCGGCGGCGTCCCACTCCGCCACCAGTACCTCGGCACCGGCCCGGGAGAGCGCTCCCACGCACGGGTCGACGAGCGCACCGCCGCCGATCGGTGCCACCACCAGCCAGGTGCCGGACAGGCCGGCCCTCGCCGCACCCGTGGGCAGCGGCTTCCACACCGCGCGGTACCGCCAGTCGTCGGCCGGGAAACGATCCGCCGACTCTCGCAGTACGGCGGGCTCGGCCGGGGCGAGCCAGTAGGTCTCGCGTTGGAAGGGGTAGGTGGGCAGGGCGATCCGGCCCGCCTCCCGGCCCGCGAACACGCCCTCCCAGTCGAACTCCACACCCGCCACGTGCAGTTCAGC
>NZ_JBIVRD010000104.1:0-3477 GCF_044755565.1 Kitasatospora sp. NPDC092286 | reverse complement strand
ACCCACGGCACCACACCACCAACCGGCGCGGTCACCTCGGCATCGGCCTCAGCCTCCGGAGCCTCCTCCAGCACCACGTGCGCATTCGTCCCGCTGATGCCGAAGGAGGACACACCCGCCCGACGCGGCCGCTCACCCGCAGGCCAGGCGACCTCCTCCGTCAGCAGCGCGATGTTCCCGGCGCTCCAGTCCACCTGCGGAGTCGGAACCTCGGCGTGCAGCGTGCGCGGCAGCACCTCGTGCCGCAGCGCCATCACCATCTTGATCAGCCCGGCCGCACCGGCGGCCGCCTGCGTGTGCCCGATGTTCGTCTTCACCGAGCCCAGCCACAGCGGCCGGTCCTCCGGACGGTCCTGCCCATAGGTGGCCAGCAGCGCCTGCGCCTCGATCGGGTCACCCAGCTTGGTACCCGTCCCATGCGCCTCCACCGCGTCCACGTCCGAGCTCTTCAGCCCGGCGTTGGCGAGCGCCTGACGGATCACCCGCTGCTGCGAAGGACCGTTCGGCGCCGTCAGGCCGTTGCTCGCACCGTCCTGGTTGAGCGCGCTGCCCCGCACCACCGCCAGCACCTGGTGCCCGTTGCGCCGCGCGTCCGACAGCCGCTCCAGCAGCACCAGGCCGACACCCTCCGCCATGCCCATCCCGTCGGCGTCCGCCGAGAAGGCCCGGCACCTGCCGTCCACGGAGAGCCCGCGCTGCCGGCTGAACTCGGTGAAGGAGGTGGGCACGGCCATCACCGAGACACCGCCCGCGAGGGCGAGCGAGGACTCGCCACGGCGCAGCGACTCGGCGGCCAGGTGCAGCGCCACCAGCGAGGAGGAGCAGCCGGTGTCCAGGGTGACCGCCGGGCCCTCCAGGCCGAGGATGTACGAGACCCGGCCAGAAGCGATGCTCGCGGTGCTGCCCGTACCGAGGTAGCCCTCCACCCCTTCCGGGGCCTCGCGCAGCCGGGAGCCGTAGTCGTGGTAGCTGACGCCCGCGAAGACCGCCGTCCGGCTGCCGTGCAGGCTGCGCGGGTCGATGCCCGCCCGCTCGAACGCCTCCCAGGACGTCTCCAGCAGCAACCGCTGCTGCGGGTCCATCGCCAGCGCCTCACGCGGCGAGATCCCGAAGAAGCCCGCATCGAACTCCGCCGCGTCGTACAGGAAACCGCCGTGCCGGGTGTAGGTCTTGCCGTGCTGCTCCGGGTCCGGGTCGTAGAGCGACTCGACGTCCCAGCCACGGTCCGTCGGCAGTTCTGAGATGACGTCGCCTCCGTCGCGGAGCAGTTGCCAGAGCTCCTCCGGGGAGGTCACATCGCCGGGGAAGCGGCAGCCGATCCCGATGATCGCGATCGGGTCGTCGTCCAGTGGCCGGACCGCCGTCGCGGAGTCGGCCGCGCCGGGCGCGCCCTCCGCCGTGCCGAAGAGTTCTCCGGCCAGATAGCGGGCGAGGACGGTCGGGGACGGGTAGTCGAAGACCAGGGTGGCGGGCAGGCGCAGACCGGTGGTCTTGCGGACCCGGTTGCGCAGTTCGACCGCGGTGAGCGAGTCGAAGCCCAGCTCGCGGAAGGCCCGGCTCCCGGCCACCGCGTCGGCGGAGCCGTGTCCGAGCACGGAGGCGGCTTCCGACCGGACCAGCTCCAGCAGGGCGCGCTCGCGTTCGGCCGCCCCGAGTCCGGAGAGCCGCTCGCGCAGCGGCGAGGACTCGGCCGGACCGGCGGCGCCTGCGGGCCGGTTCTCGGCGGAGGCCTCCTCCAGCACCTGCCGGGCCTCGGGAACGCCCATGAGCAGCGGGCGCGGGCCGGCCGAGGTGAAGACCGGGACGAAGCGGTCCCAGTCGACCTCCGCGACCGCGACGAAGGTCTCGCCCCGGGCGAGGCTCTGGTTCATCGCGACGAAGGCCGTCGCCGGGTCGAGGAAGGGCAGGCCCCGGGCCTGGAGCTGTTCGGGCTTGACGCCGTCGGGGAGCCGCTCCGGGTCCCAGACGTTCCAGACGCCCCAGGCGATGGAGGTCGCCGACAGGCCACGGGCGCGCCGCTCCTCGGCGAGCGCGTCCAGGTAGCTGTTGGCGGCGGCGTACGCGCCGTGGTCGCCGCTGCCCCACACGCCGGCGATGGACGAGAACAGGACGAACGCGTCCAGCTCCTCCGTGCCGAGCAGCTCGTCCAGATGGCGGGCGCCGCCGACCTTGGCCGCGAGGACGTCGGCGAACTCGCCCAGGCCCGAGTCGGCCAGCGAGGCCAGCTCGATGAACGCGGCGCCGTGGATGACCGTCCGCACGGACTCGCCGTCCGCACGCAGGGCGGCCAGCACCCCGGCCAGGCTGTCCCGGTCGGCGGCGTCGCAGGCCGCCACGGTCAACCTGACTCCACGCTCGGCCAGTTCGTCCGTCAGCTCGGCCATGCCAGGGGCGGACGGGCCGCGCCGGCTGGTCAGCACCACGTGCTCGCTGCCGCTGTCGGCCAGCCAGCGCGCGATGTGCGGGCCGAGCGCTCCGGTTCCGCCGGTGACCAGGGCGGTGCCCGAGGTCCGCCAGGCCGGGCCGCCGGTCCCCTCGTCCACGGCCAGCGGGGCGCGGACCAGGCGGCGGGCGAGGATCCCGGAGCCGCGGACCGCGAGCTGGTCCTCCTGGGTCGAGCCCGCGAGCACGGCGCAGAGGCGGTTGGCGGCGCGCTCGTCCAGCGTCTCCGGCAGGTCGATCAGGCCACCCCAGCGCTCGGGCTGTTCGAGTGCCACGACCCTGCCCAGGCCCCAGACCTGGGCCTGCACCGGGCCGACCGGTTCGTCCGTACGCCCGGCGGACACCGCCCCCCTGGTGGCCAGCCAGAGCCGCACCTCCAGTCGGGCGTCGCCGAGAGCCTGGACGAGCAGCAGCGAACCGGCGAGGCCCGCCGACATCGCGGGGTGCACGGGGTGCGGGGCCTCGTCCAGGGCGAGGAAGGACAGCACGCCGGCGAGCTGCGTACCGGAGGAGGAGGCGGCGGTGAGCGCCTCGCCGAGCCGGTCCACGTACGCGGCCCGGTCGGTGCCGTCGGTGTCGAGTTCCAGCGGGACCACCCGCACGCCGCGCTCGACCAGGGCGCGGGCGGCGGAGTTCACCAGCTCGTCGGTCGCGTGGCCGGTCGGGAACGCCACCACCCAGGTGCCCGACAGGCCGGTGACCCCGGCGCCCGCTTCGGGAAGCGGCTTCCAGTCGATGCGGTAGCGCCACTGGTCGAGGACGGACTCCTGCCGGCGCTTGCGGCGCCAGGAGGCGAGCGCCGGGAGGACGTCGCTCAGCGGGGCGTCCTGGGAGAGTTCGAGGACGGTGCCCAGGAAGTCCCAGTCCTCGCTTTCCACGGCCTCCCAGAACGTGGCGTCCTCCGCCGCCGGGGCGGTGTCGGTGTCCGTGGCGGCGGTGTCGTCGAGCCAGTAGCGCTGGTGCTGGAAGGCGTAAGTGGGCAGGTCGATGGGCTTCCCGGCGGTGCCGGTCGCCGTCCAGTCCACCGGGACACCG
>NZ_JBIVRD010000103.1:0-3548 GCF_044755565.1 Kitasatospora sp. NPDC092286 | reverse complement strand
AACGCCGCCGCGAACACCGGGAACACCCCATACAACTCCCGACCCATCCCCAGACGCTGCGCACCCTGACCGGTGAACATGAACGCCGTCCGGCCAGGCACGGGCCGCGTGCCGTCGCTGTGGTCGTCGGCCAGGCCCTCCAGGCCGCGCAGCAGTTCCGCGACGTCGCGTCCGGTCACGGCGGCGCGGTACTCGAACGCCGTCCGGGCGGTCGCGAGCGAGAAGCCCACGTCCACCGGCGACAGTTCCGGCGACGCCGCCACCTGCTCACGCAGCCGCGCGGCCTGGGCGCGCAGTGCCGCCGGGGACTTGCCCGACACCACCCACGGCACCACGGAAGCGCTGTCCGGTGCCGCAGGGGCCGCGCTCTGGGGCTCGTCGTCGGTTTCCGGCGCCTGCTCCAGGATCAGATGGACATTCGTGCCGCTGACGCCGAACGCCGACACGCCCGCTCGGCGCGGCGCGCCGGTCTGCGGCCAGGGCCGGGCCTCGGTCAGCAGCTCGACCGCGCCCGCCGACCAGTCGATCTTCCCGGAGGGCTCGTCGGCGTGCAGGGTGCGGGGCAGCACACCGTGCCGCATCGCCATCACCATCTTGATCACGCCGGCCACACCGGAAGCGGCCTGCGTGTGACCGATGTTGGACTTCAGCGCCCCCAGCCACAACGGCCGCTCCACGGAACGCCCCTGACCGTACGTCGCCAGCAGCGCGCCCGCCTCGATCGGGTCACCGAGCGGGGTGCCGGTGCCGTGTGCCTCCACCGCGTCCACATCCGCCGGTGAGAGCCCGGCGGAGGCGAGCGCCGTTTGGATGACGCGCTGCTGCGCGGGCCCGTTCGGGGCGGTGAGGCCGTTGCTGGCGCCGTCCTGGTTGACGGCGGAGCCACGGATCACGCCGAGTACCCGGTGCCCGTTGCGCCGGGCGTCGGACAGCCGTTCCAGCAGGACCATCCCGGTGCCCTCGGCCCACCCGGCGCCGTCCGCCTGCGCGGAGAACGCCTTGCACCGGCCGTCGGGGGCCATGGCCCGCTGACGGCTGAACTCGATGAAGCTGTCCATGGTGGACATCACGACCACACCGCCGGCCAGCGCCATCGAGCACTCACCCTGCCGCAGGGACTGCGCGGCCAGGTGCAGCGCGAGCAGCGAGGACGAGCAGGCCGTGTCCACGGTCAGCGAGGGTCCCTGCAGACCGAAGGTGTAGGACACCCGCCCGGAGGCGACGCTGCTGGCGCTGCCCGTCGCGAGGTAGCCCTCGAACTCCTCGGGTGCCTGCTGGAAGCGGGACCCGTAGTCGTTGTAGCTGGCGCCGATGAACACGCCCGCCTCGGTGCCCTTCATCGACGCCGGTGCGATGCCGGCCCGTTCGAAGGCCTCCCAGGAGGTCTCCAGCAGCAGCCGGTGCTGCGGGTCGATCGCCAGTGCCTCACGCGGCGAGATTCCGAAGAACGTCGGGTCGAAGTGGTCGGCGTCGTAGAGGAATCCGCCGCCGCGCGCGTAGAAGGTGCCCGGCTTGTCGGGGTCCGGGTCGTAGCGGCCCTCGATGTCCCAGCCCCGGCCGGTGGGGAAGTCGGAGACCGCGTCGCGGCCCTCGTCGATCAGCTCCCACAGCTCCTCGGGGGTGGTCACGCCTCCGGGGAACCGGCAGCTCATCGCGATGATCGCGATCGGGTCGTCGTCGACGGGCGCGGCGCCGGATACCGGCTCGGGCGCGGCGGGCCGGGTGCCGATCAGCTCGGAACGCAGGTGCTGGGCCAGCGCGGTGACCGACGGGTAGTCGAAGACCAGGGTGACCGGCAGCCGCATGCCGGTCGCGGCCGACAGCCGGTTACGCAGGTCGACGGCGGTGAGCGAGTCGAAGCCCAGCTCGCGGAACGCCCGGCCCACCTCGACGGATTCCGGGTCGGTGTAGCCGAGTACGGCGGCCACCTGGGCACTGACCAGCGCCACCAGGGCCTGTTCGGCGTCGCCGTCCGACAGGCCCGCCAGCTGCTGTGCCAGCGGGGAGTCGTCGCCGCTGGTGCCGGTCGCCGCGGCGGATCCGGTGGCGGCGCCGAGGACGCCGCGCACCTCGGGCAGCTCGCTGAGCACGGGCGCCGTGGGGCCGGTGGGCGAGGACGCCGTCAGCCGCTCCCAGTCGATGTCGGCCACGGCCACGAACGGGTCGCCCAGGTCGAGGGCCAGCTGGAGTGCGGCGATCGCCGACTCGGGCTCCATCGCCGGCATGCCGTTCCTGCGCAGCCGCGCCTCGGTGGCGTCGTCGACCAGACCGCCGCCGGCCCAGGGGCCCCAGGCGACGGCCGTCGCCGCCAGGCCGGCGGCGTGGCGCTGCTGCGCCAGGGCGTCCAGGAAGGCGTTCGCCGCCGAATAGCTGCCCTGGCCCGGTCCGCCCAGCGTGCCCGCGAACGAGGAGAACAGCACGAAGGCGGTCAGGTCCCGGTCCTTGGTCAGCTCGTGCAGGTTCAGCGCGGCATCCACCTTGGGACGCAGTACGGTGCGGGCCCGGTCCGCGGTGACGGTGTCGATGACCCCGTCGTCCAGGACACCGGCCGTGTGGAAGACCGACCGCACGGGGGAGCCCGCGGCGTCCAGGCGGTCGAGCAGTGCGGTCAGGGCGTCGCGGTCGGTCACGTCGCAGGCGGCGATGGTGACCCGGGCGCCGAGTTCGGTGAGTTCGGCCTTCAGCTGCTGCGCGCCGGGGGCGGCCGGTCCGCTGCGGCTGACGAGTACCAGGTGCTCGGCGCCGCCGCGGGCCAGCCACCGGGCGACGTGACCGCCCAGGCCGCCGGTGCCGCCGGTGATCAGCGCGGTGCCCTGGGGCTGCCAGGTCCCGCGCTCGGTCCCGCTCGGCGTGGCTCGGACGAGTCGCCGGCCGAAGGCCGCGGAGGGGCGGACCGCCACCTCGTTCTCCGCGTCGGCCCCGCCTGCCAGTACCACGGCCAGCCGTGCCGCGGAGGCGGGGTCCAGGGCCGGGGGGAGGTCGATCATGCCGCCCCAGCGCTGGGGGTACTCCAGCGCGGCGATCCGTCCCAGGCCCCAGACCATGGACTGGAGCGGGTCCGCGACGGATTCCGGCCTGCCGGTGGTGACGGCGCTCCGGGTGGCGAGCCAGAGCGGCGCGTCGGTGCCCGCGTCGCCGAGGGCCTGGATCAGCGTCAGGGTGAGGCCGAGCCCGGCCGGCAGTTCGGGGCAGCCCGGGTGCGGGCCTTCGGCCAGTGCCAGGAGGGAGAGCACTCCGGCGGGGGCCGTGCCGTCCAGCGTCTGCCGGATGCGGGAGGCGAGTGCCTCGCGGTCGGCGTCGGCCGCGCCGACCTCCAGGGGCAGCAGGGTCATGCCCTGCCGGGTGAGGGCATCGACCACCGGGCGTGTATCGGGCCGGTCGGCGGGTGTCACCAGCAGCCAAACCCCCGAGGGGGCGGTGGACTTGATCTCCGGCAGTGGTTTCCAGGTGATCCGGTAGCGCCAGGAGTCGGTGAGTGCCTGTTCGCGGCTGCGGCGTCGCCAGGAGGCCAGGGACGGTAGCAGTGACGTCAGTGGGTCGGGTCCGTC
>NZ_JBIVRD010000102.1:0-3648 GCF_044755565.1 Kitasatospora sp. NPDC092286 | reverse complement strand
GAAACGGAGGTCGTCGCCGTGTCCGGCAGATCCCCATGTGGGTGACCAGATCGAACAACCTCAAGCCGATCACCGGAGGTAAAACGACAAGCTGACCTGACGTCATAGACCCTTTGGTGCAGCGTACTTGCTCAGGCTGCGCCGAAGGGCCGGGCATCGCCGGTGCGTGACGTCGGACCTCGGCGGGATGGCCCAGGTGGTGATGGCGTCATGGGTAACCCCCCGCTCGTTCACGCCGCACCGGTCCCGGCGCCCAGTTGCTCCATGAGGGAGAAGAGGTTCGCCACCCCCCAGTGCTCGGTGATCTTGCCGTCGACCACCCGCATGGCGTCCACGGTTTCGAAGTGGACCTTCCGGCCGGTGGGCGCGATCCCGAAGAATTCGCCGCTGTGGGTGCCGTGGTAGGTCTTGTAGGTGGTGACGAGGTTGCCGTCGGCGGCCTGCCAGTGGATCTCGGGGCGGAAGTCGGGGAATGCCGCCCGCAGTACCCGGTAGAGCTCCAGCGCGCCGGCCTTGTCGGGGGTGCGCCCCGGCTGGGGGGTGTGGTCGACGAAGTCGTCGGCCCAGAGCTCGTCGAACAGGGCCCAGTTCCCGCCGCCCTGGACCTCCTCGGTGTTGCGCCGGACGACAGCCTTGGCGGCTTCGCTCACATCGTTCTGGTTCATCGGAGACCCTCCTGCAGGGGCTGTTCTGTCTGCCTGGTGCGGTCCGGGCCGCGCCGCCCGGATGGTTGATGGCTGATTCGGCGTCAGATGACCGGGGTCGTGAAGCCGTCGACGACGAACGCGGTACCGCTCACATAACTCGACAACTCCCACCCGGGAAACGCCACGGCGCCGGCGGGCTCCTGTGCGTCGGCCGCGTGAAGGCCCGCTGCCGCCCCGCGCGGGTCTCGTCGACACGCGGGGCGGAACCCCCGTGCCGCGCTATTGGTCCGATCGGCTGGCGGCCCTGCGGTGACCCGGCGCGCCGGGTCACGGCGGGGCCGGGCCGGTGCGACCGACGGGCTAGGTTCGGGCCCGTGACCGGCAACGACGCGGTCCTGGCGCTGGTTGTCGCCACCGCGCTGGGTTTCGACTTCACCAACGGATTCCACGACACCGGCAACGCCATGGCGACCTCGATCGTCACCGAGGCACTCCGCCCGCGCGTCGCGGTCGCCGTCTCGGCGGTGCTGAACCTCGTCGGCGCGTTCCTGTCGACCGCCGTCGCGGCGACCATCGCCGGCGGCCTGGTCGACAGCGGAGGCGTGACCCTGACCGTGGTCTTCGCCGGCCTGGTCGGCGGCATCCTGTGGAACCTGACCACCTGGTTCCTCGGCATCCCCTCCAGTTCCTCGCACGCGCTCATCGGCGGCGTGGTCGGGGCGACGATGGCCGCGGCCGGCGCTTCCGCCGTCAAATGGCAGGGCCTGGTCTCCAAGGTGATCGTGCCCGCCGCGCTGTCTCCGTTCATCGCCGGCACGGTCGCCGCGATCGGCACCTACCTCGTCTACCGCCTCACCCGCGGCGTGCCCGAACGCCCGCGCGGGCGCGGCTTCCGGCTCGGCCAGGTCGGCTCGGCCTCCATGGTCTCGCTCGCCCACGGCACCAACGACGCGCAGAAGACCATGGGCGTCATCACGCTGGCCCTGATCGCCAACGGCACCCTGGACACCGGGGCCAGGTCCCCGACCTGGGTGATCGCATCCTGCGCGACAGCGATCGCCCTTGGCACCTACCTCGGCGGCTGGCGGGTCATCCGGGCGCTGGGCAAGGGGCTCCTGGAGATCGAGCCGCCGCAGGGGATGGCCGCCGAGTCCGCTTCGGCCGCCGTGATCCTCTCCTCCACCGACTTCGGCTACTCGCTCTCCACCACCCATGTGGCCACCGGGTCGATCCTGGGCTCGGGGGTCGGCAGGAAAGGCGCCGTGGTGCGCTGGCACATCGCCCGCCGGATGGCGGTGGCCTGGCTGTCCACCCTGCCGACCTCCGCCGTGGTCGGTGCCGCGGCCTACTGGGCCGCCCACGGGATCGGCGGGACCCCGGGCATTGTGGTGATCTTCATCGCGCTGGTGCTGGCCTCGATCGCCTTCTTCGCGGCCTCCCGCCACCCCGCCGTGACACCGGAGAACGTCAACGCCGCATGGACGGGTTCGGTGGCCCCGGCCCCGGCCCCGGACACGGAGAAGGTCACCTGGTGAACTCCTGGATCAACCTGGCCGCGCTGTGGAAGATCGTCGCGGTCGGCCTGCTCGCCGGCGCAGGCCTGCCGGCCCTGTTCGCCATCGGCCTGCGCGCCCTTAACCCACCGGCCCGGACTGGCGGCTACGCCGTCGCCGGCCTGTGCTTCGCCGCAGTGCTCGCCGCGATCGGCTGGGGCATCTCCGTCATCGTCAACCACCGCTGAACGGTCCGGCCGACAGCAACAGGACCGAGGAGGTCGGCGCCCGCAGGGCCTGCCCGTTGGCGCCGACGGTCCGGGCCGCAACCGCCGTCCGGCCGCAACCGCCGTCCGGCCGGAGGGCGGCGGGAGGCCGCCGTGCCATGACCTCCGTCATCGCGGACCAATGATGAGCCGCGGACCCCGTGGGCGGACGGTCGCCGAGGTGGCGGCCTCCCGGAGGCGGACGGGCTCGGCCGGTCGGAGCCGCCGGCGGGCCAGGACGGCCGCGGCGACGGGCCGGTCGCCGCGGCCGGTCCGGTCACTTCGCGAGGAAGGCCGGCAGCGCGGTGTTCACCCCCTCGGCGTGGGTCCACAGCGGGCGGGCCCATCGCGGCCCGACGTGCGGTCTCGCGCTGCTTCCGTGGTGCCCCGACGTCGCCGTCGGCCAGATCTGGGTGACGCCATCTCAGTCGGCCTGTGGCACCGGGGGATTGCCGCGCGGGGTGAGGGTCGCCCCCGGCAGGACGGGGGCCGGAAGGCGGTCTCCGGGGCGGCCGGTGACGCTGCCGAAGCGGTCGGACCCGCGCTGCCACTCCTCGCGGGCCTCGACGATGTCCCGGTGGCTGCGGCCGATGAAGTTCCACCACATACCACGTGATCCGCGTTTCTTCCCAGGTCAGGGGTGTGGCGAACCATCTGCGGTCAGCAGAACGCCAGCATCGGACGGGATGGAGACCGCACACGATGGCACCGAGGACCCTGGCCCGCGGCATGGGCACCTTCTTCAAGACCTGCGAGCACCCGCAGGCACGGTGGTCGAAGTGCCCCCACGACTACAAGATCCGCTTCCGCAACGCCGCCGGGAGGCAGACCGAGGAGTCCGGCTTCGCCACCCAGGACAAGGCGATCGACCGGCTCACCGAGATCTACCGGGCGAAGCGCGAGAACCCCTGGAGCCAGAGCAAGGCCGAGCGCAACCGCAAGTACGGCGCGATGAACTTCGGGACGTACACCGAGGAGTGGAAGGCCGGCCAACGCGCGCTCGCCCCGGCGTCGCTGCGGCACCTCGACTCGCTCCTCGAACACCACCTCTACCCGGCCTTCCACAGCCGCCGGATGGCCACCTTCGACCACAAGGTCGTCGACGCCTTCATCCAGACCATGGAGCGCAACGGCGTCGGCCTAGCCACAATGCCGGTGACTTTGTGGTCGGTGTCTCGTTGGTTGTGGTGTGGCGAGGGTGGGGCAGGTCAAGTCGCCTGCGGATGAGCGGATATCGGACCG
>NZ_JBIVRD010000101.1:0-3816 GCF_044755565.1 Kitasatospora sp. NPDC092286 | reverse complement strand
AGTTGCGCTCGCGTCACACACCACGGTCTACCGGATCAGGACCCGCCGCGAAGGTGAATCACACAGATTGATCACGACCGAATACGCGCCCTAGTTGTGCCACGGCGGGCAGATCGCCGAGGTCTGCCTGGGTGGCGGGGTCGGATGCCAATAGCGCCTGTACAGCCTCGTCGGCGCCGGCCTGGTGAAGTGCGCCCAGCAGATCGGCCACTGCACGCGGTTTGGTCGGGTCGGCGTAAAGGACGCTTATGGCGCCACCTGTGTGATCGGGATCCAGCTCTCTTCCGAGATTTGCCAGGGCCAGTGTGGGGTGCCCAGTCCGGACCGCTCGATCCCATAGTCGAACGGCCGTTTGGCGGAACCCCCGATCCCACGCTGCCTGCGCGAGTCGGACCACGTCATCCCGTTCAAGCGGGTGGATAGTCACGGCTTCCCAGAGGGACGGGGCACCGGGTTGGTCAGCACGGTGATGGAGGGTGTGTTGATCCAGGTAGTCGGCTGGTTCGTAGCGAGCGGGCTCTCCGGCTCGGCTGCGGACGGCGATGAGCGGGGTGAGCGTGTTGCGGATGTCCGTACGAGTGCGGTCGGCCCGGACTCCGGCGGCTAGACCTTCGAGGAGGGCGCGGGCCCATTGGGGATCGGCGGCCCGGTGGCGGGCGTCGAGGACGCCGTCGGCGGCGTGGGCAAGGAAGTCGGCGGTCAGCGGGGCCCGGTGGCCGAGCCGGCGTGCGTCCAGCGCAGCAGTGAGGAGCGCATGCTCCTGGTGGGTGTAGTAGGCGCCAGGGCCTGCCGTGTAGGCGTCCACGAGTTCCGGTCCGCCGCTGAGGTGCTGGACGACCCGCCCGTCGGAGGCTCCAGCGTTCAGAGCTTCCCGAAGCCGCGGATCGGATCGTTTGGCGCCGAGGACCCTCCAAGCCCGAAGGTCGGCCTCGAACAGGCGATGAGGGACACTGATTTGAGTGGCGAGGGCCGGATGGGTGAGCAGAGCTTTCGCGGCTGCGTACGGCGCCCCCGGCTGGTCGGAGGTGAGTTCGTTCCAGTACGGCTCACGCCAGAGTGTCGCAACGGCAACGATTCCGGAGCTGCGCTGCAGCAGGGCGTGAAGCTGTTCGGCTGCGGCCTTGCCGCCGGCGTCGTACAAGAAGCGTTGAGCCTCGTTGAGCCACAGGACCGTGCCTGGCCGAACGCGGCCGGCCTCGAGCATGTCGAGCAGGTTGGCAGCGCCGGACGGGCGGAGCAGGGGGTGATGGGGGGCAAGGGTGCTCAGGGCCTCGTACAGGGCTCGGGTCTTGCCAGTGGAGGATTCGCCGATGAGGACGACCAGGCGGGACGGTCCGCCGGTGAGCGCTGGGCGAAGTGCGTCGCACAGTTCGCGGTCGTGGTCGCGCGGAAGGTAGGGCGTCAGCCATACCGAGGGGCTCGTTGCTTTGTCGGGATAGGTGGCAGTGTGGACCTCCAACGCGGCAGGCCCGAGGATGGTTACGGTGCCATCTGGGGGGTCGCTGTCGGTGCTCGCCTCCAACAGCAACCGCTTGACGGTGGTGTAGCTGCGGTGCGTGGCCGAGTCGGGCTGGACGATGGTGAAGTGGGTTCCGGGCAGAACCGCGGCGTCGGAGAAGACTGCCTGCGCGGATGCCCGGGGGACGACGCCGTCCTCCTCACCGGCGAAGACGGAGAAGGGGATCGGGCAGGTGTAGTCGGACAACTCGGTCGCGTTGATGACGCCCTTCAACACCCTGCTCAGCGTGTCGCTGACTTGCTCGTTCAGCGGACGCAGTTGCCTCTCCTGAGGATTTCCGTGCAACAGCGCCCGGCGGGCCTCCAGACCCAGCAGGGAGCCGGCGCTCGGGGTGGCCAGCAGCACGACCCGCTTGATGCGGTTTACCTGGAGGCCCTGGCCGTCGGCGAGCATCCGCACCAGATGGCGCTGGATCACCAACCCACCCATGCTGTGGCCCACCAGCACCAACCGCTCGAACCGCTCGGCCTCCGTGCGCAGAAACTCCTTCAGGCTGTCCGCCACCGTGTCCAGCGAAGGGATTACCCGCGTGGGGTTCCACGGCTTCCAAAGCTTGGTTCGGTACCCGAAGCGCAACACCTGTGCTCCGGCCAGATCCGTGTCCTCAGCGATCAGGCCGGTGAACCGGTCCCACACCTCCGGGCCCGACATGAAGCCGTGCACCATCACTACACCCAGCACCGCGGGCACCCCCATTCGGCCAGCTCCCCAAACTTCCCCGGCCGCCAGATTACTCACAGAACCGCGGGCTGGATCAGGTGAAGCAGATGACGGTGCTCGGGCGCCGGGGTGCCGTAGCTGGCCCGGTGCCTACGAGCGCGACTCGCTGGGAGGCAAGGTGTTGCTTTCGCGGAAGCGCCGGGCGGCGATTGCCGACAAGCTGGTTGGAGGGATCAGGGATTGCCGAGCCGACGTTTAGCAGGTGATCGCGGCTCGGCCAAACTGCTATTCCCGTGCGAACCTCTCCGGCATTGGTAGCCGTCACAGAGGAGGTCCCGTGGCTCAGCAGTCCGTGAGCGTCAGGGAGACCGCGGAGTATCTGAATACGTCAGTTCCGTGGGTGTATCGGGAGGCGTCCCGCATGGGTCTCATCCCGTACAGGTTCGGGAGTGGGAAGAACACGAAGCTGCAGTTCAAGGTCTCCGACGTTCAGGCGTGGGTGAAGCAGTAGCGTATGCCTGCTGCGTGACGCTGGCGGCGAACGAACGGGGTAGGTCAGCCTCTGGGGAAGAATCACCATTTCGTCTCAGGGGCAAACCGACCTCAAGCGCCAATATCAGTTCGTCCCGCAGCTCAACCATTCAGAATCTCAAGGGGGCGTCAGGTGAGTTGGGCTTGACCATCATGGCAGCCGCTCGCATTTGCCAATGGTCGTCCAGGGTGGTGTCGGCCGCCAGAACCGCATATAGGTCGCGGCCGCGAGGGTCGTCCAGTGCTCCCAGCGACTCGGTGGCCTTCACCCGTAGTGCGCTGTTCAGCGTAGTGTTCTGGGCCAGCGCTGCGCAGCGGTCGGCGGTGGCGTCGATGATTTCAGCGGGGACGAGAGTGCCAAGGCGCGCCTGCTCGGCGACGAACCGGCAGGCTTCGAATCCCCCGCGTCGAACCAGACGTTGCAGGAGCACGTCGGTAGCAGCGGGGTCCTTCTCCTGGGCTACGTCGAGCAGGAAGCCGAGATAGGACGCCTCCACATTGAGCGGTGCTCTCCAGATCTTGCGGAACCACAGGCGGCACTTGATGCCTGGATCGTTGGTGGATGGGCCGTACCGGGTCCATCGTCCGAACAGTCGACGAAGCAGACGGGCGCCGTCCTGCTCGTCCGGGATGACGTGGCGGGCTGCCAGGTACTCCAGGAGGGTCTGGTGCAGGAACACGAACTCCCCTGAGCGGACCGTCAACAGGCCGCTGCGTCGCAGAGCGTCATCGAGGAAAGCCCGCCACACGTCGGTCGGGACTTCGGCAGGTCGTTGGGCGTCAGGGTGGGAGGCCAAGATGTCGATCACCGGCTGGGAACTCCCGGCGAGGCGTTTGGCGGCGATCAGGGCGATGAGGCCCGGAAGAGAGCTGAGCGTACGCTCGGACTGGTCGAGGGCGTTGCTGCCGTAGCACTCCAGAGCTGCACGAGTCTGCAGCCGAATACCAGTAGCGCCACGAACGTGCTGGTGCTTGTAGAGCAGGTCGATGAAGTCGTGATAGATCCGGCCTCGACTAGGGCGCGTATTCGGTCGTGATCAATCTGTGTGATTCACCTTCGCGGCGGGTCCTGATCCGGTAGACCGTGGTGTGTGACGCGAGCGCAA
>NZ_JBIVRD010000100.1:1364-3861 GCF_044755565.1 Kitasatospora sp. NPDC092286 | reverse complement strand
CGAGGGCCGGAGAGCAGTCCGGTGCGTTCCAGGCTGATTCCGGCATAGACGAAGGTGGCCGGGATGCGTTCGGAGAAATACTTCAGGGTGTCGGAGGCTTCGGCGCCGGCGCGTGTGGCGGTGTTGAGGTTGTGGAGTTCGTCGACCGCGACGAGGGTCACATGGGCGTCCGTACTGACGCCGCAGACGGCGTCGGCGATGTCGGTGATGTTGCTCCTGGTGGAGATCGGCAGGTCGAAGAACCGGGCGAACTCCATCGCGATCATCTTGGGGGTGGCGGCGGGTGGGACGGTGATGTAGATGACCGGGATGTCGCTGGAGGAATTCGGGTGACGCCGTCTGTGGATTACCTCGACGGTCTTGCCGAGTTGGGTGAGCGCGGTGGTCTTGCCGGTTCTGGCGGGGCCGGACACCATCAGGCCGCATCGTCCGTAGTGGGCGTTCTTGTTCATCTGGATCAGGCGGCGGCCCGAGGTGATGACCTGGCGGATCGTGGGAGTCTGGACCACCAGCAACCTTGAGTGGTGGTCGATGCGGTCATCGTCGTAGCAGGCTCGTTTGTCGTCCGCGAGACCCGACCAGATCGCCTCGGGCAGCAGTTCCGGCACTGCGGGAATCTCGGTGACGAACCCGCGCCAGCCCGGCAGGGTGGTCAGCTGCAGATGCCCGTACCCGTCTGCGGAATCCCCGCTCTGCCCCGGCCCGCGGCTCACCACCGCTTGTCCGCTTCGGTGAACGGGTCAAAGATCGGCATCGGTATCACCTTGGCGATGTTCTCCTCGGGAGCGTCGTCGGCCGGGCCCGCTTCGCCGTCGGCAACGCGATCGGCAGGGGGTCCCTCGGGCGCGACGGGGGTGGAGGGCGGACTGGACTTGGTGCGGGCGACGACACGCCGGTCCCGGCGGCTGAGCCCGGCTCTGCTGCCCGCGCCACCACTGTCCGCCGGGCCCTGATGGGCTCGTCGCAGCAGATCGGCGACTGCGTCGGCGAGTTGCTCCTCACTCGCTCCGGGCAGGGTGCGGCGGGTGTGGTCCCAAGCGAGTTCGCCGAACGGGGCGGCGACGCGGTGCAGTTGTTTCCAGAACAGGGTGATCCAGCCGCCCTTCCAATGGTCACGGACCCAGATGCGGGACACGTCGTAAGGGTCGTAGTGGATCTCCCACAGATCCTTGCGGTCCTTGACGCCTGACCGCTGCTGCCGCAGAGGGTTAAGGGCCTCGTCGTCGTAGGTCCGGTGCTTGATCTTCACGCCGTAGGCGTTGATCGCCCGCCAGGTCGCGGGCAGCAACTCGATGTAGTCGTCGGCCGACAACGCGACCGGGACATAGCCGGCCGTCTCGACGAGAGCGGCGTACTTCTCATTCGGGCTGAACATCCGCCCCGGGTGAAGCGGGTCGCGCAGTCCGTCGTGGGGCCGGCTCTGCCAGACCACGATCCACTCGTCCAGAAGTTCCTGCAGCTCCACCAAGGACCAGAGCGGCTGTTGTTCGACGTGCCGGCCGCGACGTTCGGCGTTGAAGCCGGTGTAACCGGCCAGGAACTGGGCGAACAGAGTTCCGACGGAACCCAGCATCCGCTCTATGTGGCCCTTCTCCCAGCCCGATGCGTCGTGCACCGGCTGGAAGTTGATGCCCAGAAAGTTGCAGGAGGCCCGGAAGTTGCGGGAGATGAACACTTTCCCCTGGTCGACCACGATGGTCTCGGGGACGATGACCGGCCGGGCGGCTGCGTGCTCCAGACGGGCGTCGATGTCCAGCAGCCGCCTGAACGGCAACGCCGAGCGTGACATCGCCAGCGCCTGGGCCCAGCCGGGCCGCATCGGCTCGGGGGTGACGGTGCGGGCCAGCAACACGCTGGCGTCCACTGACTTGGTCGTCGGCCGCAGCACCGCCGCGGTGAGGCTCCTGGTGGCGACATCGATCATGCCGGTCAGATCCACTCGGGCGGGGACCCCATCGTCCAGGCGGACCAGCACGTCCAGCGGGGTGGAGTCCATCTGCATCAGCTCGCCCGGCGCCGCCGCACTTCTTTCGCCGAACGGCCCATCGGGGCGGTCTGCCAGCGACCGGCGAGTGCGGGCCGATCCGGTGGTGTGCTTGCCCGCCGACAGTTTCTCCAGCAGCCGGTAGAGACTGCGCTGTGACGGCAGCTCCACGACACCCCGACCGTGATCTGCTTCCAGGATCTGGCCTGTCCTCCAGAAAAGGTAAGTCGCCGTCCGGGTGGAACCCTGGGCGGCCTCTGCGACCGCCTTCTGCATTGCCTCCACCACCAGCGGGTCCACCCGGCCGTGCGCGCTGATGGGCTTGGCAGACCGGTGGTCGGCCATCCCGACCACTCCGCGGGCCTCATAGCGGCGGCGCCGTTTGGTGATCGCGCTTGGCGTCACCGGCCGCCCCGTAGCGGTCAGTTCCGCTGCCTTGGCCTGCTCACGGCGGGTCAGCGACACCGCTGCCGGGTCGTACTCCGGCTTCGGCTTCGTGCCAGCAGGCGCCTG
>NZ_JBIVRD010000100.1:0-1266 GCF_044755565.1 Kitasatospora sp. NPDC092286 | reverse complement strand
CAGCGGTCAGTTCCGCTGCCTTGGCCTGCTCACGGCGGGTCAGCGACACCGCTGCCGGGTCGTACTCCGGCTTCGGCTTCGTGCCAGCAGGCGCCTGCGGCGGAATCCCGCGCAACACCTCCACGATGTGCTGTTCCCACCACAACGCCTCCGCCGCTACTGCCTCCGGCAGACCCTCCAACGGCGTCGCTGGCGGGACCGGTGTCCGCGACGACGCGCGTACCACCTCGAAGTCCTCGGCCGCCGACAACTCGATCAGGCCGATGTCGGTGACTGCACCCTCCGTGTCCGCCAGACGCACGGTCGTGCCGGACACCGCGATCACCGTGTGCAGAACATCGGCCACTCGCACTCGATCACCGATCGACACCCCGACAGGCCGCCGCGGCCGATGCCCCGCGTTCACCTCGCGCTCCCCGCTGTACCAGCGGCCCGCACCAGCGTGGCGGGGCCCAGCCGCTCATGCGCGAGATCGGCTACCAGTTCCTGCCTCCACATCAGATGAAACAGCGCGGGCAGCACCGCCAGCCGATCGCCGACGTTCTCGGCTCCCTTCAGCAACGGCGTCGGCCCCGCGAAGGTCTCCTGTAACCGGGCCGCGATCTCCGGTCTGCCAGCGCAGCGCGGATGCCGGTAGCGGGCCAGCCAC
Organism: Kitasatospora sp. NPDC092286; assembly: GCF_044755565.1. Lineage (NCBI taxonomy): Bacteria > Bacillati > Actinomycetota > Actinomycetes > Kitasatosporales > Streptomycetaceae > Kitasatospora > Kitasatospora sp. NPDC092286. Next base: position 617 of record NZ_JBIVRD010000100.1, on the reverse strand, counting down.
CGCAGATTCGCCATCAGCGCAGGGTCCGGGACGCCGACGTGTCTGAACTCCCAGCCGACCGCTGAACAGGCCCGCTCAGTGGCTGCGAACGCCTCGGCGGTCCGCTCGTCGACCTGGTCCTCGGCACGGACATCGACCACGCGAGCACGGCCGTCGGCGAGCCGTACGAAGTAGTCCGGGGCATGGCGCCGCTTCTCTTTCCCGTCATGCCAGTGCAGCCAGAACGGCTGCGAAGCGATCCCCACAACTTCAGGATCGAAGTCCAGCAGGATCAGCTGGTCCTGCTCCAGCCACGACTCGAACCCCACATGACGTCCAGTCGATGCGGCCCACCACCAGCCTGGGAAATGCCCGAGTCCGCGCGACCAGCGGAACGTCCGTACCGGAGTTACCTCCTCCCACGCCAGCCCGTGGCAGTGGTCCAATGGGACAACTCGCTCGTGGCCGTCAGCACCGCCGAAACGGAGCGCAAACCCACCCCCCGCGATGCCATGCTCTAACGCACCCGCAGTGCTCACCCGGCCACCTCGTCCCCAATCGAGTACACCGTAGTGGCAACAAGCCGAGCTTGAGCAAGATTCAGTGACAAAGAGGAAGATCGACTGTCACAGGACACC
>NZ_JBIVRD010000099.1:0-4041 GCF_044755565.1 Kitasatospora sp. NPDC092286 | reverse complement strand
TCCGTCACCGACCGCGAGGCCGGCCGGACGCTGCTGGAGCGGCTGCGTGAGCGACACTGGCGCATCTCGCTGGTGTGGGCCGACGGCGGCTACAGCGGACGCCTGGTCGACCTCGCCCGCGATGCCCTGCGGATCGCGCTGACCGTGGTCCGACGCACCGGCGACGCCACGGGCTTCGTGGTGCTGCCGAAAAGGTGGCTGGTGGAACGGACGTTCGCATGGCTGATGCACTCACGCCGCCTGGCCCGCGACTACGAGACCCGCACTGACACCTCCGAGGCGATGATCCGGTGGTCGATGAGCATGGTCATGAGCCGTCGGCTCGCCCGGTGAGCACGCTGAACATTCCCGGGCGTTCCTCGGCCAGCCAGCCCCGCGCGGCCAGCCGCTTCACCTTCGACCGTACTCCCTCCACCTTCGCCGGAACCGGCTCCAGACCCAAGGCCGCCGCGAGCTGGCGACAGTCCATCTTCTCCCCGCTCCCCGCCAGGACCTCCACGAGCCGCTGGTAGTCCGGCGCCAGCGCACCCGGATCGAGACCTTCCCTCCAGGCGGGAACCACCGATCCGGGCACCGCCCCGGCGACCCGCGCAGGCCGTTCACCGGCCACCCCGGCCAGCGGCGCCTCCTCGCCTGCAGGAGGTTCTGCCAGAACTTCGGCCACCGTCTGACGGGTAATCACGAATCGCTCCCACGCGGCTTCTGCCTCCCGCAGCTCGGCCTGCAGAACCTCCACTCGCTGCCGGGCAGCACGCTCGCGCTCCTCCAGCAGCCCCATCACCGACGGCATCCGGTACCTCCACCGAAGAGACGACATGACACCCCGTCCCTGCCACCGAGGCACCGGCACTATGCCTGACCAGAGGAAACGCACCCGTCACTATCGGAAAGACAACGGCTTCTACCTCTACGATGCCGACGGCACCCAGCTCATCCGTCGCAATCCCGGGACCAGCACCCTGAGCCTCGGTTCCGACGAACTCACCGTCGACACCGCCACCAAGACCCAGACCGGCACCCGCTACTACCCCATCCCCGGCGGGATGACCATCGTCCGCAAGGGAGCAGGAACCGCCGCCGGAACCTTCACCGTCCAGATCGCCGACCACCAAGGCACCAACAACCTCAGCATCGACCTGGCAACCCTGGCCGCCAGCCGCCGCCCCGCCGACCCGTTCGGCAACCCCCGAGGCACCCAGCCCGCACCCGGAACCTGGCTCGGCACCAAGGGATTTGTGGGCGGCATGACCGACAAGGTGACTGGCCTGGTCCACCTGGGCGCCCGCGAGTACGACCCCACCACCGGCCGCTTCATCTCGGTCGACCCCATCCTGGATCTCACCGACCCCCAGCAGGTCAACGGCTACGCCTACAGCAACAACAACCCGATCAACCTCAGTGACCCCACCGGCCTCAAGTCCGAGGAGTGTGGCACCCTCTACCAGTGTGGACAAGCCGGTACGATCACGATGAAGAACGCCGCGGAGTCCACCGCCAACTACGTCTCAGCGAGCGCCTTGCAGCGACTCGATCAGACCCTGCCTGGGGCCGACTACTACGAGGCCGCACGCCAAACGGCTTTCGGACCTAAACCCGCTGGCTCGCAGCGTGTCCCAATCAAGACTCCCCGCAGCGACAGCGGTGACGGTATCATCATGGTCCGGTTCTACATTCACATGGAAAAAACCGGAATGGCGGGACTGTTCGGCGATAACAGGTCCTGGTCGAACTTTCCGGTCGACAGCGCACGCATGGCTCTCTTCTGGGACACCGAGACCGGCGAAGCATCATTCACCATCATGCCTTCAACCGAGATCTCCAACTTTACGGAAGATCAGGTGAAGCGATATGGAAGGAACCCCACGCCATACTATGCTCCACCGAGGGAAATTCCGGCCAAAGAAATCCTGATGGGCGACAGCACGTTGGGTACGGACTGGGACCACAAGTCAACCGTAAAGGTAAACGGGGCCAGTGCCAGCTCGATCGACGTTTCCATACATGGAATCAATAGCAAGTTGAAAGTTTTCGGCGTAGACAACACTCTAAAGGTCAACATTGGCCCCAAGGGTTACGTTCAGGTAACTCGAAATGGCGATCCCTACCCCGATATGGAGGTAGTGCAGTACCGCCAGGGGCGGAGCCCTAACGTGATCGCCCGAGACGCAATGGCAGGCCACCGGTCGGGTGACCCCGGGATGAACGCAATCCCAGTCCTCGGAGAAAAGCTCAATCGAACCTACGAGGAAGGGCGGTGCATCTCGCGATGCTGAGGAAAACGATAAAGTCCGGGCCGCGCTGGCTTTTCCATGCCGCGCTATGGTATCTGACGGTGTGCGCGATGCCGGTCTATGTCATTCTTCTACTGCTATCTCTCTTTGCATCCGGTGGCTACGATGCCGACGGGTGGCCCCGGCCACGACCGGAGGATGACTACGGATTTATGTGGCTGATCTTTGTGGCCATCACCATCCCGGCGCTGGCATCGCTGATGTTACTCGCCGTAGCGGCAGCGCGGGGGAAAGACGTTCGCATGGCTGCTGCATGTCTGCTGTCACTGCCCGCCTTGCTCTTCGTCTTCGTGGGATTCTGGCAGTTCGCGCTTTTCGGCGTGCTCGGCACCGCTTACGCCTTCACCGTGATGCCGAGAACGGTTTGTAAACTCGAAGCATAATTTGATCGCGGGGCCCGATGCGCATCTTCGTTTCGGGCCCCGAAATTTCAAGGCGCCTGATGATCGGCGTTTAGCCTCGACCTTGCGTGACGGCTCGTCAGCTTGGCTGGCGGGCCGTTTCTGCTTTTCCAGGCTGGGTGTTCCTGTCTGTGGGTATGGCGAGGGCCCGGCTGTCGCGTCGGGTGGGCGCCGGGTTCCACGGCTCCGGAAGTGGTTGGGTGTTCGTCGGGGCGGGGCGTTGTTGCTGGTCAGCCGGGGCCTGGCAGTGCGTGCAGGCGTCCGAAGGTACTGGTGATCAGGTCGGTCCCAGGCCCTGGCCTCGGCCTGGCCGTAGCGGGTGGTCTCGGTGCGAGTGGTGGTGTCGGGCTCGTGCCAGGACTCGGGCTTGGCGAAGGTGAACGCGGTGCCGTGCTTGCGCGGTCGCCCACCCTTGGGGGTGGAGCGGGGCTCGCCCGCGTCGCGGAGCATGACCCGGTCCGAACGCAGCCGGCCGATGAGCTCCAGGGGCAGGTCGGACAGGAGATGGGCCAGGCGGGTGACGTCGTATCCGGCGTCCATGACCAGCAGGATGTCCGGATCACCGCGGGTCCAGTGCCCGGCCTCGATCAGGCGCCCGGTGACCTCGCGCAACTGGGCGGCGGTCACCGCTGTGGCGTCGTCGGCCGGTCCCAGCCGGACCGCGTCCAGCAGACCGGTCCAGGAGGTGCGGCCGGACTCCAGGGCGGCGACGAACGAGTAGGGCCAGCCGGGGATCATCTGGTCGGCACTGCGGCCGCGCCCGTAGACGTGGCAGAACAGGCGGTCGTCACTGGTGGGGGCATCGGGTCGGAGCCAGTTGGATACGTCGACGGCCAGGGCGATGCGCCCGTCGGCGAGGCGTGGGATCGGCAGGGCGGCCAGTGTGCGTCGCAGCCGGGTCGGCTCGAGCCAGCCCCGGTCCAGCGCGGCGTACATCGCACCGTGCCCACGCCGGTGCTCGGCCGCCAACGACAGGTCCACCAGCGTCTTGACCGGCCCGTCCGTGCACAACAGCGCGTCGGCGAGCTCGAATAGCACATCCGCCCGCTTGTATAGGCACTCGTAGAAGTCCATCCGAAAGCGGGACAGCACGCCCCGCTGCTCGACGGCGGGCAACTGCACGGGGAGACTCGTCATCAGCGGCCGTTCCTTCAGCTTCGTTACTCGACATCTCGAAGCGTGAGGGGCGGCCGCCCCTGCTGTCCCGGGAAGAACCGCAGATCAGCAGGTCGGGTGACCAGCGAGGTTAAACAACAAGCGTACGTCCAGCAGCTCGGGCATTCGAGCAGGTGAGAGGAAGGTTCGGATGTAACCGAGCGTCAAGCTCAGGGCAGCCAGCCGGTGCGAGT
>NZ_JBIVRD010000098.1:0-4049 GCF_044755565.1 Kitasatospora sp. NPDC092286 | reverse complement strand
CGCTCGCGTCACACACCACGGTCTACCGGATCAGGACCCGCCGCGAAGGTGAATCACACAGATTGATCACGACCGAATACGCGCCCTAGTCCGCCGGGAAGGCGAAGCCGACCTCCGCGAGGGAACGCTCCCACGGTGTAGCCGCCGGCCGTTGCGAGGGTTCACCGAAACCTGGGCCAGACGGCCGAGTTCCATGTTCATCTTCTGTCCAGTAGCTCGATAGTGATGTTGCCACTTGCAAGGGTTCCGCAGCTCCCCTTCAGGCCCAGCCAGGCAGCCGTGGGCTCCCGCAGGACGCTTCGCGACCGACGCCCCCGGACCTGCGCCCGGGTCGACCACATCCTCCATGGCCCAGCAGTCGATCCAGCCTCCCTTGCCGCCGTTATCACCCACCGCGCTCGCCGGACGGCGGTCGAGGCAACTGCGGTGCTCGTCCTCTTCCTGTGGATTTGTTGCCCGCACCCGGAACGGGGGCGGTCTCCGTCCTCGGGGTCACGTTGGGGACGAGCGCGAGCATCGCGAGCAGGTCGGCGCTGCCGCAGGAGGCGGCGATGACGCTGAGGATGTCGCGGGGGTCCCTGGCTGCCCAGTCGAACTGGGAGACCGGGCGCTCGACCGCGGCATGTAGCAGCACCAGCCGATGCGAAACGGCGCTGCGGTCTGCATGGGCCGCAGGGTTTCCCTGCACCCTGTCCCGAACGGCTGTCGATCGGGAAGCCCAGGTTCTTCCAGCCGCTCCCCCGCCGTACAGATCAGGTTCGATTGCGGCCATGAACAGTGGATCAGCCCCAAGTACGCTCCGACACACCTCTCTTGTGCCGGACCGCGACCGTTGAGCCGGGAGCGGGGACCATCGGACGAGACCGAAGTCGACACCCTGCCCTGACCTGGCCAAGCCACGCGCCGGGCTCAGCACGAGGCCCCGGACCACGGTGTCCAGGTCAGTTGCCGAGGCGCCAAGGCATCGCCGTCGATCCGGTGGGCAAAGCCCACACAGCACGCCAGTCCTTCCCTGCCCAGTCGGGCCCCGGCGCCCACAGCGGCGCGGGACGGGTTACCCCCCACTCATCATCAGGGTCCGGACGCACCAACAATTCTTCCTCCATGACATAGTCGCCGCTCAGCACCGCGGTCAGGAACTCGGCAAAGCCACCGTCGAAGCGGTCGAGTTCCCCTTGGAACCACACCACCACGGGCCACCTGTCAGGGTCCGGATCGGCGGTCAGCCAGCAGCAGTGGTCATGGTCGCTATTGCGGCCCCAACCGAGCAGTCCACCCGGGTCAGGAAATACTTGGGCTCGGACCTGCTGCCGGAAGAGGTCCTCCATTTCAACCTGGGCCCTGAACTCGGTGTCATTCTCGAAGCGCCACCCAGCCAAACCTCCCGGAGAGTCATCGGTTCCCGGGCGCCGCGCGGGCGTGCGCACTCCCCACTCGCCTGCGAAAGTCACCGAGCCGTACAGGTCGATGAACGCCCGGTAGTTCGACGGAAGCCGAACCCCGAGTTCCGCCGGCCAGCTCCCACGGCACACGAGCCGGAACGTACGCGGGCTCCCCCAGAATCCCCCGCACTCGATCCAACGCCTCGCTCACATTCTCCCCACTCGATACACCACTGCCACCGAGACCGACACGCAGTCGCTGCTCCCAGCATCCGCCAGGAGGCTTCGAAGATCCGCGCAAATTAACCGCGGCACGCCCACCGAACTCTCTCGCGATGAAGTGGCAGCGCGGCACGATGTCCGCCCCCTCCACGACAACCATCCCGGCCGAAGCCGCGACAGCCAGCGCCGCGAGCGCTGGCACCCACAGCGCTTCGATCGTCAGTGACCCGGCGACTGCCGCCTCCACGGCATCTGTGTCGACCCCGCGGGCACTTCCCACTCGGCCGCCCAATCTCGCCCTGTCCAGTCAAGTGAAGGACGCCACATGGGCTCTGGTTCAAGCAGATCCCACTCCTCCGGGTCCCCCTTGACCAGCACGTCTACTTCTCGGCGATATCTTCCTTCCAGTACCGTCACTACAAATTCAGCAAACCCCCCGTCGAACCGATCTATCATTCCCCTGTGCCATAGCGCAACATCCCACCGGTCAGGGTCCGAACCCTCAGTGATCCAGCACAAGTGATTATGATTGGTATTGCGACCCCAGTACAGCAGTCCAGATGGATCCGGGTATACGGCCGTTCGTTCCTGGCGCCGGAACTCGTCCTCCATCTCGACCTGAACCCTGAACTCTGTATTATTGTCAAAGCGCCATCTGGCCATGCCCGAAAGGGCCATCGAACCGAGATGAAGTCTCGGCGAATACACCCCCCACTCGCCCGCAAAACTCACTCCGCCATACAGATCAACAAACGCCCGGTAGTCCGACGGAAGCTGGACGCCTAGTTCGACCGGCGCGCCCTCCCACGGAACGCCGGCCGGCACATACAGAGGCTCCCCCATCATTGATCGGAGCCGCTCAAACCACTCACTCATAAAATGACTCCAATATAGCCGCAGAAACTGTTACCGAGAAGCCAACAAGTCATTATGCCAAGTAAATCAACTAAGTCGACATGCGCACCAGCTAGTTACCCAGCTGAACCATCGATCCAGTATCTAGGTTGAACTTCTCATTTCTCACCCATGCAAAGTCGCGCACCCCGGGTCTGCCATCAACCTTCTGACCGAAGGCCACCATAAAGAATGCCTTAGGAATGGTACTTGAAGGCGAATTATAGAGTGCAATCACCGTATATTCAACGATCTCTTGATTATTGAGAGCGGCGCCCACTGAAATTTCAAAGCTCCGCATTGACCCGGGGCCAGTATTGGTACCAACCTGGAAACACGGAGCCAAGTTTGCAGCCTTTCCGCGTCCACCAAGCTCGCGTGCAATGAAATGGCATCTGGCGAGCGGCGTCTCCTGCGAATTTACGGTGAAACCTCCATCCTTCGCAATCGACTGAGCGTCAGCCCACCCGGTTATGTTGCCACCAGCTTCAGTTCCGCGGTCTCCATCTGGACTCCCCGACAAACAGGCCTGCGCTCCAGTCGGACGCGTGCGCCTTCCTCCGCTCTCGTACTTCTCCTTTGCCCAGTAGTTGATCCATCCCACGCCACCGTTCCTTCGATCATCATCTTCAGCCGTGACCGGGCGGCGGTCGAGGCAACTGCGGGGCTTGTCCTCTTCCTGTGGATTGTTGCCCGCACCCTGATCGGGGGCGGTCTCGGTGCTCGGGGTCATGTTGGGGACGAGCGTCAGCATGGCGAGCAGGTCGGCGCTGCTGTAGGAGGCGGCGATGACGCTGAGGACGTCACGGGGGTCCCTGGGTGCCCAGTCGAGCTGGGGGGCGGGGCGCTCGACCGCGGCCCTGGTCGGGTCCCACAGGGGTTTGGGCGGCTCGGCCCTGGGCGCGGCGGGGCGCGGGGGTGTCTTGGCCCGGTTGCAGGTCTTGCAGGTCGGGCTCTGCTGGGGGCTGGAACCCCGGGCAGGAGCTCCCGTCGGGTTCGCCGCGGGCAGACCGGTCGGGCTTTGCGGCAGGGAAGTCGGGGAGTTGGACCTCCAGCGTTCCCGGGCCTCCTGCTTCTCCTGGTAGACGTCGCTGCCCGCGTAGCCGCTCGGCGCGGTGCTGGCGCTGCCGAATCCGCTGAACCCCAGAGCGTTCGCGCCGCCGAGGGGCACGGTGGAGCCGCTCGACGTACCCGGCGCGCGGTAGCCCGAGGTGTTGGGGACGTACGGCGCGGCGGGCTTGGCCGCCGGCGCTGGTGCTGGTGCCGGTGCTGGCTTGGCTCCAGGCTTGATGGTGGTGCTGCCGCCGAATTTGCCGCCGCCATTGCCGAACGAGATGCCGCCGCCACCCCCTCCTTGTGGCTGCAGGGTAATCGTGCCGTAGGCGGGGCCGTCGTTGCCGATGAAGTTCTCGTGCCCCGTCGGGTCGGTGCCGTTCAGCGGGCTGGCGTTGGCGTAGGTGCGGGCTTTGCCCTATTTTGTAGACACTTGCCTGTTATGCGACCAAGTCCAGGTTAATGACGCTCGTGGCGTGTTGCCGTTCATAGTCGACG
>NZ_JBIVRD010000097.1:0-4104 GCF_044755565.1 Kitasatospora sp. NPDC092286 | reverse complement strand
TGGAAGGAGGCGCTGAACCAGTTCTCACTGTTCTTCGAGGACCGGCTCAGCATCCGATAACCACAAAGGACTTACACAAGATCGCTTACACGCCCGTCACCGCGAACCGTCTTCCCGAGCCCGCCTTCCCGACCGCCACGCAGGCCCTGGCCGCCTACTGGGACGGAGGCCCCGCCTTCTCCCGCTTCGGCTGGTCGGCCACCACGGAGTGACAGGCGGGTGCAAGGGCGACTGCCGCAAGCTGGACCTCCGTCTTCGGCTGGCTGTCAAGTGCTGGGGACGTCACCATCGTTCAAGTTGGTCACGGCCTCGGTTGCACTCGGCAGGCCGGGCTTCGCTGTTCAGTGTCTGAACAGGACGGCCGTTCAGAGTCTGAACGGCGCGGTCGTTCAGTTTCTGAACCAGAATCGCCGTTCACTTGGTGAACACGGCCACCGTTCACCGAGTGAACAGCGGGCCCGTTCACTCAGTGAACGGCGACATCGTGGGTTCAGCGGGTAGGGCGGGGCGCCGTTCCGGTAGGTGCGGTGGGCAGTGAGGTCGCGCCGGTGATCGTGGGTTGTGAGGCGAGCACGGCTGTGGCGGACGAGCGGAGGCGCGCGGCTTCGGCGACGGGGTTGGGTGCGGGGTTGCGGCTGGTGTGCTGGATGCGGCCGAGGAGGACCTTGGCGGGCAGGCGGGCGGTTGTGAGTTCGCGCCGTGCGGCGGCCTCGGTGAGGAGCTGACCGGGGTGGTGGCCCAGGGCCTTGGCGTCGGCAAGGGCGGTGGCGAGGGCGGGCCAGTTGGGGTCGGCGAGGATCCGGGTGGCGTGGTCGGGGACGGGGTCAAGATAGATCGTTCGCTCAGTCATGCGCTCTGCTTCTCGTCAGGCGTTCCCGCACTCGGTGGCTCATCGGGATACGGCCTGCCGCTCCCGTCCGTGATCGTGGCGTGCGAAGCTGGCTGGACCTCAACGCGGAGCATGGGCCAGGGCGTGCCCTCCTGACCGGAGCCATCGATCAAGAGCATGTGGCGTACGAAGGCGCCCACCAGGAAGTTGCGCTCGTCGAGCTTGCTCAGGTAGCTCTGCAACCCCTTCTCGGCGTCGCGGTTCTCGCGCACACTATGAAGCTCAGCTGCGATGTCGCAGTAGTCCTGGACCGCGTCCAGGAACTCCAGAATGAGGTCTTCATCCTCCTCGGGGAGACCGTCTGGCAGCGCGTACTCGAAGGTGACGCTGGACTTGATCATGTTCCACAGCGGGTTGCCGCGGGTGATCAGCTTCAGGATCCGAGGCTGGGGGAACTCTGGGTCGGGCACCAACTTCAGCCGGCCTGGCGTTGTCTCGCCGAGCGAGCGCATCCATGCGGCGTGCTTGGCCTTGATCTCGCACAGTCGATCCACCGTGAAGTGGCCTGGCTGGTCATCGATTTGCTTGTGATGCTTGCTATACAGCAGGACCATGTTCGTATGGCTGTCGATGGATGCGTCGTCCAGCAAGCCGGCTCTCGGTCCGCCCTTCGAGCGGGCGACTATGTGGGTCTCCTCGCCGAAGACCGAGGGGTCGTCGCAGTCAGTCCCGGGTGTCACCACCTGCGCCCGGCAGATCGCGCACCTGCCGCCTGCTTCACACCAGATGATCTTGCGGGTCTTTTCGGACACGGCCATGGATTGCGCCCTGCCAGAGGAGCGGTGCCCAGCGGGCGCGAATGCGATGGCTCGGTCAGAGGGGCTGTCAGCCGAATGCGGTCGTGCACCCGCCCCATCCGGTGGATCCCGGCAACTGCAACCAAAACTGCAACCACGGAACGACGAGGGCCCCGACCGCGTTGCGGTCGGGGCCCTCGTTTGCCCAGTTGGGCAGAGGCGGAGGATACGAGATTCGAACTCGTGAGGGGTTGCCCCCAACACGCTTTCCAATTCTCCCGAACGCCGTCCGCCGGGGTTCACACCCGTCCTGACCTGCAGCGGAGCGAACCGCTGGGCGGCGGCTGAACCTGGCCGGACGGGGGTGAATGAGACCAAAACTGAGACCAGCTGGCTTTGCTCATCAGGCCCGACAATCCCTGCTCACGACGACTCTGGTCAGCTGGCTCCTGCCGCCTCCGCCATGAGGCGAGCCCGCTTCTCAGCACGCCGTTCGGCCTTCCAGCCGGGCAGGAACGCGGACAGAAGCGGGTCGCTTTCGATCATCTGCTGGGTTGACCGCATGCCTTCGTCGATGATCGTGTCCCACTTCTCCGTGGCGAACCTGACGCGGCAGGGCAAGTCCTTGATGATCTTCTCGTCGACGGTCAGGTAGTTCGACGCACGCTGCCCCCTGGCCGCAGGCACGTACGCATCGGCGCCAGCTTGGGCAGGAAGTAGCGAGATGAGGATGGCGTCCCCGTCCTCGGCGATCATTCGGGCAGCCTTGTAGGCTGCCGAGATCTCTGTCTTGGAGGGCTCCCGTTCGAGCATCTCGACCACGGTCCTGCGGATGCTCACCGTCGCCCGGCTGGCCAGCGCAGTTTGCAGGGCCTGGTGGAAGGTTGCCGTCATCGATGTCATAGCGGCGATTGTCACGGCGGGCTTGCCTGATGCCGTTCGTTTGAGGGCGGCCTCGGCGTGTGTTCCCCCGTACGGCAGACACGTCCACGCCCCCTGCCAGAGCCCGTGAACGCCACGGGGCACGTTCAGTTGAACCTCTCATCCCGAGACCTCAGCTGTGCGATGCTCCAGGCATGAAGAAGGAACCGGCCGGGTGCGACCACCCTCAGGGGGCCTCCGTAGGCCAGTACAACTGCTGGAAGGACGGCGAGACTGAGGTCCACTTCGAGGTCGAAGAGTGGCCGGAGTGGAAGACGCGGCGGCTCGCGGAAATCCTCTTCAGCGGTCTCGTCGAGCGCCCAGCCAACGAATCAGCTCCAGCGACCGAGTAGGCACGGTCGAAGGGTCATCAAGAACCCGTTCGAGCGGGTCGGCATCAGCGCAGGCAAGCTCGGGCAGGACTGGATCTACGACGAGGCCCAGGAAGCCGCCGACCCGGTTCGCCTCATGCGCGTCTTCGGCATCTGCAGCGCGACCGCCACGAGATCACGTGGCCGCCGCCCACCCGGACAAGAAGGTTGATCCAATCCAGGTGTGATCAACTGACAATCAGGTGAAATCCGGCGACGCCGACGCCATCCTGGACCTACCCTTCCGGCATGACAGAGAGTGAGTCGCTGCCAGCTGCCAGCGCTTCTGGAGAAGTCGTACGACGAGAGCCGCAAAACGCCCTTGACGGGCTCCGAGACTTCCAGGACCTGATCCTGACCCGGCTCGACGACCTGGGGTTGCCGACCGAGGACGTCCTGGTTGCCCTCAACCACCGGCTTGCCCTGCTGGCGACCACCGAGCACGCCCTGGCCGGCCTGAACGATGAACAGCGGGCGCGGTCGGCTTACATAGCCAAGATGATCATGGCGGGCTCCGTCGGGCTGTTCGATGCGGCGCTCAACTACCTCTGGGACGAGACGGTCATCGAGCTGCGGAAGCGCGTGATCGGCTACGACATCTCGTACTTCTATGCCGTCGCGGAGAAGAGCGAGAGCCGCCGCAAGGAGCTCAAGACAGCCGAGGACCTGGTCAAGCTCGACGACGCGAAGCTCCTCAGCGGGGCTCGGGAAATCGGGCTCATCAGCGACGTCGGCTATCACCAGGTCGACCACATCCGGTTCATGCGCAACTACGCCAGCGCGGCCCACCCCAACCAGGTCTCGCTGACGGGCCTCCAGCTCGCCGACTGGCTGGAGACGTGCATCCGCGAGGTGATCACGCTCCCGCACAACACCGTCGTCGCCGAGATCAAGAAGCTGCTGGTCAACGTCCAGGCTGACAGGCTGGACAGCAACTACCTGGCGCAGACAGCGGTCTTCTTCAAGGGGCTCCCCGGGGAGCAGGCCGACACCCTGACCATCGGACTCTTCGGGGTCTACACCACCATCGGCGGTGAGCCGCACACTCTCGACAACATCCGCGACCTCTGGCCGAAGCTCTGGCCCTACGTCTCTGAGAGGGCGTTTGATGTGAACGGATTGCCCTTTATACCCTAGTAAGTCCCTCGCCAGGTTGGTGTGGTCTCGTCCGTTATGCGCTTGGCGA
>NZ_JBIVRD010000096.1:0-4193 GCF_044755565.1 Kitasatospora sp. NPDC092286 | reverse complement strand
GCCCCGTCGACTATGAACGGCAACACGCCACGAGCGTCATTAACCTGGACTTGGTCGCATAACAGGCAAGTGTCTACAAAATAGGGCAAAGCCCGGCAGTACGAGTACGACCTGATCGGCAACCGGACGAAGCTGGTCCAGAAGGACGTCAACGGCGACACCAGCAAGGACGTCACCACCACCCAGACGTTCGGCAGCGGTCCGAACACCCCGTCCTCCGACCCGAAGACCGGTGGCGGCACCGGTGGCCCGCACGCGCTGATGAAGTCCACCAGGACCGGCCCGGCCGGCCCGGCGGTGACCTCGTACACCTATGACGCCGCGGGCAACACGACCTCCATCACCGACACCCCGGGCACCAGGACACTGACCTGGAACGCCCAGGGCAAGCTCGATCAGATCACCGGTACCGGTCAGAGTGCCGGCACCAGTTACCTGTACGACGTTTCCGGCAACCAGCTGATTCGCCGCGACCCGGGCAAGACCACGCTCAACCTCGGGGCCGACCAGATCACGCTGGACACCAACACCCAGGCGGTCACCGGCGTCCGCAGCTACGCGGCGCCCAACGGTCTCTCCATCACCCGCACCGTCATCAATGGCAACTCCACCCTGGCTTATCAGGCCTCGGACCCGCACGGCACCAACGGTGTCCAGTTCGACGCCTACAACCTCGCTCAGGTCCGCCGCCCCACCGACCCCTTCGGCAACGAGCGCGGCGCCCAGCCGGGTACCGGCGTCTGGGCCGGCGACAAGGGCTTCGTCGGCGGCACCAAGGAGACGGCCACCGGCCTGACCCTCCTCGGTGCGAGGGAGTACGACCCCAGGACGGGCCGTTTCATCAGCCCCGATCCCATCACCGACGCGGGTGACCCGCAGCAGTGGAATGCCTACGCGTACGCCAACAACAGCCCCGTCAACAAGTCCGACGCCAACGGCCTGAAGGTCGGTTGTGACTTCGCGGCCGAGTGCAGTAACAACCACGATTACGTCCGTAGCAACGGCCAGGCTGTTGATGCGGTGTTCATCTACAGTCCTCCGGCCTCGACGGCGCCCACCCCTCCGCCTACCGCAGACCAGCAGAAGGCCCAGGAGCAGAAGGCCGGGGCGGAGAAGGTCAGGAACGAGGGAAAGCGCAAGCGCGACGAGATCGTGCACCAGGTCGTCGACCTGATCGGTGACCTGATCGGCTTCAACGACGCCCGTGACTGCTTCACCAAGGGCGACGTGATGGCCTGCGTCAACACGGCCCTGAACGCGGTTCCCTGGGGCAAGCTCTTCAAGGCCGTCAAGGTCGGCATCAAGGCCTTCAAGATCTACAAGGAGATCGACAAGGCCTACGACATGATCCGCTCCGGCGAACGCGCCATGGCGGACGCCGAGAAGGCCATCGTCCGGGCCAATACGGCTGCAGCCGAAGCGCGGGCAGCGGAGAGAGCCGCCGCCAAGGCCGCCGAAGAAAAGGCGGCCAAGGAAACCGCCACAGACGCCGCGGGCACAGAAGGCAAAGCCGTCGCGGCCGAAGCAGACGAAGCGGCCGGCACCAGCTGCCCCATCCTGCAGAAGAACAGCTTCCCCACCGGCACCCAGGTCCTGATGGGCGACGGCACACTCAAGCCGATCGAGGAAATCCACGACGGCGACGTCGTCATGGCCACCGACCCCCAGACCGGTGAGACCCGCCCCGAGACCGTCACCGCGACCATCACCACCCCCGACGACAAGGACTTCACCGACCTCACCCTCACCGACGAAGCGAGCCCCCGCGGCCCGCCCGCCGACAACCCGGCAAAGATCACCTCGACCTACCACCACCCCTACTGGAGCGAGACCCGCCAGCAGTGGGTCGACGCCGGCGAACTCACCCCCGGCGAGCACCTCCGCCAGCCCGACGGCACCACCCTCACCATCCAGTCCGTCCGCAACTACCCCTACGCCGTCACCACCCACAACCTCACCGTCAGCCTGCTCCACACGTACTATGTGCTCGCAGGCGCCACGCCGGTTCTGGTGCATAACTGCGACACAGCAACGGTTCATGAGCTGAGTATGACCAAGCCAGCGCATGGTACGGAGGAGTCGCATCTCGCGCCGCTTCGGAGTCTTTCAGATGAAGAATTTCTGCAAGCCGTAAACAGGCCGCACGATGGTCAATTCATCACAATTAACGAGCACAACACGGTCGTGCAGGGAAATCATCGCGTGGCTGAGCTGATCCGAAGGGCGGAGAGCCCTGATCATAAGATCGACTGGACCACGAAGGTGGCGGTGCGGCGGCATCAAAGGGATTTGAGCATGTTCGATGACTTTGACGGAAGTGGCCCCCAGGGGGGCGTCAAGGACCTGTTTGATCTCTTCTAATGGATTGGCGGCTTGGGATGGATGCTGCTCAAGTTGATCCCGAGATTTATGGGGTCCGGGCTGCAACGTATGGGGATCTGGTGGAGGTTCTCCGG
Organism: Kitasatospora sp. NPDC092286; assembly: GCF_044755565.1. Classification (NCBI taxonomy): domain Bacteria; kingdom Bacillati; phylum Actinomycetota; class Actinomycetes; order Kitasatosporales; family Streptomycetaceae; genus Kitasatospora; species Kitasatospora sp. NPDC092286. The sequence continues at coordinate 1,737 of NZ_JBIVRD010000096.1, read as the reverse complement.
GATCCGAGAAGTGAATCCTTTCGCACGCGGATGGACTTGCTGGTTTCGTCCAAAAGGATTGACCGGCGCGGCCTCCATATCGTGATGCCATTTCTTGAAAATGGATTCAGTGTGGAGATTGGAGAGCGGTCATTCAGGTGCTACATGTGGTTTCTTGAGGCCAATCAGAATGTTCGCACGTGTGTTCTGGTCGATATGCTTGCCAGTCATCTGTCCGGATTTCGGAGAGTCAGTTCATCGGGTCTTGAGAGAATTACTCTGAATCTCTTGGGGGAGCTCCCTATAGAGACGCTCTAGGAGTAAAAGCAGTAGGCCGCCCCTCAGGGTGGTCTACTGCTTTTATGATCTTGTGCTGCTTGGGAGTTTCGGAGTGGCTGTCACGACGCCAGCCCGCGCAGCCTGCTGGCCGCCGATCAGGCGAAGATCACCTCCACCTACCACCACCCCTACTGGAGCGAGACCCGCCAGCAGTGGGTCGACGCCGGTGAACTCACCCCCGGCGAACACCTCCGCCAGCCTGACGGCACCACCCGCACCATCCAGTCCGTCCGCAACTATCCCTACGCCGTCACCACCCACAACCTCACCGTCAACCTGCTCCACACGTACTATGTGCTGGCAGGGGCCACGCCGGTCCTCGTCCACAACTGCGATCTTGCCGAAATGGCGGCTGATCACCGGGTCAACGCAAATAACGGCCTCGGCGTTAAGGCGGACAAGAATATCGCCGTGGCGCGGGTGCGGGTCGATGGGTCGAATGATTTCATGACGGCGACGAGCGGGAAGCATGTAAACCCTGGAGAGACTGGCATGCCTGTCACGCGAAGGTTTGACCCCGGCACTCGACCTTATGATTCGGAGACTCACATTTTCGAAACGTTGGCGCAGCGCCTTACTCCTGAATCCAAGGGCACGATAGATCTGTACTCAGAGCGCATCGTCTGCCCGAGCTGCGAGGGCCTAATAGGTCAGTTCAGTAAGGCGTTTCCTGGAATCCAGATTAATATTTCTACGGGAGTTGGCTGATGCTTTCTATCCCGGATATCGCTGCGACCGTAAGGCGGATTGCCCCTGATTCCGTCGCAGGGATGACCAATGCGGAAATTGACCGCGTTCGCGACCTGTGGGGCATTCGGAGGGTCCCTGAACAGTATGGGGAGTTCCTGTCCCTGATGGGGCGTGGTGCTGGCGGGATCCTCCGTGGAACCGATGCCTTCTTCCCCGTAATCCTCGACATGCGGCGAGCTGGCGATGATTTTTTCTCCGATAATCCTGGAGGGATAGATCTGCCTGATGGTGCTGTTGTATTTGCCATGCATCAGGGGTATCAGGTCTATTGGATGGAGTCGACATCCCTGCAAGATCCTCCCGTGTCCCTCTACATGGAAGGGGAGGCCGCTCCAATGAGCCATTGGGGATCTTTTACGGAATTCCTAAACTCTGAATATGTGAACACCTATCCGGACTTTTGATTCGATTTGTCAGTCCCGTTGTTTCGTGGGGCTTACGGTCCGGATCCTGTCTCGCAATCCGAGCGCATCCCTGCCCCGCTGTGTGGGGGGCTGCCACAACGCTTCGCCTGGACGCGGTAGCAGAGCGTCGATCACGCTGTAACGCGAGCGAACAGAGGCCCCGCCAGGGACCTTGGGTTCTAACGGTCCTCGCAACACCCGCGATCTGTGGGAGTTGCGAGGGCCGTGGCTGTTGGACGCGATGATCTTTCGGGTTTGAGGGAGC
>NZ_JBIVRD010000095.1:0-4450 GCF_044755565.1 Kitasatospora sp. NPDC092286 | reverse complement strand
GGACACCGCACCCCGCGCAGCACCCGGCAGCACACCATCCCCGCCCAGCGGCACCACCACCACATCCGGCACCACACCCACCGACGCCAGCAAGGCGTGCACCGGCACTCCGCCGAGGGCGGCGGCGGTCTCCCCCGCCTCGGGGCCCGCGCCGAGAACGCCGATGCTCGACGTCCCGCCCGCAGCGGCCGGGGCCGTGAGGGCGACCCAGTCGAGGCGGAACAGCGAGTCCCGCGCCACGGACCGCACGGTGGCGAGCTGCCCGGGCGCGGCCGGACGAAGGGTCAGGGAGTCGAGGGAGAAGACCGGGGCGCCCGCGGGATCGGCGGCCGTGAGCGCGACCTGTTCGGGACCGGTGACGCGCAGCCGCACCCGCAGGGCGGTCGCCCCGGTCGCGTGCAGCTGGGCCCCGCTCCAGCTGAAGGGGAGTCGCGCCGGTGCGTCCGCGTCCTCGGCGAGCCGGCTCAGGCCGACCGTCTGAAGGGCGGCGTCCAGCAGGGCCGGGTGCAGGGCGTACTCGTCCGTCTCCTCGCCCAGGGCCTCCGGCAGCCGTACCTCCGCGAACACCTCCTCGCCCCGCCGCCAGGCGGCCGTCAGCCCCTGGAAGGCCGGACCGTAGGCGAACCCGCCCTCGGCGAAGCCCGTGTAGAGCCCGGTGACGTCCAGCGGTTCGGCTTCGGCAGGCGGCCAGGCGGCCAGGCCGGGGTCGGCCGGTTCCTCGGTGGCCGGGGCCAGGACGCCGGTGGCATGCCGCGTCCACGGATCGTCCGCCGCCCGGCCACCGTCCGGCCGGGTGTGCACGGTCACCGGTCGGCGCCCGGTGGCGTCCACCGCGCCGACCCTGAGCCGCAGTTGGAGTCCGCCCTCGGAGGGCAGCACGACCGGCGCCTCCAGGGTGAGTTCGTCCAGGCGGCCGCAGCCCACCCGGTCGCCCGCGTGCAGCGCCACCTCGACCAGCGCCGCGCCCGGAAGCAGCGGGCTGCCGAGCACCGCGTGGTCCGCCAGCCACGGCTGGGCGGCGAGCGAGAGCCGGCCGATGAACAGCGACCCGTCGGCGTCGCCGGACTCGGCGAGCGCGGGCAGCAGCGGGTGGCCGCCGCCGTCGAGGCCGAACGAACGGATGTCGCCGCCCCCGCCGACGGGGGCCTTCGGCCAGTAGCGGCGGCGCTGGAAGGCGTAGGTGGGCAGGTCCACCCGCCGACCGCCGCCGGGGAAGAACGCCGTCCAGTCCGCCTCGGCCCCGCGCCCGAACACCGTGGCCAGCGCCCGCACCAGCGACTCCGGCTCCGGCCGGTCGCGCCGCAGCGTGGCGACGAACGGCGCGGGCGCCCCGGGCTCGTACCCCGGCTCCGCCGCCAGGCACTCCTGGCCCATGCCGGACAGCACCCCGCCGGGGCCCAGCTCCAGGTACGTGCCGATCCTGTGCTCGCCGAGCGTGCGCACCCCGTCCGCGAAGCGCACCGTCTGCCGTACGTGCCGGACCCAGTAGTCCGGGTCGCACAGTTCCTCAGCGGTGGCGATCCGGCCGGTCACGTTCGAGACCACCCGCAGCAGCGGGGCCCGCAGCTCCAGCGCGGCGACCACCTCACGGAACTCGGCCAGCATCGGTTCCATCAGTGGGGAGTGGAAGGCGTGGCTGACGTCCAGCCGCTTGGTCCGGTGACCGGCCGCCGCGAGCTCCTCCGCGATCTCCAGTACCGTCCGCTCCTCGCCGGAGAGGACCACGGAGCGCGGCCCGTTGACCGCCGCGACCCCCGCCCGGTCCGTACGGCCGGCGAGCAGCGGCCGGACCTCCTCCTCGGCGGCCCGCACCGACACCATCGCCCCGCCCGCCGGGAGCCGGCCCATCAGGCGACCGCGCGCGGCGACCAGCGTGCAGGCGTCCGCCAGCGAGAGCACCCCCGCGACGTGGGCCGCGGCGATCTCCCCCACCGAGTGGCCGAGCAGCATCGCGGGCCGTACGCCCCAGCTCTCGGCGAGCCGGAACAGGGCCACCTCGACGGCGAACAGCGCGGCCTGGGTGAACTCGGTACGGCCGAGCAGAGCGGCCCCCTCGCTGCCCTCCGGGGCGAACAGGACCTCGCTCAGCGGCCGGTCCAGGTGCGGGTCCAGGAGTCGCGCGGCCTCCTCCAGGGCCTGCGCGAACACCGGGAAGGCACCGGCCAGTTCGCGCCCCATCCCCGCGTACTGGCTGCCCTGGCCGGTGAAGAGCACCGCCACCCCGCCCTCGCGCCGGCCGGTCCCCCGGACGAGGCCAGGGGCGCCGTTCCCCTCCGCCAGCGCGGCCAGCGCGCCCGGCAACCCGCCCGGGCCGGTCGGCAGGAGGACGGCCCGGTGCTCGAAGACCACCCGGCCGACCGCCAGTTCGCGCCCGACGTCGACCGGCTCGGGCGCCTCCGGCCCGTCCAGCCGGGCCAGCAGCCGGGCCGCCTGCTCGCGCAGCGCGGCCCCGGAACGGCCGGACAGGACCCAGGGCAGGACGGCGGTCGGTTCGGGCGTGACGGCGTGGTCGGCGTCCTCCGTCCCGGGGGCCTGTTCGAGGACGACGTGGGCGTTGGTGCCGCTGACGCCGAAGGCGGAGACCCCGGCCCGGCGCGGGGCGCCGGTCTCGGGCCAGGCGATCGGCTCCCTCAGCAGCTCGACGACCCCCTCCGTCCAGTCCACGTGCTTCGAGGGAACGTCCGCGTGCAGCGTGCGCGGCAGTTGCCCGTTGTGCATCGCCATGACCATCTTGATCACGCCACCGACCCCGGCGGCCGCCTGGGTGTGCCCAATGTTGGACTTCAGCGAGCCCAGCCACAACGGACGGTCCTCGGAACGGTCCTGCCCGTACGTGGCCAGCAGCGCCTGCGCCTCGATCGGGTCGCCCAACACCGTTCCGGTGCCGTGCGCCTCCACCGCGTCCACCTCCGAGCCCTTCAGCCCGGCGTTGGCGAGCGCCTGACGGATCACCCGCTGCTGCGCCGGGCCGTTCGGCGCGGTCAGGCCGTTGCTCGCGCCGTCCTGGTTCACCGCCGTACCCCGGACGATCCCCAGCACCCGGTGACCGTTGCGCCGCGCGTCCGACAGCCGCTCCAGCAGCAGCACACCGACGCCCTCGGACAGGCTCGTCCCGTCCGCGCCGTCACCGAACGCCTTGCAGCGCCCGTCCGGCGCCAGCCCGTGGCCCTGCCCCCGGCTGAACTCGTCGAACAGCGTGGGCGTCGACATCACGGCCACACCGCCGGCCAGCGCGAGCGAGCACTCCTTGCCCCGCAGCGCCTGCACGGCCAGGTGGACGGCGACCAGCGAGGAGGAGCAGGCGGTGTCCACCGTGACCGCCGGGCCCTCCAGCCCCAGCGTGTACGACACCCGGCCCGAGGCCACACTGCCCGCACTGCCGTTGTAGACGTACCCTTCGACGGCCTCCGGGGAGCGGAGCACCAGCTCGGCGTAGTCGTGGTACATCACGCCGGTGAAGACCCCGGTCCGGCTGCCGCGCACCGAGGCGGGCGCGATCCCGGCCCGCTCGAAAACCTCCCAGGAGGTCTCCAGCAGCAGCCGCTGCTGCGGGTCCATCGCCAGCGCCTCACGCGGCGAGATCCCGAAGAAGGCCGGATCGAAGTCCGCAGCGTCGTACAGGAATCCGCCGTGGTCGTAGAGGCCGTCGAGGTTCCACCCGCGATCGGTCGGGAACTCCGAGACGGCGTCCCGGCCCTCCGCCACCAGCTGCCAGAGGTCCTCCGGGTTCCTGACCTCTCCGGGGAAGCGGCAGCTCATGCCGATGATCGCGACGGGCTCCCGCGACTCCTCGATGAGCTCACGGGTCTGCTGCCGGAGCCGCTCGGTCTCCTTCAGCGACGTCCGGAGAGCGGTGACCAGCTTCCGGTCGGGGGTGCTCATTGCGCGTTCCTCCGTGTGCATCGGGTCAGGCGTCATTGCCGTCGAGGGCCAGGCTGATGAGGTTGTCGAGGTCCATCGCGTCGATGTCCTCGGAGGAGACCGCCGGGGCTCCGCCCGTGTACGGGGCGGCGTCGGCCTCGGCACCCTGGTCCGGGAGGCCGCTCCCGCCCTCCGGGAACAGCCCGGCGTCCAGGAACCGGGCGATGGCCACGGGCGTCGGGTGGTCGAAGACCAGGGTGGCCGGCAGGCGCAGGCCGGTCGCCGACCTGAGCCGGTTGCGCAGTTCCACGGCGGTCAGCGAGTCGAAGCCCAGGTCCTTGAACGGACGGTCCGGCTCGACGGCGGTGGCGGAGGCGTGCCCGAGGACCGAGGCCGCGCAGGTCACCACCAGGTCCTCCAGTACGCGGGCCCGCTCCTCGGCACCGACCCGGGCCAGGCGCTCGGTCAGCCCGCCCGCGCCCGGAGTGCCCGTCCTCTCGGTGGTGGCGGCGGTGCGGCGGGTGCCGGTCGGCACCAACGCTCGCAGCAGCGAGGGGAGCTGGCCCTGCGGAAGCTCCCGCAGGGCGTT
>NZ_JBIVRD010000094.1:0-5234 GCF_044755565.1 Kitasatospora sp. NPDC092286 | reverse complement strand
CGGCGACGACGATCTTCGCGGAGGTGGTGGCGCGGGTGGGGGCGGCCGCGTTAGAGCTTGCGAAGTCCACTGAGGACCCTTTCGAGCAGCGTGACGTCGGGCTGGTTTCCGGATTCGCCGCCGGAAGCGGGCTGGTGGATGGCGACGAGGCCGGCCTCGGCCAGGTCGGCCACGAGGATGCGGGCCACCCCCAGAGGAAGGGCGAGCAGGGCCGACACCTCGGCGACGGACTTGACCTCCGTGCACAGGGTGCAGATCCGCTGGTGCTCGGGGAGCAGGGTGGCCAGGCGCTGCGGGTCGACGTTGGCGGAGACGAGTGCCTCCAGCGCCAGTTCGTAGCGCGGCCGGGTGCGTCCGCCGGTCATCGCGAACGGCCGGATCAGCGGGCCCGAGTCGTACTCGTCCTCGAACTCCTCGACGTGCCCCGGCTCTTCGGCCGGCGGTCGGCCGGGTCCGTGGCCGGGGGCGTGCCCCGGTGCCGGGTAGCCGGGCGGCGGGGCGTCGAACGAGGGCTGCGGCTGGGCGTACTGGCCGTACTGGTCGGGCGCGTACGGCTGGCCGTACTCGTGCCGGCCGTACTGCTGGCCGTACTGCCGGCCGTGCTGCGGCCGGCCGTACTCCTGACCGTGGCCGACGACGCCGGGTGCTCCGAAGGCGTCATGGCCTGTGCCAGGGTACGGAACGCCGTACTGGCCGCTACGGTCGTCGGGCGGTGTCACGGTTCCTCTCCTCACAAGGTGCGGCGGTGCGGTGCGAGCTCGGGCGCAGGTCCTGAGCCGGTGGTGCGAAGGCCGTACAACGTCCGAACCCGAGCCCGCCGAAGCGGGCCCGGGACGGGCGTGGAGGTGCTTCGAATACCTGGACGGTATCCGACGGACCGTCAGTGCAGGAGACTGCCCTGGAGTTCCGCGCGGAGTGCGGGGGTGAGGACGGCGCCGGCCCGGTCGACGAGCAGGGCCATTTCGTATCCGACGAGGCCGATGTCGGAGTCGGGGGAGGCGAGTACGGCGAGGGCGGAGCCGTCGCTGACCGCCATGAGGAAGAGGAATCCGCGTTCCATCTCGACGACGGTCTGGTTGACCTCGCCGCCCTCGAAGATCCGGCTGGCGCCGGAGGTGAGGGAGGTGAGGCCGGAGGCGACGGCGGCGAGCTGGTCGGCGCGGTCGCGGGGGAATCCCTCGGACATGCACAGCAGGAGGCCGTCCGCGGAGACCACCACCGTGTGCGACACCCCGGGGGTGTTGTCCACGAAATTGGTGATCAGCCAGTTCAGGTTCTGTGCGGCCTGGCTCATCTGACTCAACTCAACGCTCCTGGTGGTTCGAGCCGCCGAAGAGATCGGTGCTGCGGTTCGGCTGTCCGTTGCCGGACGGGTCTACCTGATCGGGGTCGATCCGGAAGCTTCCGGTGCTGCCGGCGCTGCGGCCCTGCTCCACACCGCGGCGCAGGTTGGTGAGGCGTCCCCGAACCTCCTCGGGGCTGCGGGAGACCTGCGGCCCGTCCTGCGGGGTGGGCTTGGCGTTGCCGGCCACCAGGTTCTGCTTGGGCACCCGCCGGGGCAGGCCGGACGGGGTGGTGCCGCCGGAGGCGGGCTCGCGCAGCTGCTCGGCGCGCTGCCAGTCGCCGTCGTTGGGCGACTGCCAGGCGGCGGTGGCCGGGCCGGTCGGGCCGGTGGGCCCGTAGCCGCCCAGCGCGGACACCTCGTGTCCGCGCGGTTCGGTGGGCGCCGAGGTGTCCTTGGCGCCGGCGAACCAGTTCGGGCTCTCGCCGGTGCCCCGGCCGTCGCTCTGCTGGGCCGGGTTCAGGCCGCCGTTGCTCAGCTGCTGGCCGGGACGGCGCTGCGGCAGCCCGGACGGCAGGGTGGCGGTGGGCTCGGCCGTGGGCCCGGCGGCGGGCAGTGCGGGCGGCTCCGGGGTGTACGGGTGGCCTGCGGGGGCCTCCTCGACCGGGTGGCCGTACTGCTCGTCGGCGTAGCCGTCGTAGCCCTGGTAGTCCTGCTGGTCCTGCTGGTCCTGGTAGCCCTGCGGGGCGTACTGGTCGTCGGCGTAGCCGGACTGGTCGTAACCCTGCTGCGGGTACTGGCCGTAGGCGTCCTGGCCGTACTCGTCGGCGCGGCCGTACGACCCGTCGGCGTACTGGCCGTCGCCGTAGCCGGACTGGTCGTAGCCCTGCGGGGCGTACTGGTCGTCCTGGCCGTACGGCTGGTAGTCGCCCTCGGACCGGTACCCGTCCTCCTCGACCTCGGCGTCGAGCACCGGCGGCTCGGTGGCGTGCGGGCCGGCCTCCAGGGCCGCGCGGCGGACCTGGTCGAGCCGCTGCGAGCGCTGGACGGCCTCCAGGGCCGGGCTGAAGCCGGTGCTGCCGGCGTTGCCCTGACCGGTGAGGTGGTCGTCGAAGCCCAGCTCGGCGGCGCTGCGCGGACCGTCCTGGGGGGCGGCGGCCCAGTCGGGCTGGGCCGGCTCCTGGTCGGGGAAGATCCGGGAGACGGTGAACTGCTCCTCCGGCTCCGGCGCCGCGCCCGTCCGGGTCAGGAACGGCGGGATCATCACCAGCGAGGTGGTGCCGGCCGACTCCCCGGACGGGCGGAGCTGGACGCGGATGTCGTGCCGCTGGGAGAGCCGGCCGACCACGAACAGGCCCATGCGGCGGGAGATGGTGGCGTCGACGGTGGGCGGCTCGGCGAGCTTCTCGTTGATCTCGGCGAAGTCCTCGGCGGTGAGGCCGATGCCCTTGTCGTGGATCTCGACCAGCACCCGGCCGTCCGGCAGGCGGGTGGCGTTGACCAGCACCCGGGTCTGCGGGCTGGAGAACGAGGTGGCGTTCTCCAGCAGCTCGGCGAGCAGGTGGACGAGGTCGGTCACGGCGGCGCCGACGACCTCGGTCTCGGGGATGCCGGCCAGCTCGACGCGCTCGTACTGCTCCACCTCGGAGGCGGCGGCGCGGAGCACGTCGACCAGCGGGACCGGGGTGTTCCAGCGGCGGCCGGCCTCCTCGCCCGCGAGGACGAGCAGGTTCTCACCGTTGCGGCGCATACGGGTGGCCAGGTGGTCCAGCTTGAAGAGGTTCTCCAGCTGGTCCGGGTCGGCCTCGTTGTTCTCCAGGTCGGTGATCAGCGCCAGCTGGCGCTGGATCAGGCTCTGGCTGCGGCGCGACAGGTTGGTGAAGATCGCGTTGACGTTCCCTCGCAGCAGCGCCTGTTCGGCGGCGAGCGCCACGGCCTGCCGGTGGACCTGGTCGAAGGCCCGGGCGACCTCGCCGATCTCGTCCTTGCCGTGCAGCGGGATCGGGGTGACGGAGGTGTCCACCCGGTCGGGGTCGGTCTTGGAGAGCTTCTCGACCAGGTCCGGCAGACGGTGGTCGGCGATCTCCAGGGCGGCGTTGCGCAGGGTGCGCATGCCGAGAATCATCGAGCGGGCCACGTAGCCGGTGAGCACACCGGCGAGGACCAGCGCGGCGAGCACGATCGCCGAGTTGAGGATGGCGTCGTAGAGCGCGTTGTCCTTGAGGTCCGACGCGTCGTCGAGGACGTCCTTCAGCAGCGCGACCTCGGTGGAACGCAGCGCGGCGATGTGGGTGTTGGCGGCCTGGTTCCAGTTCTCCGGGGTCAGACCGGCGTCCTTGGCCTCCTTGTACGCCGCGTCGGCGGCCGGCTTGCCCCGGCTGTAGCCGTCGGCGGCGGCCTGGCTGTACGCGTTGCCGATGGCCAGCAGGCCCTGCATGGTGGGCGCGCTGCCGTTGGGCATCCGGTAGGCGGCGCGCTGATCGGCGTTGGCCTGGGCGACCTGGGCCTCGGCGTACTTGAGGGCGTCCTCGGGGGCGCTGCCGGTGTTGAACTCGGACAGCGACACCTGCTCCAGCTTCTGGGAGACCAGGAGCTGCTGGATCAGGTCGGTGTTCTCGTACCGGGTGGTGGCGTTGGACGTGATGCCGACCAGCAGGTGGAGCATGAGCGCGCGCTGGGTCGAGGCGGAGGCCTTGGCCAGCGACATGGCGTAGATCGCGCGGCCCTTGCTGGTCATGTTGGTGCTGCCGAGGCCGACCGAGTTGTCGTAGGCGAGCAGCGGCGCGGCCATCACCGAGTACGCGGACTGCGTGGCGGTGGCGAACAGCTCCTTGCCGTAGGCGACCTGGCGCAGGTGCGGCAGGTCGGCGACGAGGCTCTGGAAGGTGGCGTGGCGCCGGGGCAGCTCGCCGGACCGGTCGGTGGCCTCGTAGGCGGCGTTGTAGGCCTTCAGCGCGGTGTCCGTGGTGGCGCGGCTCCTGGTGACCTCACCGGTCGGGTCCTGGCCGGTCAGCAGGGGTATGAGCGTTCGGTCGCGCTCGTTCTCCAGCGCCTCGGCGAGCTCGGTGGCCGCCTGGGCGAGTTCGGCCGTCTTCTCGGCGCGCGAGGCCTTGATGAAGCCGTCGACCGAGGTGTTGACGCGCAGGCCGCCGAAGACCAGGGCGATGACGACCGGGATCAGCAGAATCGCGATCAGACGGGCGGGCACGCGCCAGTTGCGGGGCCGGACGAAGTCGTAGCGACCGCCGCCCTTGCCGCCGCCGTCGGCCTCCGCGGAACCGCCGCCGGTGCGGCGCTCCTTGGACGCGGCCGGGGGCTGCGGGGCCGGGGTGACCGGGGGGCGTTCATCGGCAGGGGTGAACGCCGAGAATCCGGCCGGGTCCGTTGCGGTACCGTTCGGCTCGCTCTGGCGGGGCTCGGAGCGCCGCTGCGGGGCGACTTGCTGCTTACGCCTCACTCGACAACAACCTCTCGGCCGGCATGGCGGCCATGGATCAATCCAGCGCTACCCCTAGCAGCTGCCCGCTGCCGGGTGGGACTGTCGTACGGGTTTTAGGGGTAGCTGGAATTTCAGCACGTGCAGGGATGAGGGACAAACAGCTCTCGGTTGCCGCCCGCTGCGGCACATTTGGGACATTCATCAACATGATGGCGCAAAACCGTGGTCTTCTGGCGCTGAGTGGCGTGGACGAGCTACGCGGAGTCACTGTTGATCACAAAATGCCTACCGAACTGTTATCGGCTGCTTATGCGTGGGTCTTGCGCGGTGCCCCGTGACGACACCCGTCGTACCCGGAGGTGCCCCGGCGGCCCGTCGTGGACAACGGGCCGCCAGGGCCGCCGACCTGCGGTTCCGGCTCAGCGGAGGCGGGCGAGGAGGGCGTGTTCGACGAGGGTGATGAGGGCGCTTTTGGCGCTGTCGCGTCGTCGGGCGTCGAGGGTGATGACGGGG
>NZ_JBIVRD010000093.1:0-5626 GCF_044755565.1 Kitasatospora sp. NPDC092286 | reverse complement strand
ATCAGGCGAAGGCCGCTTCCATGTACGGGAGTTACCGATACGAGTGATCAAGTTCGGCAGCCCGTTCGAGGTCACTGCTTAAAGATCAAGCTAGGAGGCGGGACCCGACTTGGGCGGGCGCGGCACCGGAACTGCGGCTGCGGCCGGGGCCGAGGCCGGCAGCCCCGGCTCTGGCTCTGGCTCTGGCTCTGGCTCCAGGTTGTTGTACTTCTCGATGTAGTCGGCGAGCCGGTCCATGTTCTCGGTCCCCCTGGCCCGGTAGGCCCGGGCCTGCGAGCGCATGTCCTCCTTGTTCTTGTTCTGGCCCAGCTTGAAGACACCGTCGACGCGCATGATCGGGATCTCGAAGCCCTGGATCAGCTGGAGGTACTCGTCGAACAGCGCGCTGGCCCGCCGGGGGAGCTTCCAGGGCTCCTTCGGCGCCAGCCGGGCCTCCTGGTCCTCGATCAGGTCGTCCAGCTGCCGGGTGGTGCGGACGTCGTCGAGCAGCCGGGGCCGGCCGGTGACGTGCACCCCCGCGTACGCCCAGGTCGGGAAGTGGGGCTCGGAGGCGTAGTTGTCCGGCGAGACGTAGGCGCTCGGGCCGGTGAACACCACCACGACCTCGACGTTGTTGGCGAGCTCCTGCGCGATCGGGTTGCCCCGGGAGAGGTGGCCGCGCAGCTTCCCGTACGGCCAGGCGTGCCGGTCCAGGACGAAGGGCACCTGGACGGCCGCCGGGCGGCCGTTGACGGACAGCGCCATCAGCCCGAAGGGGTACTCCTCGATCAGGTCCCACTGCTGTTCGAGACTGTGCGGGCTGAAGTAGTCGGGACGGTAGACCATCGTTGGCTCCTGTCGGTGTCGGGTCGTCAGCGGCGGACGAGGGCGCGGCCCCGGTGCAGCCCGGTGAGGTAGTCGACCACCGTGGCGCCGCCGTCGTGCGGCGCGATCAGGGCGACGTACCCGTCCGGCCGGACCAGCACCAGGCTCTCCGCCGACAGGCCGTAGGCGGCTGGCAGTTCCCCAAGCGCCGCCGTGCGGATCCCCGGCAGTCCGGCCTCGCGGACGGCGGCCAGGGCCTCGCCGCAGCTCGCGCCGAAGCCGATCAGCGTGAAGTGCGGGCCCCGGAAGAGGTCGAAGAGCCGCACCACCTGTCCGTCCAGGTCGAGGCAGTGGGAGTCGGGGGCGCGGTCTCCCGCCTGCACCGCGTGCTCCGCCACGATGCCCCAGCTGAGGGAGCTCTCGCGGTAGTTCAGGCCGAACTGCAGGGTCTCCTCGGTCAGCCCCACCTCGGCGCCGCCGGTCCCGTGCAGCATCTCCTGGAAGACGGCCTGGGTGCTGCCGGTACTGGTCCGCAGGGTCCATTCGGCAACGGGGAGGCGCTCCTCCTCGTAGGTGTCCAGCAGCGCCGAGTCCGCGCCGGCGTCCCCCTGCACCGCGAGCGCCAGCTTCCAGCCCAGGTTGTAGGCGTCCTGCACGCCGGTGTTCGCCCCGAGGGCGCCGAGCACCGGGTGCACGTGGGCGGCGTCGCCGGCGATGAACACCCGGTCCACGCGCAGCTTCTCGGCCATCCGCACGTTGATCCGCGAGGCGGAGAGCCAGGTCGCCGCGGTGACCCGGATCGGCATCCCGGTGACGTGGTCCACGGCCCGCTGGAGGGCCTCGATCGAGGGCTCGCTCGGCTGGCCGTTCTCGTCCGGCGGCGGGGTGGCCTGGATCTGCCAGGACCGGGTGCCCCTGAGCGGACAGAGCATCAGCACGCCGAGGTCCATGTCGAGCCACTGGTACCAGGCGTCCGCCGGGAGGCCCTCGATCTCGACGTCGCCGACCAGGAGCTTCTTCTCGTCCTCCGTGAACCCGGGGAACCCGATGTCCAGCGTCTTGCGGACGAAGCTGCGCCCGCCGTCGCAGCCGACCAGATAGTCCGCCTCGACCCGCTCGGTGCCGTCCGCGGTCTCCAGGCGGGCCGTCACGCGGTCGCCGTCCTGCTCGAACTCGACCAGCTCGGTGCCGAGTTCGACGGTGACGCCGTATTCGGCGAGGCGTTCCCGGAGAATCTCCTCGGCCCGCGACTGCGGCATGAAGTGCAGCCGGCGGAACGGGGAGTCCGCGGTCGGGGCATTGCCGAGGTACGGGATCGTCTCGCTGATCAGCTGATCCCGGCGGTACCGGCGGAACGGGAGACGCTGGGTGCCCGAGGCGAGGATCCGGTCGATCACGCCGAGGTCGTGGAACACCTCCAGGGTTCGGGGCTGGATTCCGGCCTTGCCCCGGGAGGCGCTGCGGAAGTCCGGCAGTTTCTCGATGATCCGCACGGACACGTCGCGGCGTGCGAGCTCCAGTGCGAGGGTGAGGCCGGTCGGACCGGCTCCGGTGATGAGGACGGCGGGGTGAGGCGCGGTCGCACCCGTCGAGGGCGCGCCGGCGATTTTCGCGTTGTTCACACCTCGGCACGCTAGGGGAGGCGCGTCCACCGTCCGTACCCCTAGCGTGCCCCTACCACCCCATTGCCGGACGGCCATACGACGCCAGCGATCGCGTGGCCTTCTCCCCCGTGACCAGCAGCGGAAGGTCCGACCTACGGGCCACGTTGAGCTTGCGGAAGATCTTGGTGAGGTGCTGCTCGACCGTGCTGACCGTGACGTACAGCCGGCGTGCGATCTCCCGGTTCGTGTGCCCTTCGGCCGCCAGGACGGCGACCCTCTGCTCGGCCTCGGTGAGGGCCTCCTCCTCGCTCGGGGCGAGGGCCGGCGGCCCAGCCGTGACGGCCCTGGGCTGCGCTTCCTCCTCGCCCGTCTGGACCTCGGGCAGGAGGGAACAGCACAGGGGCTCGGCCGAGCACTGCTTGGCCAGCCGGTAGGCCCGCTGGATCACCATCCGCGCCCGGCTCGACTGGCCGAGCACGTGGTGGGTCCGGCCCAGGTCGGCCAGGGCGTAGGCCAGTTCGAGCTTGCCTCCGCAGGCCTCGAGCCCGGTCACCGCCTGCCGCAGCATCTGGAGCCGGCGCCTGGGCTCGACCGTGCCCGCGAGGAGGCGCAGCGCCTTGCCGTGGATCCTGGGGCGGCTGGCGCCGTGCAGGGCGAGCTCCTTCTCCAGCAGGGGGACGGCGCGCTTCGGCTCGCCCAGGGCGAGCCAGGCCTCGGCGGTGGCGGTCCGCCAGGGCACCACGGTGCCGGGGTCGATGCCCCAGCGCTGGAGCGACTGGCCGCAGGCCATGAAGTCACCGTGGGCGGCCCGGAAGCGCCCGGTGGCCAGCAGGTAGTAGCCGCGCGCGTAGAGGTACTGCTGCCCGAACGGGGTCTGGAACATCGCCTCGGGTACCGGCTGGGCGAGCCGGGCCTGCGCCTCCTCGTAGCGGCCCATGGCGGTCAGCGCGTACACGGAGCTGGCGAGCGGCCGTCCGATGCCCAGTCCCCAGCTGCGCGGGGCGAGCCATTCGAGGGCGTGGGCGCAGTCCGTCTCGGCGGCGTGCAGGTCGCCGCTAACGATGTGGATCTGCGCCCGGAACGCCACCAGGACCGCTTCCCAGGTGGGGATGGCGCGCGAGCGGGCCTCGGCGAACAGCTCCTCGCACCAGGCCTGGGCGCGGTCCAGCTCGTCGGCGTAGAACAGCGCCATCAGCGCGAGGTTGACATGCTCCAGGGTCACCGGGCCGAGCGGGGACCGCTCCAGGACGTGTTCCGCGCCGGAGACGGCGCTCGGGACGGGTCCGTCCTTGAAGACGCTGGAGAGCGTGGTCGCCGCCTGGAGCCGGGTGTCGGCCGCGACGTTGGCCGGGACGGCCGGCCGCCGGGCTTCGGCCGGTGGCGCGGCCTCGGGCTCGGGGAAGGCGCGTTCGAGCAGCGGCGGGCACATCGCGGACAGCCAGGTCCGCAGGTAGTGGATCTCGGCGACGTCGTCCTCCCCGGAGGCGGCCGAGAGGTCGACCGCGAGCTCCAGGACACGGGCCGCCTCGTCGATGCAGCCGTGCCAGAAGAGGTCCTTGATCAGCGAGGACGCCTCCCGGACCGGCAACTGCCCCGCCTCCAGGGCGGCCGTGAGCTCGGGCAGCCTGCTCAGCGCGAGGACCGGGTCGACCTGCCAGGCGGCCCGGGAGCGCCACAGCAGCAGCCTGGCCGCCTGGCCGGGGTCGGTACTGGCACGGTGGGCCGCTTCGAACAGGCCGACCGCGCCGGCGAAGTCAAAGGCGTCCAGGGCCGTCTGCGCGGCCTCCTGGAGCAGTCCGACCGCCCACGGCTCGGGCTGTCCGGCGGCCATCAGGTGATCGGCGATCAGCCGTGGTTCGGCGCCCGCGTCCCGCAGGAGGACCGCCGCCTCGCGGTGGTACCGCGCCACGTCCTCGGCCGGGACCTCGGCCCGTACGGCCGCGGCCGCGGCCGGGCTGCGGAAGCCCCGGTCGGTGACCAGGCCGACGGCCCGCAGCTCGGTCACCGTGCGGGCCGTCACCCGGGCGCAGGACTGCCCGAGCGTCAGGGTCGACGCCTCGGCGCCGTACACGGCCAGCCGGTGGGCGAGTTCGGTGGATTCGGGATTGAGGCGCTGGAGGCAGTCGACGACGGCGAAGCCGAACGACTCCCCCGTGACCAGCCGCCGGTCCTCGCCGGGAGCGGCGGCCAGGTCCTCCACCAGGGCGGTGGCCAGCAGCGGGTTCCCGCCGCTCACCCGGGCGCACTCCTCGGCGAGCGAGTCGGCGACGGCCTCGCCGAGTTCGGCGGCCATGAGCTCGCGTACCTCGCCCGTGGTGAGGCCGCGCAGTCGGATCTCCCGGAAGAGCGGCTGCCGCGTGAAGCCAGCCCGGGCGCCCGCGTACGCCATCCGGAAGTCCGACCGCTCGGTGAGGACCACCATCACCCTGGCGGTGGAGACCCGCCGGGCGAGGTAGTTGAGGCAGCGCAGCGACTCCGCGTCCGCCTCGTGGACGTCGTCCACCACGACCACGACCGGAACGGCTTCGGACAGCGCGAGAACCACCTCGCACAGGCCGAACATCACCCGGTCGCCGGCCGCTGGGTCTGCGTGCGCCTCGTCCAGCGCCCGCAGACCCTCGTCCAGTAGTGCCCTGGCCCGTTCGCAGGCGGCGGACGGGACTCTCATCCGCATCAGCAGTTGACGCATGACCCCGAATCGGAGCCCGCGTTCCTGCGTCGATCCGCTGGCCTTCAGAAAGGCGGCGGCGGATTCCACAGAGGCTCTTTGAAATTTCTGCAGAATCGCCGTCTTCCCGGCCGCGGCCGACCCGGACAGCAGCACGATCGAGCCTTCGCCCGATCGACTGGCTGAAAGTGCTTCCACTAGTTCGGCGAACTGATCACGCCGCCCCACAAACATCCCCGACCCCCGTCGCACAGCTCAGCAGACTTCAGACCATCACACAAAACAGTATGCGTGATCTCCTATGTCAGGAGAACTACGAATTCGGGTCGATGAG
This sequence comes from Kitasatospora sp. NPDC092286, assembly GCF_044755565.1. Taxonomy (NCBI): domain Bacteria; kingdom Bacillati; phylum Actinomycetota; class Actinomycetes; order Kitasatosporales; family Streptomycetaceae; genus Kitasatospora; species Kitasatospora sp. NPDC092286. The sequence continues at coordinate 216 of NZ_JBIVRD010000093.1, read as the reverse complement.
GTGATCAGATCAATGAGACCTGCGTCACGTCACTTAGCCTCGATCTTTCGTGACGGGTCGTCGGATCTTCCGGCGGCCCGTTTTGGTTCGTGGGGTCGGTGATGGGCAGGGTGACGGCCCGTGAGCCGTGACACGCTAGTTGGAACCTGGTCACGGGAGTTGGAACCAGTGCGGCTGGCGCCGACTAGGCTCACCTCCATGTCCGAGCCAGCCCCT
>NZ_JBIVRD010000092.1:0-5911 GCF_044755565.1 Kitasatospora sp. NPDC092286 | reverse complement strand
CCCTCAAACGCGCCCAACACCGCAACTGGCCACCACCCCAACCAGCCACCGTCACGATCACCAAGCGAGACACGAATTAAGTCACCGGCATTGGGCCTAGGCCGGATTCGGCCGACCGCCGCAGGCTGCCGGTGCCGGATCCCCCGCCCGCACCCCTGGCAGGCATCCGGCACCGGCAGGGCGGGCGGCGGTGGCGACCTGATCGCGCTCATCCAGGACGAGTTGGGCCTGCCGGTCACCGAGGCCGACGCGGCGCTCCTCGCTCAGGACCGGCCAGACACACTCCCCTACGGCGTGCGCGGCCAGGACGTCGCCCGACCCGGGCGGATGCTGTTGGCGAAATGCGTGCTGCCGGGGGATCAGCAGGTGACCGGCACCGTTACGGTGGCGGTCGCCGGCGGCCAGCCCTGCCTCACGGTCTGGAGGGTGGCCGTCACGCTGGAGCCGCACGGGACGGTGCTCGCGACGTAGCCGACCGCGAGCCCGCCACGGGGCACGATGCCGGTGAGGTTCTCGGTTTCGAGAGGGACGCCGCCGGTGATGCCGAGGTTCAGGCTGTACGAGACGGACTGCGGGATCCAGTCGGAACGGGCAGGTGTCGAGTAGCCGGCGGCGGACACGAGGCCGCCGTCGACCGTGACGCAGACCTGGTTCCGGACGATGCCGACCGGGCCGTAGGCGCAGGTGGTCGCGGACGGAGTCGCGACCGTGCCCGTGGTCTGCGCGGTGGCCTGGGCGGCGCCCGCGACACCGAGCCCGGACAGTGCGGCACCGACCGCGAGGACCGCGACGAAACGCTTCATCAGAGTTCTCTCCTTCGAAAACCGACAGCAAGAGGAGCCGGGAAACGCATGTGATATGTCACGCTTCACATGTCGCATGCTTCCATGACGCCCCGCCCATCACCCCTGACCGGACCCAAATGCCGGGATGAGTACCGGATCTGACCCCCCGGTGGCTCAAATCCGCGCCGTGTCATCGGCACCCCGACCAGGCCCACGGCACGGCCGGCCGCCGCCCACCGGGATCACGGCATCGCGCTGCACGGCCCGTTGAAGTCCGTCACCTCCACGCAGGACCACGGCGAAGCCGCCCACGGACGGGACGCACGCCTGGTTCATGACACACCCCGGGCCCGCACCCGAACCTCCCACCTGGCAGCGCTTCGCCCCGCCGGATCACATCCGGCGGGGCGGAGTCGAGGACCCACACGCCATGTCGCCGACAGCATCCCGGGCGGTCCGGGGCCCGCTGGGCTAGGCTCGTTCGGCGCGGCGCGGGGCCGCGTGGTGCGGACGAAGAGGGGGAGCCCGTGATCGGCGAACTGCTGCCTGTTCCGGTGGTGGTCGAAGTGGCGTACGACGACTCGCCGGAGGCCCGGCTGGAGCCCGCCGAGGAGGCGGTGATCGCCAGGGCGGTGGAGACCCGGCGCCGGGAGTTCGCCACGGTGCGCCACTGCGCCCGTACCGCGCTCGGCCGCCTCGGTGTGCCGTACCGGCCACTGGTGCCGGGCCTGCGCGGTGCACCGAGCTGGCCCGCCGGGGTGGTCGGCAGCCTGACGCACTGCGCCGGGTTCCGCGCCGCCGCCGTGGCTCTGGCCCGTGACGTGGTCTCGCTCGGCATCGACGCCGAGCCCGCACAGCCGCTGCCCGCGGACGTGCTGGAGGCCGTCGCACTGCCGGGCGAGCAGGACCGGATATCCAAGCTGCTCGCCGACCACCCCCAACTTCCCTGGGACCGGCTGCTGTTCAGCGCCAAGGAGTCCGTCTACAAGACGTGGTTCCCACTCACCGGGCTCTTCCTGGACTTCCACGAGGCCGACCTCACGTTCCACCCGGACGGCACCTTCCGGGCCGAACTGCTGGTGCCGGGGCCGGTCGTGGACGGGCGGCGGATCGACGCCTTCGACGGCCGCTGGGCGGTGAGCCACGGCCTGCTCGCCACCGCGATCACCCTCCTGCCCGCCGGGCGCCCGTAGCGAGTCGCCGGACGGCCGCCGACGAGGCACCGACCAGGCGCCGCAACACTCCCGCAACGGCCATGGTACTGGTGAGCTCGCGTAATCAACTGTCGCGTATTCGCAGCCGCAGGAAGCCTGGTGGTGACTGTTCGTAGTTCTGGACGGATGCGGCTGGAGGACGGGGAGCTTCTTCTGTCGGGTCAGGAGGTCAGGAACTCGGCGAGCCCGTGTCGATGACGATCATCTTCTCCAGCGTGTACCTGTCCAGGTTCGGATGGTGCTCTTGCTGGCCAACCCGGATGCGGTGGAAGCGGAAGGTCCCGTTGGTGGTACTCGCGCTAACGATGCATCGGATCTGGAGCGGAGGTTCGACGGACCGCCCGAGATGGCAGATGTGCAAGGCCAGCGTGAGGCCCTGGGCCAGCAGTAGCCTTTGATCGGCCTCGGCGATGACGGGCTCGCCGTCATCCAGGACATCGACGGTCACGGGCACGAAATCCTCAAGGTGGAAGCTGTTGACGCTGCACTCCCACGCGGTGAGGTCGATGAAGCCTCCGGGTCCGGTGTCGCGCAGGTGACGGGCGGTATCGGTCAGCACCACGGCGTCCCCGTGGCGAGTGATGCCGTTGGCTGTGAGATCACGGAGGCCAGCTGTCAGTCCCTGTGGGGACTGTGTCGGTGCGAGTCCTGCCCATGCGCTGAGCAGGGCCGCCGCCGCATCGTTCATCTGCACTGTAAGCACGTGGGCAAGGATCCCTCAGGGGCTCAGGAAGACGGGAAGCAGGGCCGCTTTAACGGTCTTGGTGCTGGTGAGCTCGCCTATTCGGCTACCGTCAGTTCGCGGTGCTGTCCAGCCGGATGGTGACCGTAGGTGGTCGCCTGCGGTGTATCGGCTCCACGTCCCACCGGTCTCCTTAAGGAGGCGACTGGTGGTCTTGTCGTGGTAGCCGAGAGCATCCGCGACGACGGGGGCAGGAAGTTCAAGGAGTTGCTGTCGGATGGCGGCGCCGCGCGCGGCGGCGACCGGGATGCCGATCTCGCACAGGAGCGCGGGACAGGTGGTCTGGGCGGGCAGGCTGGCCTGCCCGCCGGCCGGGGAAGAGCCAGCGCGATGCCTGGTTAGTGGCGGTGTTCATGTTGTCGCGGCCTGCGATGTACTCCAGCAGCAGGGATGCGACTGGTACGGGGACGGGTGAGGCGGGTTCCCCGAGCCGCAGAAGCGTTGCTTCTCCGTCGTTGAGCACGTCGTCGACCGTCAACTGGACGATGCGGGTCAGGGGTTGAGCGTAGAGGAGAACGATGACGCCGGCGACACGAAGTCGCATCGGCGTACCAGGCGTCGAACCGCGCCCGGACCGCCATGGACCGCCTCCTGCGCGGCGAGATCCCGCCCGGAGGCCGATGCGACATCAAGACCCTCGCCAACGAAGCCGCCGTCGACCGCACCGCCTTCTACGGAGCCCGCCCCTATGCCCACCTGCGCGAAGAGTTCGAACGCCGACTCCAAGCCCTGCAACAGGCCGGAGAGGTCACCGACCCACAAGAGGCCCAGATCGCAGACCTGAAAGCTGAGGTCACGGCGTTGAAGGAACGCCTGGCCCGCTCCGCGGGCACTATCGACGAGCTCACCGACTTCCGGGCCCGGGCTCTCGCGAGGCTCGCCGCCCAGCACGAGGAGATCGTCCGCCTTCGCGGCACCGCCGACGCGGCCAGCCGCATCACCCGGCTTCCCACGGCTCGCACCATCACGATCGGCTCGAGCAGTTGACGCCGACCAGCAGCCGAGTCAGCCGCTGTTGCGGAAGACGAGCAGATAGCGCCAGAACAGGAGTCTGCGCAGAGTGAATCCGGGCAACAGCACCGCGGCCTCCTGCCGGATCTGGAACAGGGGCATGGTCGGCGGCGCCACCGGTGCCTTGGCCAGGCCACGTCCGGATCCGGCGGAGGTGGGGCGGATCTTGTCCATCACCGCAACCGCCAGCCTGGCAACGGCATTGGCGGGAACCGCCGCCAGGCTCCAGGCCCAGTCGACTCGCGTCTTCTCCGGATAGCAGCCGAGGACGACCAGGACCCCTCCGGGCGCAAGCGCGTCGCGCAGCGCGGCGACCGTGTCGAACGGCATGTGGTGGATGCTCGCCAGGCAGGAGATGAAGTCGTAGTGCCCCTTCGGCAACTCAAGCTCAGTCACGTCCCCGTGCTCGAACCTGGGCGCCCTGCCGCTGGCTATCCCCTCGGATAAGGCGCGGGCCGCCGCGATGGCCTCCTCCGAGGGGTCAACGGCGCGGACTTCGACGTCCAGGCTCGCAAGCCGACGGGCGAACCGGCCGGTCCCGCAGCCGACATCCAGCGCCGCATGACAGCTCTGCGGCATCTGACGCAGGAGCAGACGGTGGTAGTGGTCATTGTGATCAAACGGCATGACCCGACTCTGTCACAGCAGCTCCGCAGCGATCATCCTTCCAGCAGCGCGACCACAGCAGTGAACTGCATCACACTGGAGCCTTCGGAATGCCACACACCGCACCGCCAGCGTCGCGAACACGGCGTCGACGATGGACGTGCTCAATGACCACACGAAGCTATCCGCACACAGCCTCTGCGGACAGAAGGCACTGTTGCGCAATGTCGCTGCTGCAGGCCGGCGTCGACACCACGGTCATCGCGCTCTGGCTCGGCCACGCCGGCGTTCGCTCCACTGACGCCTACGTCCACGCCGACATGACCATCAAGGAACAGGCGCTGGCCCTCACCGCACCGGTCACCGCCCGGCCGGGCCGCTACCGGCCCACCGACAAGGTCCTCGCGTTCCTCGACCGCCTGTGACACCGATCAGCTGCACCCCAGGATGAAAGCCCGACGCCCGCTGTCAGTCCTCCCACGGCCACCGGCTGAAGTGCCACCATCGACCGCGCGGTGAAACGGTGTGTCTCAAGGCCGGATGATCGAGAATTCTGCTGCCCAAACGTCCGACGATACGGGCGAGCTCGCGCGCGGACTTCGAAGGCAAGGCATGCATGACGATCTCCAGGAGCTCCCGCCACTCGTCCGGCTCCGGCGGACAGCAGGACGGTTCACCACATCCCGTGCGAACGTCAGGCGAACGCTGCCGTGGAGTATGCGCCAGCTCACTCCACGCAGCCAGAGCCTTGCCCACGTCACCGGGCGCGAAGCGACTTCGCTCCAAGCGGATGATCTCGGCCTGCGCCGAGCCAGAAACCTGACCGACCTTCGAATATCGCCCACGCTCAACCGGGAAGCTTCGGCGGTCCGAGCGCAGGTCCGAAGGACGCGTACGCGGCATGGTCCTTTCGCTGCATTGTCATGGCACCAGTGTGTCAGAAGCCGGGCAGCCATTCGTCAGCAGGACCCCACGACTATGCGGAACGAGCATTCCCCTCACCGGTTGCGGCCAGCCACGCTGACACCCCGTTCGGCATAGTCGCGGTCTCGGCATAGGTCCAGCTATGCGGATATCCGCATAGCTGGACGAGTTCGGCTACCTCAACCTGGACCGCAAGGGCGCCAAGCTGCTGTTCCAGATCTTCACCGAGCGCGAGGAGCGCAAGGCCACTGCCGTCGCCACGAACTCACCCTTCACCGAGTGGGACAAAACCTTCGGCGACGCCCGCCTCTGCGCGGCCATCGCCGACCGGATCACCTTCCGCTGCACCCTGATCCAGACCGGCACCGAGTCCTACCGCTACCAGGCCACCCAGGAATCCCTCCTCACCGCTCAGAGCTGACAACCCGCCAGGCAGCACGAAGGACTGGCCCCCACTGATGGCTGGCTCTGAGCATAAGAAGCGGTTCTGGCTCAGAAGGCGTTGTCTTTCCGATAGTGACGGGTGCGTTTCCGCTGGTCAGGCATAGTGCCGGTGCCTCGGTGGCAGGGACGGGGTGTCATGTCGTCTCTTCGGTGGAGGTACCGGATGCCGTCGGTGATGGGGCTGC
>NZ_JBIVRD010000091.1:0-7200 GCF_044755565.1 Kitasatospora sp. NPDC092286 | reverse complement strand
CTGTAGGGTCCCGATTTCCATGTCGAAATCCGCAGAGCGGTGTCGACCGAATGTCGAAGGTGGACATGCTACCGGGATCCGAGTCACCGATTCTGGATCTTCCTCCTTCCCGTTCGTAACTCCGTTGAGCCGTCTTGAGTGAGACGGCTCAACGGATGGGCGATTCGGCAGCCGAAAGGCTCCTTGGGGAAGGCGAGGTGGGGGTTGATGGACAGCATCGATGGGGCTGGCGAGGCGGTACTCGTCAGTGTCAGGCGCGACGACGAGTGCGTCGCAGAGGACTTGGACTGGGCATCTGTGCCGCTCGGCCTGCTACAGCAGGCTCAGCCGTGGCGTACGTTCCGCTGGTACGACGGCCAGAAGCACTACTCGGGCACCTACTGGGCCTCGACGGTGCGTGACCACGTGATCTACGAGTCGCGTCTGGAGCTTGGCCGGTTGCTCTTCGCGGACTTCGCAGCCGGGGTCCGGCACATCGTTGCCCAGCCTTTTCTCCTCAAGGCCGTGGTACAGGGCGAGTTGCGTCGGCATGTTCCGGACTATCTGCTGCTCACCGACGACGGGCCGGTGGTCGTGGACGTCAAGCCGCGGCATCGACTGGAGCGGCCGAAGGTCGCCTTCGCGTTCGAGTGGACGCGGCGGGTGGTGGAGTCCAGGGGCTGGACGTATGAGGTGTGGTGCGAGCCTGATCCGTTCGTGCTGGAGAACGTCCGATTCCTCGCCGGCTTTCGGCGGGAGTGGCTGTTCGATGCCGCCCTTCTGGAGTTCCTTCGAGGCGCCGGGCTGGCAGGGATGTCGCTTGGCGAGGCCTTCCGTCTTTCTTCCGAGTGGCCTCGGTCGGCGGTGAAAGCTGCGGTGCTGCACCTGCTTTGGTCGGGACACGTCGTGACGGATCTGGAGCGGCCGCTGAGCGCGGGCCACGTCCTGGGGAGGGCTGTGTGAGCTGGGCGGGAGTGCGGCTTGGCGTCGGGACACGTCTGCGACTCGACGGTGAGACAGTCGAGGTGGTGGACTTCGCGAGCCTTGGCACGGGGATCGAGGTCGTCCTGAAGGACGGGCGTGACCGCCTGTCGAGGATGTCGGTACGCGAGCTGCTGGCCTCTGGGCGGGCGGAGATGGTCGCATCTCGCGGCGCTTCTTCGGGCGACGAGGCGGAGATGGCCTCGGTGGTGCTGACTCGGCTGAGCAAATCGGAGCGGGAGGACGTGCTCACGCGGGCCGGGCACGTGCGGGAGATGCTCACCGGCTTCCGCTCGGGATATGAAGAGCTCGCCGATACGGGCGAGCCGCGGCCACAGTTCGATCCTGGCCGTCCGCTGACTGAGCGCTACGCGGCCAAGGCTGCCGAACTCGGCCTGACGGACCGGACCATGCAGCGCTGGGCACGGGCTTTCCTGGACGAGGGCGAGGCAGGTCTTGTCTCCCTGAAGGCGCGGGCTGACGGTGGTCTTCGCAACGCCGATCAGCGCTGGGTTGACACAGCGGTGGAGGTGCTGGGCGAGTACGAGCAGGAGTCCCGGCCGTCGGTGAAGGTGGTGCTGGAGCGGATCGAGACCCGCCTTGAGGCGGTCTACGGGCCGAAGGTGGTGCCGCTGCCGAAACGCACGGCGGGATACCGCTGGATGCAGGAACTGGAGCGGCGGCAGCCGACGTTCCGGCTGAGCACCAAGCGGAACCGGGACATCGCCGCTCGTCCTGGCGGGGCCTACGGAAAGCTGAGGCCGACCCGGCCTGGCGAATACCTGCTGATGGACACCACGCGCCTGGACGTCTTCGCCTTGGATCCGGTGACGTTGAAATGGGTCCAGGCGGAGCTCACCGTCGCTATGGACTGGTATACCCGCTGCATCACCGGCATCCGTGTGACCCCGGTGTCGACGAAGGCCGTGGATGCGGCAGCCGTCCTCTACCAGACGTTCCGTCCGCGGCCCGCCCCTGAGTCTTGGCCCCGGGAAGCGGCCTGGCCCGACCACGGGATTCCCCGCGGGGTTCTCATCGAGGCCGAGGCTGTCCACGGTCCGGTCACGGGAGCGGTCGGCCCAGCACTGGCCCCGGAGACCTTGGTGCTCGACCACGGGAAGATCTACCTGTCGGCGCATCTGACCAGCGTCTGCCGCCAGTTGGGGATCTCGATCCAGCCGGCCCGGCTGCGGACGGGCCGGGACAAGGGACCGTTGGAGCGGTTCCTCCGGACCCTTCGGGAGGACCTGCTGCAGCTGCTGCCCGGCTACAAGGGGCCAGATGTCCACTCTCGCGGCCTGAACGTGGAGAAGGACGCGTTCTTCTTCCTCCACGAACTCGAGGCAATCATTCGGGAGTGGGTGGCGGTGGCGTATCACCGGCGGCCGCACAGCGGTCTGGTGGATCCGCATCTGCCGAAGCTGGAACTGTCACCTGCGAAGATGTTCGAGCACGGACTCGCGCGGGCCGGCTACATCGAGGTGCCGCGCGATCCGGACCTGGCCTACGAGTTCTTGGAGGCCAGGCTGCGGACGGTCCAGCACTACGGTGTCGAGGTCGGCGGGCGCCGCTACAACGGCCCGGGTCTGGACGGGCTTCGGGACATGGCCGGCTCGGGCATCGAGCTGGCCAGGAGGCGGCTGCCGTTCCATATCGATCCCGATGACATCAGCCGGATCTTCTTCCGTGACGCCGACCGGATCTGGCACACGCTCTGGTGGGAGCACGCTCCGAGTCTGCAGATGCCCCTGAGCGAGGAGGCCTTGCACTTCGCGCGGGGCCTGGCGGCGGAGAAGTACAGGTATCCCAACGACCGGCTCGCTGTGTCGCTGCTGCTGGAGCGGTGGAACCTGGGGCTTGGGGAGTCGCTGGCCGAGCGGCGCATGGCGCTTCGGCTCTCCCGCGAGCAGGTCGCTATCGAACTGCCCGCGGCGAAGGAGACCGCTGTCTCGGCTCTGCCGTCGGTCGCCCGTGTGCTGGCCCTGCCCGAACAGGCGGGGCCCCCGCCGGCGGAGGCGCCCGATCCAGGTCTGGAGCTGGGCGATGATGACGAGGACGGCCTCGAAGAACTTGGCGAGGAACTTGCCTTCTACGCAACCGCTTTGAGGGATATCGATGACGACGAGTGAACGGACGCGGCCGACTGCCGAGGACGGGGATCTCCGGGGTCGGCTCGATCACCTGACGCTCTCGCGCAAGGAGGGCTTCGGTCGGATGGCCGACGCGCCGGCGCGCAAGCGTCCCGACAAGCTGACGCGACGTCAGTTATCACGGCTGGGCGAGCTGGCGCTGGCCGCCTACAACCGCGAGCGCCGCAAGTGGCATGCCAATCTCGGCCCGCTGCGGACTCCCCAGCTGAAGGCCCTGCACGAGGACCTGTGGGACATCTTCGACAGCAACGACCACGACGGTGACAAGGTCAAGGGCGGTATGGCCATCGACGCCTTCCCGGGACTGGGGAAGACGACGGCGGTGCTGGCCTTCGCCAGGAAGCTGCACCGACGAACCATCCAGGAGGAGGGGAAGTACACCGACGAAGGGCACGAACGCTGGCCGGTCTGCCGGGTGGGGCTGACGAGCAACACCGGGATGCGCGACTTCAACCGGGCGATCCTCGAGTACTACGGGCACCCGGGCCGTTTCACCGGCAATACCGCCGATTTCGGCTACCGCGCTCTCGACAGTGTGTTGTCCGCGGAGACCAAGCTTCTGATCGTGGACGACCTGCACTTCCTGAAGTGGAGGAACAAGAACGGCGTGGAGGTGAGCAACCACTTCAAGTACATCGCCAACGAGTTCCCCGTGACGCTGCTGCTGGTCGGGGTCGGGCTGGAGAACCGGGGGCTGTTCGACGAGGGCGGCAGCTACGAGGACGCCGTCCTCGCGCAGACAGGACGCCGCACCACGCGGCTGGACATGGACCCGTTCCTCATCACTTCCGAGGAAGGCCGCCTGGACTGGCGCAACACGCTGCTGGCGATCGAGGAGCGACTGGTCCTCGCGGACAACCGGCCCGGCATGATCGCCGACGACCTGTCCGACTACCTCTTCGCCCGCAGCACCGGCCACATCGGCTCGCTCATGACGCTGATCAACCGAGGCTGCCAGCGAGCCGTCCGCACCGGGGCCGAGCGCCTGGACCAGAACCTGCTGGACCAGGTCAAGAACGACGCTGCGTCGGAGAAGGCTCGCGAAGAGCTCACTCAGGCCCTGGCCGCCGGCCGCCTGGTCAGCCGGCCGACGAGGACGTCGGCGTGAAGGGGCTACGCACGCTGGCGATCCGCGTCGCACCGTTACCCGGCGAGAGCCTGGACAGCTGGCTGGAGGCCCTGGCCCGGAGGAACTGGGTCTCAACCCGGGCTCTGCTGCGGGCCCTTGAGCTTCCGCACAGCCAGTCGGCCACCGGCCGCTCTTTGGTCACCGGCATGCCGGCGGAGGCGTTGCGACGCCTGGAGTGGCAAGCCTCCCTGCCGGCTGGCAGCCTCGAGTCGGCCGTCATCGCGGAGACGTTTCCCGCCGGTTCCCGGCCGCCGCGCTGCCGATTCTGTCCCCAGTGCCTCGCGGGCAACGGCGGCCGCTGGCCGTTGCGTTGGTGGCTTCCCTGGACGTTCGCCTGCCGGCTGCATCAGGCGGTCCTCCACGACATCTGCCCCGACTGCGGGGCCGTTCCGCGCCAGCGGATTCCCAGCCAGACCCATCGTCACCCTCCGGCCCGCTGCACCAGCGGCGCGTGCCAGACGGACCTCAGCGCCGTGCCACCGCTTCGGCTCTCGGCCGATCACCCGCTGCTGAACACCCAGCACTGGATCGACGACCTCCTGGACCGGGACGACCCGACGGCGGCCACCGTCCTCGCCGACCTGGACGCGTGCACGACGTGGCTGGCCCGTGCTGTCGCGCCCGGTGATCAGGCCCGGCGGGGCCCGCTCGTTGAACGCCTCTGGCGGGAAGCTCCCGCTCTCACCCACCGCGCTCGCCATGCCGTCCAGCACGGAATGATCGCGCACCTTGCTCAGTCAGTCTTCCAGGACTCGGAGGTCAGGGCGGTCATCGCCATCCAGGACCTGATCGCCCAGCGTGCGACGCTTGGAATCACCACGTCGGGCCTGCATCCCGCGAAGCCCGTGAGGCTGTCGCCGCCGCTCCAGCGCCGGTTCCTGCGGGCGCTGGACTCCAGGCTGCCCGCCTCGGAGCGGCTCCGGTTCCGATCGTGCACAGCCACGGCCCGCTATCCGCAGCCTGACAGCCGGCACGCCCATGCCCGCGCCCGCCACCTGCCGCAGGTGCTCTGGCCGGGGTGGTCCGTTCGGCTCCTGCCGACGGAAGGCGCCTCCGACGACCACTACCGAGCCACGGTGGCGGCATGCCTGCACCTGCCCGGGGCCACCGAGCGAGGACTCCAAGGCCTCGTCGACCGGCTGAATCTGCACCGTCGCAACATCAGCGACGTCCTGCGGCCGCTGGCCGCCAATCACCCGGACGTGCTCGTCGCGATCTGCGACCTGGCCGACTACCTGGACCAGCACGGCAGCCCCGTCGACTACGAGGATCGTCTCGCCGCCATTCCCACGACGCCGATCAGCTACGAAGACTGGCGGGAGCTCTGCTTTCGCAGCGGAGCCGAGCCCGGCGGCAGCCTGCGCTACAAGGCTCCGAGACTCGTCCACGCCCAGCGCTACCTCCACCAGATGCTGACCGGGTCGGACCTGACCGACCCCACCAACCCCCTCGCCCTTCGCACTCCCCACGACCGAAGCGGATACTCCGCCTTCCTCGGCTGGCTGAACCCGGCACAACGCCGAGCGCTGCACGAGCACGCCGCGGCTGTGCTTCGGGATCTCGGACTGTCCGGACCGCCGACCTGGGAACCGCCCAAGGAGTGCGCGAGAGGCCTGGCTCTTCCCGGCCGTGACCCCGACGATATCGACCTGGCGGCACTCCACCGCCTGGTCACCCTCGAGAAGCGCCCCCTGGGAGAGGCCGCGCAGAAGCTGGGCACCAGCCTCGCTCACGTCAGGCTCGCGCTCGAACACCTTCCGCACGAACCGCGGCCCTTCGGCCGGGTCTCACAACTGTCCAGCTGGCACCTTGGGGAGCGAACCCGGCAGATCATCACACGCGAGTTCCTTCAACGCGAGTACGTCGACGCCGAGAAGTCGTTCGTCGACATCGCACGCGAGCAGGGGCTTCCCAAGAAGCACGTCATCCGACGCGCCAAGGACCTCGGCGTCGTCATCTACAGGGGAACCCGCCCGATTGAGGTCGACGAAGCCTGGCTGCGGGAGCAATACCTCACCCAAACCAGGAGCATCGAGGACATCGGCCAGGAACTCGGCGTCAGCGGCGAGCCCCTCCGCCGACGGCTTGAGCATCTTCAGATCCCGCGACGCCCCGGTGGCACCATCAGCCATCCTGACAGGCTCGTCAAGCTCGACGACAGTGTGCCGCCCAACGTCCGCGCATGCGCGGAGGGCACCCTGCACGGCTGGCTTCGGCTTCGCCGCTTCCAGATCGCGATGGCGTTCCCGACGCTGAACGCCACTTCCCAATACCTGGAAGACCTGAAGATCAGTGCGCTCACCTCGCAGTTCAACCAGCTGGAACTCGCCATCGGCGACCGGCTCTACCACCGCTCGGTCCGCCACGCACCGCAACGTCCGACCGAGCGGGGCCAGATGCTGCTACGCGACCTCGCCATGCCTCACATCCAAGACCTGATGGCCACGTCACTCGGCAGCCGGATGGAGCCATTGCCGAGCGCTGCTGAAGTGGCCACCGCGACTGCGGCGGCGGATGGCGAACGCGCCGCACTGACCAAGATCACGCCTTCAACGCACTCGGAAGAAGTCCATCTCCCACCGCCATTGCTGCCGCTACTCGGCTACCTCCTCACCCATCCCGAAGATGAAAGCAACGCGGCTCTGATCCACACCCGTACCGGAATTTCGCTCATGACCATCAACAAGCAACTCAGACGCCTCCACGCTGCCGGTTGGTTGACCAGCTGCCCGGAAGATCGGCAGTCATGGCTCAGCCGGGGAAGAGCCCACGGCCGACGGCGCACCTACTACGCGTTGACCACACCCGCACGCAGGATCGCATCCGACACGCTCCGGAACGACGGGCGATCGAGGAAAACGACACGACAGCGGGACAACTCACTCGACACAAGCACGGGACAAGACCATGAAACTCAAGGCCACGGAGCTGCCGCATGTCAGAGCTGAGCGGAACCTACAC
>NZ_JBIVRD010000090.1:0-7295 GCF_044755565.1 Kitasatospora sp. NPDC092286 | reverse complement strand
CTGTGCCGAGACAGGATAGTTGGAACCAGCGTGGTGTGGTGACCTGGCGGTTTCGACCCTGCGGGACACGCTTGTTGGAACCATCTGGTCACGTTTCTTGCAACCTGCAGTGGATTGCCATTCATGTTGGAACCAGTTCCGGACATCCCGGGCTCGCGGGGTCCGCAGCCGCTCTCCTGAGAGATATGGAACCGATCGAGCGCGTACGCAGGGCAGCGGGTACGGCGGGGATGACAGCGGTTCAGCCGTTGTGGTCACACCGCGCCGCTTGGGACGAACTTCTCGTCCCGGTCTCCGTAGAGGCCGGCCGGGGCGGCCTGGCCCTGGGCGAGGGCTGGACCGAGCGGTGGACGGTGACGTGGAAGACCAGCGGCGATCAGGTGTCCTGTCCGGTGCGGGACCTCGTCCGGACGCCGATGGTGGACGGTGATCCGATCCGCTGCTTCTCCTGGCAGCGGGACCAGCGCCATCGGCCCGGCCTCCAGTTCCTGGTCAGCACCGGCCGCCATCACGGCGCCGAGAGCCTGGAGGAGGCCCGGCTGCTGCAGGCGCTGGACTTCGCCGGGGACCTGGTCGACGTCGTCTCGCAGCCGATGAGGCTGCGGTTCGACACTGAGGACAAGCGCCGGAGCCACACACCGGACTTCCTCGCTGTGACCCGGCAAGGGGTCTGGCTGATCGACGTGCGCCCGGAACCGCTGATCGAGGAGAAGGACCGGGAGTCCTTCGCCGCGTCTGCCGAGGTCGCCCTGGCCTGCGGCTGGCACTACACGGTGGCCGCCCGCTGGGGTGACCACATCTGCTCGGCCCTGGACGCGTTCTCCTCGCAACGGCGACCGTTGTCCGACCCGCTGGGGCTGCGGCCTGCGCTTCTGGAGTCCGCGCGGCAGGGCCTGACGTTCGGCGAACTCGCGGCCTCAGCTGCCTACGAGCCCTTGGCCCGGGCTCAGCTGCTGCACTTGCTCTGGCATCGGCGACTGGGGGTCGACCTGGCCGAGCCGCTGGCCGACCGCTCGGTCGTGGTGGTGGCTCCGGGAGCGGTGGCGTGAGGGCGACGGGGGCGGTGCTGGACCTCTCACCCGGGGCAGGGGTGGTGCTGGACGGTGCTGAGTGGACGGTCGAGCGGCGTGAGCCACACCTTGGCCGGGTCCAACTCGTCGCCGCCGACGGTGTCCGTCAGCGGGTGAGCTTCCGGTTCTTGGCCAACCACCCGGGTTGTCGGCCGTCTTCGCGAACAGCGTCTGCCGGTGCCGACCGGGGGCGCCAGTCCAAGACCGTCGAAGACCTGAAAGAGGGGCGGCTGGCGCTCGTTGAGCTGAGGATGGCTCATCTGCTGGAGGTGGCGACCGGGTTCCGCAGCGGCGAACCGCTGCGTCCGGGACCGGGTGAGCCCAAGCCCGAGTACGACCCGGACACCACGACCCTGACGGGCCGTCGGCGGGCGAAGGCGGCCGAGCTTGCCGCCTTGGACAGGCAACAGGCGAGACTGCTGGGGCTGGATGCGGTCAGCGTCCACACCCTGATCCGGTGGGAGACCGGGCGGCGAAAGTTCGGGTTGATCGGGTGCGCGGACGATCGCTGGCTGCGGGAGAGCGGCGGGCATCGGACGGTGACGGAGGAGGTGCGGGAGGCGATCCTCGCGGTCCGTGAGGAGACCCTGCGCGGGGCGAAGGTTTCCATGCGCACGAAGGACCGCATGATCCGCCAGTACGTCCGCGAGACCTTCGACGCGAAGGATCCGGAGACCGGCGAGGAGCCCGAAACGGCGACGGAGGTGCCGAGCTACCGGACGCTCTGCCGGGTCTGGAAGGAGTGGTTCGGCGCCGGCGGCGCGCGTCAGCGCTATGCGCGGTCGGCCGAGCTGCCGATGAAGAACGGGCACGTGGTGGTCCACCGGCCGGGCCAGGTCGTCGCGCTGGACACCACGGTCCTGCCGGTCATGGTGCGCGACGGCGTCTTCGGCGATCCGGTCAAGCCGCATCTAACGATCGCCCTCGACACCTACACGCATTCGCTGGTCGCGTTCCGGCTCACGCTGGTCTCCGACACCGCAGTGGACGTCGCGATGCTGCTGCGGGACGTGATGATGCCGCTGCCGATGCGCGCGGACTGGGGCGAGGAACTGGAGTGGCCCTACCCGGGCTTGCCCGCGGCCGTGGTCTCGGAGTTCGCTGGCCACAAGGTCGCGGGCCTGCCCTTCTTCACCCCGGAGACGGTGACCACCGACCACGGGTCCGTCTATCGCAACCACCACCTGGTCGAAGTCCAGCGCGTGCTCGGCTGCAACATCCTTCCCTCGCGTGTCCTTCGCCCGCAGGACAAGGCCGCCTGCGAACGGGCTTTCGGCACCTGCCGGCAGTTGCTGTTCGAGCTGCTGACCGGCTACACCGGGGTCGACGCCGCCGACCGCGGCGCCGATCCGGCGGCCGACGCGGTGCTGACGGTGGACGAGATGGAACACCTGATCGCCACCTGGATCGTCTCGCACTGGCAAAAGCGCCTGTTGGGCGAATACGCCCCCAGCTGGGATCCGGAAGGGATCCACAGCCCGAACTCCCTGTTCGCAGCCTCGTTCGCGCAGGCCGGCCTCGCGATGGAGATCCCTTCCCCCGAGCTGTTCTACGAACTGCTGCCGCCGCACTACGTGCGCATCGATGCCCGGCGCGGAGTGAAGATCCGCGGGCTTTGGTACGACGACCAGGAAGTCCTGCGCGACTACCGGGGCCAACGCTCGACGCGCGGCGGCAAGCACAAGGGTCAGTGGCTGATCCGGCGCGACCCGCGCGACCGCCGGGCCGTCTTCTTCCAGGACCCGATCACCCATGCCTGGCACTCCCTGCGTTGGACTGGCCTGCCGGCGGTCGGGCAGATGCCGGCCTTCGGCGACGCCCGCGTCCGCGACCTGCTGAAGAAGGCCGAAGCCTGCGGGATGAAACCCAAGACCGACACCGAACTGCTGCCAGTGCTGCTGGAACTGATCGGCTCCAAGATCCCGGTCAGCCAGTGGCCCACCCAGCTGAACAAGTCCCAACGCACCGAGCACGCTCGCGAGGTCGCCCAGGCCAAAGCAGCCGAGAGCGACCGCCCCGCACCGGCGTCCGCGCGGGCCGGGAGCGGGGACGAGCGGGCGACGGTGACCGAACTGCAGTGGCCGCAGCGCGCCCGGCAGACCCAGGAGAGCCTCGACGCCGAGCGCCGCCGCAGGCGAGAGGCCGCCGTCCCCGGCGCCCCGAGGATCCCGCCCCCGCTGGGGTCCAGTTTCCGGGAGGGCAACGTCTTCCTGCTGCCCGATGACGACCAGAGCAACGAGGAGGGGCCGCGGTGACCGGCTGGCCGGACGAGGAGGAGAGCCCGATCGTTCCGTTCCTGCGGGTCGGGTCGCCCCCGGACCGCACCAGGTGGGAGGGCTGGCAGCAGTGGCGGCAGATCCGCGACACGTTCGTCCCCGCCCCGCGGCTCTCGCTGCGGGAGTACGCCGATCTCAGTCCCCGGCGCCGCGGTCTGCACGACCTGCACCGCACTGCCACGCACGTGAATATGCGCCTCCAGGAGACGCCGATGAGCATGCGGGTCTCCAACCTGATGCGCGGGCGCCTGGAGAACAACGCGGTGAAGTTCATGCCCGGCACCCGCGACGGCCTGATGATCAACGGCGGCGGCTTCCAGGGCAAGACAGAGACCGCGTGCTCCGCTGCGGCGATCTTCGAGGACCTGTGGCGCTCGGTCCACCGGCAGGTCCTCCCGGACCAGATCCAACTCCCGGGCACCCGGGATGTGTTCGTGCCGGTCGCCTACTGCCGGCTGCCGGTCCGCGCGACGCCGAAGGCGTTGTGCAAGACCATCCTGGACATCTACGGAGACCCCCACCCCAAGAACCTGGACGACCTGATCCGCTCGGTCCGCGACGCGGTCAGGGACCACAACACCACCGCGTTGCTCATCGACGACGTGACCAGACTCCGGCTCCACCGCAGTGACGACCAGGACACCCTGGACCTGATCCGCGAACTGATGGACCAGAACGTGACGCTGGTGCTGATCGGCGTCGACATCCCCAACTCCGGCCTCCTGCGCGGCGCCTACATCGACCCGCGCACCAAGCAGTGGGTCTTCCCCGACGTCAAATGCGGAAAGAGCCACAACGAAGCCGCCTCTACCCAGACCGAGCGGCGCTTCGACATGGTCGACCTCGACCCGTTCGACTACACCACCCCAGCCGGGATCACCGCCTTCCTGGACCATCTCGCCGGGATCGAGGACCAGCTGCGGCTGTTCCGTTCCTTCGACGGCATGCTCACCAAGGGCGAGATGCCCGAGTACCTCTACAGGCGCACGCACGGCATCGTCGGCCTGCTGCGGCGGCTGATCGAGGACGGCTGCACAGAGGCGATCACCAGCCGTGAGGAGAGACTGACCCCGGAACTGCTGGCCAGGACATCCATCCGCCTGGGCAACCTCGCCGACCTCGACCCCGAGGCCGGCGAGATCCCCGAGATCCCGAAGGATGTCCCGATGCCTCGGCAGAGGAACCGCAGGCCCCGCAATACCGTCTTCGACGACCGCGGCGACAGGCCGGCCGCCGATGGCTGAGAGCACCAGACCGACTGGGCGGCCCCTTTCCCGCAGCCTGGACCCGCTGCCAGGTGAGTCCCTCGGCGGCTATCTCCGGCGGCTCGCCCACCGGCACCGTCTCTCACCCATCCAACTGGCTCGCAGGATCGGCACTACCGCCCCAGCGGCCACGCTCCTGGGACGCCGGCTCCTGTTGGACCTCGACATCGGCGGCTTCGCCCGCATGACACGCCTGAGCAGCGACGAAGCCCTCTCGCTGACGTTTGTCCCCTGGTCGGACCGCTACCCGCCCATCGCACGGGCGCTTCGCCGCTCGATCTCCGGTTCCCGTGAAGACTGGCTGTTCAACAATCTTCCCCGCTACTGCCCGCAGTGCCTGGCCGGCGACGGCAGCCCCATCCAGCAAGAGCACGGCGGCCCCTGGAAGAAGCTCTGGCACCTACCGATCGCTTTCGCCTGCCCTGACCACCGCGTCTTCCTGCGGCACGCATGCCCGCAAGCCCACCAGCTCACGCGCACGATCACGGACCTGATCACCCAGACCGCAGACAGCACCTTGCACCCCGCCCAGTGCCGTCTCCCAGCCGTGGGCCAGACCCGGTCGCAGGGACGGACAGTCCCCTCCTGCGGGGTCCGGCTCGACCAGCTCGAACACGACGGCGGACTCCGCCCAGACTTGCCCATGCTGAACACCCAGCAGCGGCTCCTGGACATCCTCGGTCCCGACTACCCACCCGAGGACGCCGTCTCCTACTTCACCGACCTGCGTGTGCTTGTCGCACTGCTCTGCGCGTCCTGGCCGCTCGGGCAGGAGCTGATCCCGACCGGAGCACGCGAAGGGGTCGACGCGCACATCCACGCACTCGGGTCAGGCCAACGCCAAGCCCACGACCAACCCCCTCAGGACTCAACCGCAACAGCGGGAATCCTGACAGCGGCCGCCGCCCTCCGCGAAGCCCCCAACCTTCTCGACCTTCTGGACCAGCACACGAAGTCGGTCAAGAACGGCCCGCCCAGCCGGATTCCCTGGACCTATGTCTTCGAACGCCACGGCTCCACGTGCTCGGCGCTCGTGCGGCAAGCCGCCGCCCCTGCTGTTCGCTCATACCGACGCACCGGACCCCACGGAACGCGGGTCCCCGACCGCACCAACGGCTACCGTCCCGAACACATCCCCGCCTTCCTGGAGGAGCGCTGGTATCAGGAGCATCTCGCACCACTCCAGATCAACGCGGAAGCGAAGTCCGTACGCCGCCTCGCAGCCGTTCGCCTCGTCCAGCAGACATCTGGCGGCGCACAGGGTGACGCCGCAGACTTCCTCGGCATCAGCCCCGCCGGCGGCCAGTTCGCGGCCACGAGCACGCTCATGCGGTGGCTCAAGACGGGGCAGGATGCCTTCAACGCCGCTCTGCACAACCTGGCCGAAGAACTCGACCGCGCATCAGACCCCACCAACTACCAGCGCCGACGCGAAGCACTGCGGGACTGGTCCCTGCCACCCGAGACCTGGCACGAGATCATCATCGCCCTTCCGCCCGTCCCGGGCCCCGTCCGTCCCGGCCTGGACGACCGAGTGCGCCAGGAAGCGTCCGCGTTCATCTGGGCCTATGCCACCGGCGGCGAGCCGCTCTACGCGCCACGGCACATCGAATCCGAACAACCCCCGGACACTCGCCAAGCCTGGCGGCAGCGCCGGGCGAACACCTGGTTCCAGCTCGCACGCCCCGACGCTCTGAACCACTACACGGCCCTACGCGGACTCCTCTGTCAGCATGGCGACGCCCTCATCGAGGAGATCGAAGAGGGCACCAGCATGCCCATTCGCTAGGTTCTGTCCGCTCCGTCAGCGGCGCCCAGCCGCACCCGGTGACGCTGGAGGTCGACCTCGGCGACCTTCACCGTGATCAGCTCGCCTTCATCGACAAGCTGATCTGGAGTCTCGGCCGGGTCGTCAGTCAGCTCAGAGAGGTGAAGGAATCCCACAACGTCTGGAGCAAGCTGCACGAACACGCCAAAGGGAACGATCTTGGTGATCGGCCCAGTGAGGATTCGGCCGACCTGACCCGCAAACCGAATGAGTGGATCTTCCTGCAGAGCCTTCAACGAGAGCGTGACCTGACCGGAGCGCGTCTCGGCGGTGATCACCTCTGCGGTGATCCGCTGGCCGGCTTCGACTGCTTCGGAGGGGTGGTTGATCCAGCCCCACGTCAGGTCTGGCACCCGGATGAAGCCGGTGCACAGGCCGTCCGGTTCGGCGTCGATGTGAACGAAGACCCCGAAGTTGTGAACCTCGGAGACCGTCCCCGCGACAACCTGCCCTCGTTCGAGCGCGAGGAGGAAGGACCGCAAGGCCGGAATCTCGCACGCCCTGGAGGAGAGGTGAAGCTGACCCCCGCGCCAACGCCCGATCTCCTCGGCCTCGATCTCCTGGCCGACCTCAAACAGCTCGGATGGATGCTCCATCCGACGCATCGACGCCTCCTGCCGAGGAATCCGACCGATCTCGGCTTCCTCTCCTTCGGCATCCACAACCTGCACCAGGACGTCCGCTCCGTCGAACCCGGTCACCTTCACCGTTCTCACGGCCCCCGGCCGGAGCTGGTTGATCAAGGACTGCATGCGAGGGTCAGGGGCTGGCTCGGACATGGAGGTGAGCCTAGTCGGCGCCAGCCGCACTGGTTCCAACTCCCGTGACCAGGTTCCAACTAGCGTGTCACGGCTCA
>NZ_JBIVRD010000089.1:0-7395 GCF_044755565.1 Kitasatospora sp. NPDC092286 | reverse complement strand
CACGTTGTAGGTGCCGGCGGCGGTGGCGGTGCCGGTGATCCTGCCGGTCGAGGCGTTGATCGACAGGCCGGTCGGCAGCCCGGTGGCCGAGTAGCCGAGCGGCGCGGTGCCACCGGTGGCCGTGATCTGCAGGTTGGCCGAGCCGTTCAGCGCGGTGGACTGGTTGCCCGGGTTGGTCACCGAGACGGAGCCGCTGCCGGCCGGCCTGGTGAGGAGGCAGCCGCTGACGTTGAGGTCGATGACGCGGCCGGTGCCGAGGCAGGTGGTGAACCAGTAGGTCTCCTCGCCGTAACTCTGGCCCTGGGTCACCGTGGTGGTGCCGTCGGCCGCCACCTCGCACGGGTTGTTGAGCGTGCACATCGCACCGTCGTCGTTACCGGTGTTGTTGATGCCGACGACCTTCCTGGTGGCGGCGTCGACGATCGGCGAACCGGAGGTGCCGTGGGTGGTGTTGCAGCCGGAGCTGTAGCGGATCGAGTCGTGCCAGGTCCACTGGTCCTCGCGCAGGGTGCCGACGAAGCCGTTGATGGAGCAGTTCCACGTCTGCTTCCAGTACGAGGACGGTATGAACATCGAGGAGCCGTCGACCGGGTGGGTGTCACTGATCGTCAGCGCGGTCGCACCGTACTTGGTGCCGATGGACGCGAAGGTGTCGGTCAGCTGGTACAGGGCGACGTCGGTGCCCGTCATGGTCGCGTAGAGCACCTTGTCCGCCTGGACGGTGCCGAGCGACGCACCGGATGCGCCGAGCAGCGTGCCGCTCCGGCTGGCGCTGGTGTTCTGGATGACCTGGCCGGCGGACGGCATCGTTGGCAGGCAGTGGCCGTTGGTGAGCATCAGGGCCCGGTCGGTGTCGACCGAGGAGGGGTAACGCACCAGTGACGCCGAGCAGTTGCTCAGCGCGATGGTGGAGGTCAGATCGCCGGCCTGCACCGCCTGAGCGGCCTGGGCGGGGGCGGCGGCGCAGGTCAGCGCACCCGCGACCACCACGCCGGCACCGGCTACGGCGACAAGTCTCCTGAACATGGCTCTCCTTGTGGGGGATTGGCGGGGCGCACGATCGGTCACGGACGCCCGCGCCGCACGAAAATGCCATGGCCACTTCAATAGAGCAACCGTTCAGACAGAACTCGCGGCCGAAATTCCGCACCCGCGGACCCCGGAGGCCGGCCACTCACGGGCCGTCACCTTCAGATACCCGCACCGCCGGTGCCGACAACCCCGGCCCGGGAGAGTCGCGCCTCCCGGCCTTCGCCCCGCCGGGGCGCGTGGACGCGTCGCACAGCGCCTTCCCCACGGGCGCGCCCCGGTCGCCCCGGCCACCCCGACCCCAACCCCCGCTGCCGACAGGACACTCGGTGAACCGCTGGTACCGTCGACGGCGGACTCGCGCGATGGATGGAGACGGTTCATGAGGCTGCTGCCGCTGGTGCTCCGCCGGCCGATGGAAGCGGTGTACGAGCGCCGCCTGGCCAGCACGCTGGCGGGCCTGCCGCGCCCGCAGCACGTCGGGATCATGCTCGACGGCAACCGGCGCTGGGCCCGGAAGGCCGGCCACGACGACGTCCGCGAGGGGTACCGGGCGGGCGGCGCCAAGGCGACGGAGTTCCTGGGCTGGTGCGCGGCGGCGGGGATCGGGCACGTGACGCTCTTCATGCTCTCCGACGACAACCTCGGCCGCCCCACCGACGAACTCGGCCCGCTCATCGAGGTCATCGAGGAGACCGTCCGGGACATCTCCGCGACCGGCCGCCCCTGGGAGGTACAGGTGATCGGCTCGCTCGACCTGCTGCCCGGCGACACCGCCCGGGTGCTGAAGGAGGCGGCCGCCGGCACGGCCGGGCGCGGCGGACTGAAGGTCGACGTCGCCGTCGGCTACGGCGGCCGCCGCGAGATCGTCGACGCCGTGAAGAGCGCCTTCGAGGAGCACCTCGCGGCCGGCGGCGACCCGGTCGAGCTGGTCGGGCGGTTCGACGAGGAGCACATCTCCCGGCACCTCTACTCCTCGGCCGGGGACCGCACCGACTTCATCATCCGCACCTCGGGCGAGCAGCGGCTGTCGGGCTTCCTGCTCTGGCAGTCGGCCTACGCCGAGATGCACTGGGTGGACTGCTACTGGCCCGCCTTCCGCCGCGTCGACTTCCTGCGCGCGCTGCGCTCGTACGCGGGCCGCGAACGGCGCTTCGGCAGGTAGCGCGGAGGCGGGGCGACGGGGCGAGGTGACGGGCGGGGTGCGCGCCCGGTATCCCAGAGTTCGGGGATAGCCCGGAGATCACCTTCCGAAGAAGAATCGGTCCAGACCAATTCCTTCGGAAGGAAGTGTCGTCGATGGCCCGTCCGCCCCGTTCCCTCACCGTCGCCGCGATCGCCGCCCCGGAGGAACGCAGGCCCCGCCGGCTGCCCCGACTCCTCGCCCTGCCCGTCGTCGTCCTCGCCCTCGCGCTCGGCCCGTTCGCCACCTCGGCCTCCGCCGCCGACCGTGAATTCCTTGACGACTACGCGCAGTTGACGCCGCTCCCCGCGCCCGTCACGCCGCCGGAGAAGTGCGTCCAGCGCCACGTCCAGCTGGAGGTCGGCACCTACGCCTGGAGCCTGCTGACGCCGGGCGGGAACTCCCCCGCCGAGGACGTCCAGCTTCCGACCGACGGGTACACCTGGAGGATGTGCCTGTCCCCCCGGATCGGCGCCTACAACGTGACGACCACCCTCACCCCCGACACCGCCGGTCGGCCCACCCGGTCGAAGAGCGCCCTGTTCGGGGTCGACTCAACCTACATCTACACCTGGGGCTCCCAGCTCTACCGCTGGAAGCCCGGCCCCTGAGCCACCCGTACCGCGCCCCGGACAACGGGCGCGCGGCACCCCCGTGCACCCCGCAACGGTGCCCCCGAACGCGAAGGCCGGCCGTGGGCCCGCAACCACGGTCGGCCTTCGTCCTCCGCTCCACGGGGAATCTCCCCGCTCCCCTACCGTTCGTCAGCCCCTGGTACGGCCGCGCACCCGGTCCAGCGGACATCGTCCCGCGTCGCCGACCGGGCGGCCCGTCAGAGGTCCGAGATCCGCACGCCCACCCGGGACATGCCCGGCCCGGCCGGAGCCACCTGGACGTCGATCTGCCAGTACTGCTCGTCACGCGGCTCCGAGCCCACCCGGGTCAGGTCCGGCGACGGCTCGTCGGCCACGCAGCCGGTGATCGAGACACCGGGGCGGGTCGCGGCCGGCAGGTGCGAGCGGACCAGGTAGCCCTTGGCCTCGGTCTCCGGCAGGTCGAAGCCGACGGTGAGGTCCCGCTCGGCCATGCCGTGCCCCGACTGGAAACGGACGTTCGCGGCCCCGTCCGGCAGGGTCAGGCCGAAGTGCGCCAGCGCGTCACCGAGTTCCACCGTGGACGGCGCGCAGGCCCGCGGGTCGTCCACGTGGTCGGGGTCGTCCCGCCACGGGCTGCTGAGCAGCCCGGCCCAGATGGCGAGGCAGCCGGCGACCACCGTGACACCCGCCGGCGCCGGCAGCCCGCACCTGACGAGCACACACCCCCAGCCCCGGCTCCCGGCCACCTCCTCGTACGCCCCCGGCACGATGTCGACGACCACGTCCGCGGGCCCGCCCCCAGCCCGCCCGCCCTCCGCCCGGATGCCGTCCGCCATCGCGGCAAGTCCCCCTCGCCTTGAACCGGTTCGACATGATCGCACGGGGTGGACCGAGGCAGACGCGCGGAGGCCGCAGACCGGTTTGCCCAGTCTGCGGCCTCCGTCAGTCACTTCAGGACGACTTGACGAGCGTCTCCACCGGAGAGCGAAGATAGGTGAACCCCAACTCGGTGCTGTCGGCGTAGTTCAGATAGGACATCCAGAAGTAACACCTGCCCTGTCCGTCCTTCCGCATCGCGTCGATACGGACACCGTTTCCGGCATCGTTGAAGAACTCCTCCTTCCAGGAGCCGTCGATCTCGGTGACCTCATCCACCGGGGAACTGTCCGAGAGACTGCAGACACTGGCCGGTATCAACGATCCGCCGATGGTTCCGTCACCCTTGAGCTCCAGCAGGAAGGAACCGTTCCGCCAGGCGCCTTCCAGCTCGGGATCGTCGAACGACTTCGCCGCCCGCCACCCGACCACCACAGCACCGACCAGCGCCAGCGCCGTCGCCAGCAGAACCACCCGCTTCAGTCCGGGAGCCACCCAGCTGTCCCCTCTCTCGGTTCCGAGGCCGCCTACCGCTCGCCTCACAGGTCCTGGAAGTATGCCGCCTATGCCCTTCTCGCTTTTATCAGGCCCTCGTCGCCTTCGCGACCGCCCTGACGGCAGCAGCAGCCATCGCCGGGGCCGCGTGGATCTACGATTCCCCCGGCCATGCCGACCCGAGCACTGCCCCGAACGTGCCCCCGGCTGCCACCACTGCACCTTCCGGCATGGTGTGGCCCACCCCCGACCCGGCCAGCGTCTCCACGCTGATCACGTCCCTCAGAGAAATCCATCCCGAACTGGACGACACAAGTTCGGGGACCAACGCCCTGCTGGTCTGCCATGAAATAAGTAAGGGGTCCGACGAAAAAAGCGTTCTTGCTACAACAATGTCGGCCTATGCGGGCGACGGGAGTTTTTCCCTCACCAAGGAACAGGGCAAGCTCGTTGTGTCCACGGTTGGGGAAAACGTCTGCCCGTCCGCACAGGCCTGAAGGACCAGGCCGAAATAGCCGGCTCACACATCGCACGGCCTGCGGCGTCCACCAGAGGTTTCCGCCACAGGCCGCGCACCACTAGCGCAGGCAACTCAAGGTCATGTCAGCCGGCCAGGCCGGAATGGTGCTGTCCGAGCCGCACTGGTAAAGCATGCCGAATGTCTCGGGCTTGAGGCCGTTGGGGCCAAGGCAGTCGACCGGGTTGCTGTTGCCACACGGACCCTTGTTACCACCGGAGTCAGCGATATTCGTGATGCTACCAGCCGCATCGTACTCGTCGATGCCCTGCACAAGGGAGCTGGAAACCCCCGACATATTAAACCTTCCTCATGACGAACCCGGGGGACGAGAGAAGCCAGAGGTCCTTCCCTCCATTAGTAGCTGTCAACCAGATCGAACAATCGCCTCCCCCGTCCTTCCGGGTCGCCTCGACGTAGACGCCCCGACCGGCATCGTCCAGGAACGCCTTCTCCCATCCCCCCTCCAATTCCGTTGGCCGTGCCGGGTCAGCCGCAGTACTGTTGCACACATAGGCAGGCACCGAGGATGCCCCCAGGCTCCCGTCTGAACGAAATTCGAGGCCCGCTGTCCCGCCGCTCCATCGGCCGACCGGGTCAGCCACATCAGGATAGACCGAAGGTCGGAATATTATCCATGCGACCAGGCTTCCCACAAAAATAGCCAGGAGTCCACAGAGCGCACTGGACCAGATAAGTCGCCGTCTCTTCACAAAATCCTCCGCCTGGAATTTCCGGATAAGGCTAGCACGGTCAGGCGCCAGCACTTGCCGCCAAGGGGAAAGGCAGCGGCGAGGCCACCTCAGAAATATCTCGCCGCTGCCATCGCCGCCCGACTGGCCAGCTACTCGGGTCTAGCCACGCTCCCAGTCATCGAAATCGCTTCGCCGAGCGTAGTCCCCGTCAGCCAGGTACTTCCTGGCCATATCTACGATGAAATTCGTCGCGTCCTGTTGCTTCTGAATATTATCGGCCGAAAGGAACGGACCTTGTCCGAATTTCTTGCGCGCCTCCTCGCCGATCGCCCGGCCCTTGACATTGTTCACAAGATCCGCAATGTGGTCCTTTTGGTCCTTCTTCGCATGGAAGGCCTCATGGGCATCGGCCCACTCCCAGGCAGAATCAGATCCATAGTTGTACGCGAGAAGCGCCTGCCACACAGCGTGATGGAATGCGTTGGTCTCGTCGGTATCCGTATTCATGGGGATCTCAGGGAACTCCTTGTGCCTGAGGTCATCCGCCTGCAGTTTGATGGCGAATGCTCCGGCGCACTCCACCGGGCGATCTCCACACAACTTGATCTCCGCAGGGGCGGCAACGTCGTCAGGCCCCTTTTCAAGCTTGTGCTTCCCATTCGCGTCCCACTTGTAAGGGTATCGAGTCTTCGCCTTGTACTTATCCAACTGATCAAGCCCGTAATTGCGCCGGGCCCGCTTCTTCATCTCCGCTATCTCCAGAGAATCTGAAACTATTCCGACGTACCGGTACGATGTCGACTCGATCTGCCGCTGGATCACGTTTTCCGGCACGCGGTTCGCGGTGGTCTCAGCGGCGTTCTTCATCGTAATGGTGCCGGCCGAACCGCACTGGTAGAGCGTGCCGCATTCCTCTGACTTGAGACCGTTGGGATCGGAGCGGTCGACCGGGTTGTTGTTGCTGTACGCGTAGCCGTTCCACTGCTGTGGGCTCGACTGGTCGAGGACGGGGTCGGGGCTGATGAAGCGGCCGGTGGTCGGTTGGTACTGCCGTGCGCCGAGGTTGGTGAGGCCGGTGGTGTCGTCCTTGGTGCCGCCGACGAAGCCCTTGTCACCGAGCCAGCTGCCGGGTGCGGGCTGGTTGCCGCGGGGGTTGCCGAACGGGTCGGTGGGGCGGCGGGTGGCGGCTGAGGTGGTGAGGTCGATGCTCACGGTACCGGTGCCGTGGTGGTCGACGGCCTGGACGACGAAGCTGCCGGGGGCGGTGCCCGCGCCCTTGCGGACGATGGTGAGTCCACCGGGGACGGGGTAGTAGCGGGTGCCGGTCTGGGCCTTGGTCGTGGTGTCGACAGTCAGTTCGTCGGTGCCAAGGTTGATGGTGTTGGTGCCGGGGTTGCGCCGGATGAGCTGGTTGCCGTCCGCGTCGTAGAGGTAGGTGGTGGTGGTGTTGGGGACGGTCCACTTCTGCCCGGCCGGGACGGTGCTCGCGCAGTCGCCGAGGACCAGGACAGTGTTGCTGGTGGTGACATCGCCAGGGATGGCGAGGCAGCGGTTGGCGGCGGGGTTGTGAAGGGTGCCGTCGGCGCGCGGGGTCCAGGTCTGTGCGGCGGAGTTGTCGCAGTTCTGGGTCTGGACGGCCGAGCCAGCGGTGGTGCCCATGGCCTGGACGCACTTGCCGAGGACGACGAGACGGTTGTTGGCGACGGTGTAGAGCTGGCTGCCGCCGCTGGAGCAGGCGTTGATCTGCAGGCTGGTGCCGTTGGCGTTGCTGCCGCCGGCGG
Organism: Kitasatospora sp. NPDC092286; assembly: GCF_044755565.1. Classification (NCBI taxonomy): domain Bacteria; kingdom Bacillati; phylum Actinomycetota; class Actinomycetes; order Kitasatosporales; family Streptomycetaceae; genus Kitasatospora; species Kitasatospora sp. NPDC092286. The sequence continues at coordinate 223 of NZ_JBIVRD010000089.1, read as the reverse complement.
TGGCGATGCACTTGCCGCCGTTGCCGGTGATCTGGCCGGGGGCGGTGTAACTCGCCAGCTTGCCCTCGCTGTTCCAGCTCAGCGAGGCCGTACCGGTGCCGGAGACGCCGGTACGGATCGCGGTGGTACGGGCTTTGCCCTATTTTGTAGACACTTGCCTGTTATGCGACCAAGTCCAGGTTAATGACGCTCGTGGCGTGTTGCCGTTCATAGTCGACGGGGC
>NZ_JBIVRD010000088.1:0-8830 GCF_044755565.1 Kitasatospora sp. NPDC092286 | reverse complement strand
GAAAGATCATCGCGTCCAACAGCCACGGCCCTCGCAACTCCCACAGATCGCGGGTGTTGCGAGGACCGTTAGAACCCAAGCCGGTGCGGGGCCCTCGGCGTGCTCAGCCCCGGGCGGCCCCGTCGGCGGTCCCGTCAGCGGTCCCGTCGGCAGGCGGGACGGCGGGCAGGACGGCGAGGGCGTCCGCGAGGAGGCGCAGCTGGGCGGGGCGGACGGAGGGGCCCATGGCCGCCAGGCGCAGCGGGCTCAGCGCGCCGAGCATCGCCCGGAGGCCGGGGGCGGCGAGCATCGGCAGCTGGTCGAGGACGGCGGCGCGCGCCCGGTCGTCCTGGAGCAGGACGCGCAGCGGGGTGTGGACGGAGAGCGGGGTCTCGGGGAACTCGGCCGGGTCGGGCAGGGGTTCGGCGGCGGCGCGGGCCTGCGGCTGCTGGGCGCGGGCGAGCAGGTGCTCCGCGGTGACCGGCCCCTCGGCGGGCAGCCCGAGGCGTTCGAACTGGTCCGCCGGGGCGTCGCTGTCCCGCAGGGCCTGGGTGAGCAGGGCTGCCAGCCGGAGTTCGAGTTCGTCGTCGACCAGCGGGTTCTCCTGCCCGGGGTCGGTGTCGAGGTCGAACAGCAGGGTGCCGAAGGCGTACGGGTTGCCGAAGGACTGGGCGGGCAGCCGGAGCACGGGGACGCCCTTGGTGAAGGGCAGCGGCGGTTCGAGGGTGGCGGCGGCCAGCTCCTGCGGGCTGAAGTGGCCGCGCATGTGGGTGGGCATCAGGGTGTGCTCGTGGAGCGGCCGGTTCGACGGGTCCTTGCAGGCCCGCATGTAGACGTAGCGGCCGTCGGTGACGCTGACGTGGCCCCCGAAGACGCCGAACAGGCCGTGCGGCCGGACGGGGGTGTCGTGGGCGACGGTGTCGGCGAGCGGCCGGCCCTGCATGTCGGGGGTGCGGTGGACGCCGAAGAACTCCAGCAGGGTGGGGCCGAGGTCGATGGTCTGGACGAGGGCGGCCCGGCGGCCGGTGGCGCGGGTGCGCGGGTCCCAGATGAACAGCGGGGTGTGGATGTTCTCGTCGTACCAGGGCTGGATGTTCTTGCCCCACCAGCCGCGCTCGCCGAGCAGCAGCCCGTGGTCGGTGCAGACGATCAGCAGGGTGTCGTCCCAGAGACCGTGCTCGTCGAAGGCGTCGAGGATCCGGCCGAGGGAGTCGTCGCACATGGTGAGCAGCGCGGCGTACTCGTTGCGGGCGTGCTCGACCGCCTCGGGGGTCTCGGTGACGCGCTTGTAGTCCGGCCAGTCGAAGTGCGGGCCGTCCCAGTCGTGCGGGTAGTGCTTCTTGTGCTGCTCGTAGGAGTAGAACGGCTCGTGCGGGTCGAAGCACTCGATCTGCAGGAACCAGCGGTCGGCGTCGCGGTTGGTGGCGATGAACTCCAGCCCGGCGTCGAAGGTGCGGGTCTGGGGGTGGTCGGCGAGGTCGGCCAGGTACTGGCGGTTGACCCAGTCCTGGCGCCACATCGGGCCGTCGCGCCAGGACAGCGTCTCGGGGATGTCCGGGTCGGCGACGTGGCCCTTCCACTTGTCGCCCTCCTGGCCGCGGAAGAACTCGTAGCTGTCGTAGCGGTTGTGGTAGGTGGCGCCGCCGTCCTCCCAGTAGTGCTGGTGGTCGGTGACCAGGTGGGTGTAGACGCCGGAGCGGCCGAGCAGGTCGGGGACGGAGTCGTCGAAGGGCTCCAGCGGGCCCCAGGAGCGGTGCAGGAAGTTGTAGCGCCCGGTGTGCATCTCGCGGCGGGCGGGCATGCAGGGCATGCTGCCGCCGTAGCAGTTGTCGAAGGTGGCGGCGCGCTCGGCGAGCCGGCTGAAGTTCGGGGCGAGGGTCCAGTCGCAGCCGTAGGGCGGCAGGAACCGCCGGTTGAGGCTGTCGAACATGACCATGACGGCTTTCACCGGGTGTCGTCTCCTTCGGTGGGCGGCGGGGCCGCGGACGTGCGGACGGGGTTCAGCGGGGTGCCGGCGGGGTGCCGTCGGCGCCCTGGGCGTTCTGGGCGTCCTGGAGCAGCCTTCGGGTGCGCTCCAGCCAGTCGATCCAGGCGTCGACGGCGGAGGTGCCGTACTGGTGGGAGAGCTCGCGGATCAGGCGGATCCGGTAGGCGTCGGCCTCCGGGGTGCCCTCGGGGAAGGCGATGCCGCGGTCGCGGCCGCGCGAGGTGGCGACCTGGTGGCGGCGGTAGGCGAGTTCGGTGTCGATCAGGCCGGGCAGGACGTCGGGGGCGAGCATCCCGGCGAAGAAGAACCGGGTCATGAAGTCCGGGTCCTGGAACCGGCTGGTCGGCCGGTAGGGCGAGCGGGCCTCGGCCAGCAGCTCGGCCCGGCCGGCCTCGGTGAGGCGGTAGACCTTGGCGTCCGGGCGGCCGTCGCGCGGGTCGACCTCGAACTCGACCCAGCCCTTCTCGTTCATCCGGTTGAGCAGCCGGTAGATCTGGCTCTGGTGGACGTTGGAGCGGACGAAGCGGCCCTCGCTCGCCAGCCAGTGGCGCAGGTCCCAGCCGCTGCGCGGATGGAGGGCCAGCAGGCCCAGCAGGACATGGTCGAACTTCACGGGCGGGTCGCTCTCTTCCGTCGTCCGGCGGACGGACGGCTCCGCCCACCTAGATGAATAGTCACCTAGGTGAAAAATGCTATAGCTTGAGGCCATGAGTCAACCCCCGCCGAGGAAGGCGTGCTGTCTGCCGGACCGGCCGGCCGCCCCCGTCCGGCCGCCGGAGCCCCCGCCGTCACCCGCCGCACTGCGGCCTGGGCACCGGCAGATCGAACTGCCCGGCGGCGCCTTCGCGATGGGCGACGCGTTCGGCGAGGGCTACCCGGCGGACGGCGAGACGCCGGTGCACACCGTGGAGCTGCCGCCGTTCGCGATCGACGCGACGCCCGTCACCACGGCGATGTTCGCCGCCTTCGCCGAGGCCACCGGCCACCGCACCGACGCCGAACGGGCCGGCTCCTCGGCCGTCTTCCACCTGTTCGTCGTCGCCGAACCGGCCGACGTCCTCGGCCGCTCCCCCGCCGCGCCCTGGTGGACCGAGGTGCGCGGCGCCGACTGGCGGCACCCGTACGGCCCGCTCAGCGACACCGCCGACCTGGCCGACCACCCGGTGGTGCACATCAGCCACCACGACGCGCTGGCGTACTGCCGCTGGGCCGGGCGCCGGCTGCCCACCGAGGCCGAGTGGGAGTACGCCGCCCGCGGCCCGCACCCCGGGCTGCGCTACCCGTGGGGCGACGAACTGCGCCCGGACGGCGCGCACCGCTGCCGGATCTGGCAGGGCCGGTTCCCGGATCTCCCCAGCGGCGAGGACGGCTGGTACGCCACCTCGCCGGTGGGCGACTACCCGCCCAACGACTTCGGTCTGTACGACGTGGCCGGGAACGTCTGGGAGTGGTGCGCCGACCGCTTCGACCCCGACTGGTACACCCGTTCGCCCCGGTACGACCCGCGCGGACCGCGGGAGGACCGGGACGGGCGGGGGCGGCGGGTGCTGCGCGGCGGCTCCTACCTGTGCCACGACTCGTACTGCAACCGCTACCGGGTGGCCGCGCGGACCGGCAACACCCCGGACTCCACCAGCGGCAACTGCGGCTTCCGGACGGTGGCCGACGGCGTCCCGACCCGCTGAGGCGCGCGGGGCACCGGGGCGCGCGCGGGACGTGCACGGAGTGCGCAGTAGATATGGGGGCGCACGCCGGACGGTCGCACGCGCCCCGCAGGAGTGGTGCTTCGTCAGCGCCGGTGCTGCGCACCCGGAATTCGCGCTACGGTGGTTCCCGCGCTACGGAGGGTTGCATATGCCCGAGGTTCAGTCCTGTTCCGGGTGTGGCGGGTCCGGAGGGACCGAGAAGACCGAGGCCACGGTCGGGCTGGACGAGGAGAGGAACATGGTGCCGGAGATCCACACCTTCTGGTCGCCGTGCGGCCGGTGCCACGGATCCGGAACGGTGATCGTCGGATGAGGCTGGTCTTCGAGTGCGTCGAGTGCGGCGGCCATTACCTGCCGCCCGAGAGCATGACGTATCCGGACGGGCCCGCGTCCCCGCTCTGGTGCTCGCGCTGCCAGGAGGCGAAGCGGGCGGCGGGGGTCGGCGAGGACCGGCTGCTGGCGCGGCTGGCGCTCGCCGCCGCGCGGGCCTCGGTCGCCACCCGCGCGGTGTGCCCCCCGGAGAGCGCCGAGCCCGCCCGGCCGGATGTCCGGCCCTCGCGGCCGCCGCTTTCCCGCCGGGCGCGGTCCGGCCCGGGCGGGGTACGCAGCAAGCTGCTCTGAGCGGGGCCCTCTGAGCGGGGCCCTCGCCCTCGGCGTGGGGGCTCTCCGCGCGGGGGCCGGGGCGGGTCAGAAGAGCGCCTCCTGGGCGTCCTCCTCCCTCGGCCGCACCCGGGTACGCAGGGCCAGGCCCTCGGGCCGGCGCCCGGTCACCGGGGTGAGGGTCCACCCGGTGAGCAGCCGGGTGTCCAGCAGCAACGGCGTACTGTCGGCGGCGTCCGCCGCTCCCCCCGGGGTCTCCGGGCGCCCCTGGGTCCCCTGGATCTCCTGGGCCTCCGGCGGGTCGAGGAAGAGGTGACGGCCGATGGGCGGCCGCAGCGTGCCCGCGACGACGGCGCCGGAGGCGAGCCCGGTGACCTGCCGGTAGGCGGCGGGGGCGCCTTCGGCCAGGCCGAACAGGTCGATGTGGTCGGTGACCGGGCGGGCGGGCAGGAGCTCCACCGCGTGACCGTGGAGCAGCCGGTGGGCCCGGCCCCGGGCGTCGGCCAGGATCGCCCGGCGCCCGTCCGCGTCGCCGTGCCGCCACCAGTGGTCGAGCTTGACCCGGCTGGTGAAGCGCTCCCGGGCCAGGCCCGCGGCGGCCACGGTCAGTTCGGCACGCCGGACGGCGGGCAGTCCGCCCCGGGCGGCGAAGGTGTAGGCCAGGGCGCCCTGTTCGAGCAGCCGGCTGGTGCCGCGCTGCTCGGCCGTGAGACCGACCTTCAGCAGGCCGTCGCCGAACCAGGCGAGGTAGAGCAGGTAGGTGCGGCCGTCGTCGAGGATCTGGTCCCGGGCGAGGGCGAGGCCGCGGTCGACGCTCTGGCAGGCGGCGCACTGGACGGCGCCGCCGCCCGGGTCGATGGCGGCCCGGTGGGGGCAGGGGGTGCGCTCGGGCATGCCGGCGATCCACGCGCCGGTGCAGCGGCGCGGCCCGGTGAGCAGCCAGCCGACCTCGGTGCCGGGCGCGGCGGCGCGTTCGTGCACCCGGCCGCCGTTGACGGCGCTGAGCACCGGCCGGCCGTCCTTCCAGTGCAGGCCGGTGGAGATCCAGCCGGTGGGCCGCTCCGGCCGCTGCTGTGGGTTCACGCTCGTCCTCCCGTACGAAACAGCGAGGTTACCCGCTGCCCCGGACAGTCCCGCCGGGCGGCCGCCGGGACAGTGGGCGCCACCGGGGCGACGCCCCGCCGTCGGGGCCGGTGAGCAGGCCGTTCACGCACCCCGGAAATCCGCTCGGCGGCCCGGCCGGCCGTTGGTACCGTCCCGCCATGATCGAAGAAACCGCCCCGGAGGCCCCCGGGCCCGTCACCGCCGACGACCTGGCGCTCACCCTGCGCCTCGCCACGGCCGCGCTGCGCGGCGCTCCCGAGGGCGCCGACTGGTCCCGGCCCGCCGGAGCGCTGGCGTGGGACTGCTGGGCCACCGTCGAGCACCTGGCCGACGATCTGCTCTCCTACGCGGCCCAGCTCGGGCCGGGGGCCCCGCCGCTCGACCGCTACGTGCCGTTCCTGACGGTGCGCCACGCCCCCGGCGCGCCGAACGGCTTCGTCCACGCCGAGCGCGACGCGGGCCCGGCCGGACTGCTCCAGGTGCTGGAGGCGAGCGGTGCGCTGATGGTCGCGATGGCCCGCACCGCCGCGCCCGGGACCCGCGCGTACCACCCGTGGGGCGTCTCGGACCCGGCCGGGTTCACGGCGATGAGCCTGGTGGAGACGCTGGTCCACGTGCACGACGTCACCCAGGGCCTCGGTCTGCCCTGGCAGCCCCCGGCCGGCCCCTGCCGGCGCACCCTGGCCCGGCTCTTCCCGGACGTCCCCCTCGGCCAGGGCGCCGACCCCTGGCAGACGCTGCTCTGGGCCACCGGCCGGGCCGGGACGCCCGGGCGCCCGCGTCGCACCGACTGGCGCTGGTACGCGGAAGTACCGTCCGCGGGGCGGTAGGTGCACTGACCACGGAGGTCGGTGACGGCGCCCCCGCCCGCGGAGGCCGCCGCAGGCCGTGGGCGCTTGGGCGGTTCGCCCGTCCACGTTCTATTGTGGCGGGCGCGGTGGTGGCGCGGCCGGGAGGCGGCGCGCCGGGGCCGGGTGCGGAACGAAGGGGTGGACGGTGGCGGGGCGGCGGAACAACGGGGTGCTGGCGGTCTGGGCGGAGGCGCAGCGGCAGCAGCAGCGCCGGGAGGAGGCCCAGTGGCGCGCCCAGACGGCCGAGCAGCGGCGGCGCGAGCGCGAGTCGCGCGAGGCCCAGCGGGCGGCGACCCGGGGCGAGCGTGAGGCGCTGCGGGCGTACCAGCAGACGCGGGAGGCGGAGGTGGCCCGGCGGACGGCCGAACTGGACGCCCGGGTCGAGGAGTTGCGCGGGCTGCTGCCCGCCGGTCTGCGGCAGCCCGCGTTCAGCCCGCAGGCGCTGCTGGCGCCGCAGGCGCAGCCGCCGTTCGAGCCGGGCCGGCTCGGCGAGCCGGTGCCGATGCCGGACCAGGCGCACTACCAGGTGCCGCCGCCGGACCAGGTCCAGGCCCGCAACCCCGGGGTCTGGCGGCAGTACGAGCAGTACGTGGCGCAGGCCCGGGCCCGGTTCGAGCAGGACTGGTACGCGGCGCAGGCGGCCGAGGCGGACCGGCAGCGGAGGCTGGCCGACTACCACCAGCAGTACCTGGACTGGGTCGCCCAGCACCGCCGGCAGGACGAGGACCGCGCCGCCCGGACGGAGGAGCTGCTGCGGCGGCTGCGCTCCGGCGAGGCGGAGGCCGTGCAGGAGTACTTCACCGCCGGGCTGTACGCCTCGGCGGCCTGGCCGGAGGGGTTCCCGCACCGTCTCGTGGCGGCCTGGGAGGTGTCGACCCGCCAGCTGGTGGTGAACTGGGAGCTGCCGGGCCCGGACATCGTCCCGGCGAGTTCGCGGGTGCGCTACGTCAAGACGGACGACCGGGAGGCGGAGGTGGCCCGGCCGGCCACCGAGCGCAAGGCGCTGTACCGGGAGGTGCTGGCACAGAGCGCGCTGCGGGTGGTGGCGGAGCTGTTCCGGGCGGACCGGGACGGGCTGCTGGACTCGGTGGTGCTGAACGGCTTCGTCCGGGGCATCGACCCGGCCACCGGCCGGGAGGCGGAGCGGTTCCTGTCGACGGTGACGGTGTCCCGGGCGGAGTTCGCGGCGCTGGCGCTGGACCGGGTGGCGGCCGTGGAGTGCTTCCAGGGGCTCGGCGGCGCCCTGTCGGCGCGCCCGGAGCGGCTGGACGAGGTGCGGCCGGACCGCCTGCCGGAGACGGTCGGCGGCAGTCTGGCCGGGCAGGGCGGCGAGGACGAGCCGGACCTCTTCGAGATGGACCCGATCGAGTTCGAGGAGCTGATCGCCGAACTGTTCCGGCTGCGCGGCTTCCGGGTGATGACCACGGCCCGCAGCGGGGACGCCGGGGTGAACGTGGTCGCCGAGGACCTCGACCCGGTGACCGGCGGACGGATCGTCATCCAGGCCAAGCGCTACCGGTCGACGGTCTCCCCCACCGCCGTCCGGGACCTCGATTCCACCGTGCGCCACCACGGTGCGATCAAGGGCATCCTGGTGACCACGGCCGGATTCGGGCCGGGCTCGTACGACTACATCCGCAACAAGCCGCTGACGCTGGTGAGCGGGCCGGAGCTGGTCGAGCTGCTGGCCGAGCAGGGGCTGCGCGGCCGGCTGGGCGGGGACCGCACCAACGGCGGCGGGCCGGCCGCGGCCGGGGCGGCGGCCCCCGCCGAGCCGGCCGACGGCGCGGCGGCGGACCACCGGACCAGCGTGGAGCTGACCTGGCGCAGCCGCACCGCCGGCGGGGACGCGGTGGAGCTGGACGTCTCGGCGTTCCTCTGCGCCTCCGGACGGGTGGTCAGCGACGAGCACTTCGTCTTCTTCAACAACCCGCAGGATCCGGACGGTGCCGTCCGGCTGCACCCCACCCGGTCGGTGCCCGGCGAGCCGGCCCGGGCCGCCCGCGTCACCCTGGAGCTGGGCCGGCTGGCGCCGGGGGTGGACGAGGTGGTGCTCGCCGCCTCCACCGAGGAGGAGGAGCCGCCCGCGGTGCCGCTCGGCTATGTGCACGGCCTCGCCCTGACGGCGGCGTACGGGCCGGGCGCCGCCGGGCCGGAGAGCTGGACGGCCGCCACCGGCGGAATGCCGGACAGCGCGATGCTGCTGGGCTCGTTCCGGCGGACCGGCGGGTCCTGGCAGTTCACGCCGTCCGGCACCGCGGTGACCGGCGGCCTGGCCGGGCTGGCGGTGCACTGGGGCGTCGCGGTCGAGTAGCGGCCGGGGCGGACGCCGCGACCCCTCTCAGGGGCGGATGTCATACCTGAGGATGAGAAGGACCCCCGCCGACCCGCCGGGACGGCGGGGGGTCACCGTCCCCGCGACCGACACATCGCGCCCGAACCGATTGGGAGGATTGAACGGAAGAAGATCATCCGTTCCCGTCCCCAGGAGTCCCCCCGTGACGATGCCCGCAACCGCCGTCCGTACCGGCCGGGCGGCCGCCCGCGCCACCGGTCTGAACAAGGTCTACGGGGAGGGGGAGACCCGCGTCGTCGCCCTCGAC
>NZ_JBIVRD010000087.1:0-9123 GCF_044755565.1 Kitasatospora sp. NPDC092286 | reverse complement strand
CTCCCTCAAACCCGAAAGATCATCGCGTCCAACAGCCACGGCCCTCGCAACTCCCACAGATCGCGGGTGTTGCGAGGACCGTTAGAACCCAAGCTTGTGCGTGGGGCCCTCGTGCGCCGGGCTCTTGTGCGCGGGGCCCGTCATGTCGTGCGGCCCCCCTCCAGCACACGCCGGATGGCGTCCAGTTCGCCGGCCAGTTCGGCGGGCGGCGGGAAGGCGGCGTCCCGTTCCAGCAGCACCCCGGGCGGTGCCACCCGCGCGCAGAGCTCGGCCAGCACCTCCAGCACCGGCTCGGTGACGGGGTGGGCGTGGGTGTCGTGCCAGATGCCGTCGATCATCGTGCCGCCCGCCACATGGACGTAGGCCAGCGCCTCCAGCGGCAGTCGGTCCAGCTCGGCGGCCGGGTCCAGGCCCAGGTTGACCCGGTTGGTGTGCAGGTTGGCGACGTCGATCAGCAGCCGGACGCCGGTGCGCTCGACCAGCTCGGCGAGGAACTGGCCCTCGGTCAGCTCGTCGTCCGGCCAGGCCAGCTGGGCGGCGATGTTCTCCAGCGCCAGCGGCACCGGGAGCAGGTCCTGTGCGATCCGGACGTTCTCGGCGACGACCCGCAGGGCGTCGCGCGAGCGGGGCACCGGCAGCAGGTGCCCGGCCTCCAGGCCGCCGGCCCGGACGAACGCCAGGTGTTCGGTGACCAGCGGGGAGTCCAGCGCCTCGGCCGCCTCGGCGAGCCGGGCGAGCCGGGCCGGATCGGGCCGGTCGGCGCCGCCGAGGCCGAGCGCGACGCCGTGCGGCACGACGGTGACGCCGCGGGCCCGCAGGACGGTCAGCGACTCGGGCAGGTGGTCGGCGCAGATGTTCTCCGCGACCACCTCGACCCAGTCCAGGCCGGGTTGCCGTTCCACCACGGTGTCGATCTCACTGCGCCAGCCGAGGCCGATGCCGAGCCGGTTCGCCGGGGTGGCCGCCGCGGGCCGGTTCACTGCGGGGGAGGTCATCGGTGCGCGCCCCCTTCGGAGGGCTGGGTGGGGTGGCCGTCGGGTGGTGCGGGCGTCGTCGCCAGGACCGCCGGGCCGCGCTGCTGAGGATGTCCCCGGGTGGGGTGGCTGCCAAGCCTCGCCCGGTCATCTCAGAGCATTATTTGAGCTTGAGGGCCCGGTGGTGAGGGACTTTAGTCCCGTCCGCCGTGCCGAGCTGCTGGTGGGGGGCCGAAATTCGGAGGCGGCCCGGCCGGGCGGGCGGTTAGCGTGGCGCGTCTATGACGACACTGACGATTCGTGACTTCCGTCCGGCCGACGCCGGGGCCGCCGCCGCCGCGCACACCGCGGGCCGTGAGCACCTCCTGCTCACCCCCGAGGTGTTCGTGTGGCTGAACACCCGCCAGGCCGGGGGCGAGCACTCCCGTACCTTCGTCGCCGAGCTGGACGGCGAGGTGGTCGGGTCGATCCGCTGCGGTGTGGTCACCGGGACGACGACCAAGGGCGTCGGGTACGCCAACGGCAGTGTGCTGCCCGCGTACCGGGGCCGCGGCGCCTTCACCGCGCTGCTGGCGGCGGCCGAGCGGCACCTCGTCGAGCACGGTGTGGTGGAGCTGCACAGCTGGGTGGACGACCGGCCGGAGTCGCTGGCCTTCGCCGCCCACCGGGGCTTCACGGAGGGGCGGCCGGCCCACTTCGCGGGCCGCGACCTGACGCTCCCGCTGCCGGCGGCCACGGCGCTGCCGCCGGGTGTCGGGCTCCGGCCGGCCACCGACTGGGTGGACGATCCGTACCCGGTCTTCCTCATCGAGGCGGACGCGATCCGCGACGAGCCCGGCGAGGTCGAGATGGACGCCGCCGACTACGAGGACTGGCTGCGCGGCGCATGGGCCCGGCCCGACCTCGACCGGGAGCTGACCGTGGTGGCGGTGGTGAACGGCGAGCCGGCCGCGTTCACCGCGGTGCAGACGGACGGCGCGCACCGGTACTGGTCGGCGTTCACGGCCTGCCGCCGGGAGTTCCGGGGGCGGGGCCTGAGCAAGCTGGCCAAGGCGGAGTCGCTGCGCCGGGCCCGGGCAGCGGGCTACCGCTGGGCGTACACCAGCAACGACGCGACCAATGCGCCGATGCTCGCGATCAATGCGTGGCTGGGATACGAACGCTGCGCGAGCGAGCGGAAGTTCACCAAGCGGCTGGACGGCTGAGGCCCCGCCGCCGCGGTCCGGGGGCGTACTCACCACGGGATTTCCGGATTTCTGCACCGAGCACCCGGACCCTGCCCGCGCTGTGAGGGCCCGGCCGGTCCGTCGTCGCGCCGTCCGTTCCCGTTTCGTGGTCCGTCCCGCTGGGTGAGACGATTGGTACCGACCAAGGGTGTGCGAATCGGGACAGGTCGGGAGAGTCTGGGGCGCGGCCTGTCGGTGAACGTACAGGAATTTTCCCGCCCCTGACACATCATGGGCATAATCGCGCACATGACGATCAACCGTGCGAACGTGAGCGCGATTGCCGAGGACCTGTATGTGTGGCTCCCCCCGAAGCGGGGCTGGGGCCTGGCCAACTGCGGACTGCTGGTCTCGCCGAAGACCGCACTGTGGATCGACACACCGTACGACCCCTCGATGGCCGCGGAGTTCCTCGCAGAGAGCCGCCGCCGGCTGCCCGACGGGGTCACGGTGGACCGGGTGATCGTCACGCACGCCAACGGCGACCACCTCTGGGGCGCCGGGGTGCTCCCGGACGCCGAGGTGATCTCCACCCGCGAGGCGCTGGAGCACATCCACTACGAGCCGACCCCGAAGCAGCAGCACGCGCTGGTGACGGGCAGCGACCCGGCCTCGCCGCTGGGCGGCTACCTCCGCGAGCACTTCGGGCAGTTCGACTGGTCCGGCACCGAGCCGGTGCGCCCGGACACGGTGTTCCACGGTGAGCTGGAGCTGCGCGTGGGGGAGTACCCGGTGCAGGTGACCGGGCTGCCGGCCGCGCACACCGGCGGCGACCTGATCGTTCACCTGCCGCGGCAGCGCGCGGTGTTCACCGGTGATGTGATCTTCGGATCGACGCCGCAGCAGCCCGGCGACCACCCCGTGCACTGGGCCGGCCCGCTGCAGAACGTGATCGAGGCCTGCGAGCGGATCCTGGCCACCGGCGCCGAGGTCGTCGTCCCCGGCCACGGCCCGGTGCTCGACCGCTCCGGCGTCCAGGCGCACATCGGGTACCTGGAGTACGTCCGGGACCGCGCGCACGCCCTGCACGCCGCCGGGATACCCGCGCTGGACGCCGCCCGGCGGGTCATCGCCGAGCAGCGTTACCCCGAACTCGGCCTGCCCGAGCGGCTGGTGCTCACCGTCGCCGCCGAGTACCGCCACCTGGACGGCTCCGAGGTGCCGAGCGTCCTGGAGGCCATGAGTCAGGTTGCCCTGGTGGCCAGGGAGTTGGACGAGGATACTGGTCGGGTGCCGCGGCTCCGGGCGGGGCGGAGCACCGGCTCGCCCGCCTGACCGGACGGATCGAACAGACCGGACGGACCGCAGCGCCGGCGCCGCCGTCGGCCCGTCCGGACCGTGCACGCACCCCCTTTCCAGCCCTTCCAGCGAGGACTTCCGAGGACTTCGATGACGCAGATCGCGCTGCTCGCCCTGGTGGTGGCCGCCGCCGTGCTGGCGGGTGTCCTGGCCCGCGGCCGCTCCCGGGCCCTCACCCGGGCCGCGGCCGCCGAGACCGGACTGGCGCACAGCGAGGAGCGCACCCGCGTCGCCGAGGGCCGGCTGGCCCGGGCCGAGCAGCAGCAGCGCGAGGCGCAGGACGCCGCCCGGCACGCGGCCGAGGAGACCCGCCGCGCCGAGGGCCGTTACCGGGCCGCCGAGGAGCGCACCCGCGAGGCGGACGAGCGGACCAGGGAGGCCGCCGAGCGCGCCCTGGCCGCCGAGGGGCGGACCGGTCAGGCGGAACGGCTCATCCACCAGGCGGAGGAGCGGGCGGCCGCCGCCGAGGGCCGGACCGCCGAGGCCGAGCAGCGGCTGACCGACGCGGACGAGCGGACCAGGGAGCTGCTGGCCGAGATCGGCCACCTCGCCAAGGAGCGGGTGGCGGCCACCGCGCTGCGGCTCAGCCACCCCAACGCGCCGGTGGCCGGACCGCTGGACCGGCAGGGCATCGGCCCGGAGGCGGTCCAGGCCCTGCAGGCCGTGCTGGACGCGGCCGCGGCCGCCATCACCGACGAACGCGAGCGGGTCGACGCCGCCGCCCGGGCCGCGATGCGCGGCGCCACCTCCAAGATCCAGACGCTGCTGTACCAGATCCAGAGCCTGGTCCAGCAGCTCCAGCACGACAACGACGACCCCCGGCTGCTGGAGGTCGACTTCCGCAACGAGGTCGCCCTGCGCCGGATCCAGACCATCGCGGTGCTCTGCGAGGCCTGGCCCGGCCTGGCCCGGACCGACTCGCCGCTCGCCGAGGTGGTCGTCGGCGCGCTCTCCCGGGTGCCCGGCTACGCCCGCATCAAGGTGGCCAACCACCTGCGGGAGAGCCGGCTGGCCGTGGTCGCCCGGGCCGCCGAGCCGCTGGCCATCACCGTCGCCGAACTGCTCGCCAACGCCACCGCGTACTCGCACCCGGAGACCGACGTCCCGGTCACCGTCCAGCAGGGCGGCCGCGGGGCACTGGTGATCATCGACGACAGCGGCATCGGCATGGAGGAGGACCAGCTGCGCCGGGCCCGCAGGCTGCTGACCGGCCCGCCCGAGGTGCTGCTCACCGAGCTGGGCAACCCGCCGAAGACCGGCTTCGCCGTGGTCGGCAAGCTCGCCCGCCAGTACGGCTTCTCCTGTCACATCGAGCCCTCGCCGTACGGCGGCATGCGGACGATCGTGCGGATCCCGGCGGCGCTGCTGACGGTGGTGGACGACGAGCAGCCGCTCTCGGTGCTCACCCCGCTGCCGCTGCGGGCCGGCGCGGGCCCGGCTCCGGCGCCCACCGTGCAGGCCGTGCCGACCCCGCGCGAGCTGTCCGACGGGCGCGACGGGCGCACCGTCCGCGACCCGGACCGGCCCGAACCGCCGGTCGGGCACACCGTGCCGACCATGCACGTCGTGCCGTCCGGGCCCGACGCGCCACCCGTGCAGGCCGTGCCGTCCGGCGACGGCAGCGGGCTGCCCAGCCGCCGCCGGCGCCAGCCGCTGCCGTCCGACGACCGGGTGCCCGTCCCGCGCGCCGCCGACCCCACCGCCGAACGCAGTCCCGCCGGAACGCCCGCCGCCCCGCCCGCCCGCACCCCCGAGCAGGCCGCCGCCCGCTGGCAGGCCCTGCAGCAGGGCACCGGGACCGGCCGGGCCGCCGTGGCGGAAGCCGCGGACCGGGCCGACCGGTCCGACGGCACGGCCGACACCGCAGGTACCGGCCACAGCCCCGCCCAGACCCCCGAAGGAGCCGAGCAGTGAGCACGAGCCCTACCGCCACCGACGAGATCTCGTGGGTGCTGACCCCGCTGCTGGAGCTGCCGGGAGTCCTGCACGCGGTCATCGCGACCGGTGACGGCCTCGTCGAAGGCGCCTCGGACGGCCTCGACCGGGCCTCCGCCGAGCGGGTCGCCGCGATGACGGCCACCGTGCACGCCGCCGCCCGCGCGTTCACCAGCGCCTTCACCGACACCGACCAGCCCCGGCTGGCCCAGACCGTGGTCGAGTCCGAACTGGGCTTCGCCATCGTCGTCCCGGCCGGGGAGAACACCTCGCTCGCGGTGTTCACCTCGCCGGAGGCCCAACTCGGCAACGTGGCCTACCAGATGCAGGTGCAGGTCGCCGCCCTGGGCCGTGCGATGGCGAGTCCGGCACGGCAACAGGAGAGCACCGCCCGGTCATGACCGCCGTACCCCGCAGGCGGATGGTGCCCGCCTACCTGGCCACCGGCGGCCGCAGCAGGCCCGGCGGCGCCGGCTTCGAGCGGCTCACCGTCCTGTACGCCGCGGGCGCCGAGCCGCCGCCGGAGCTGGAACACGAACACCGGCGGCTCTGGGAGCTGCTGCGCCCGGGCGCGCTGACCGTCGTGGAGGCCGCCGCGCACCTGCGGCTCCCGGTCAGCGCCACCGTCTTCCTCGCGGCGGATCTGGTCGACGCGGGCTGTTTACGGGCCCGCAGCCCGATCCCCCGCGCACAGCAGACCGACCGCTCCATCGTTGAGAGGCTCCTCGTTGGACTCCGCACTCTCCGGTAGCCCGACCGGCCGCCCGAGCCGGGTGGGCTACCTGCCCGACCGGGACCAGACGCTGATGAAACTGGTGGTCGCCGGCCCGTTCGGGGTCGGCAAGACCACGCTCATCCGCACCCTGTCGGAGATCGCCACGCTGCACACCGAGGAGGCGATGACCGAAACCGGCGCGCCGGTGGACGACGCGGCGGGCCTGCCCGAGAAGACCACCACCACGGTGGCGGTCGACTTCGGCCGGCTCACCCTGCCCGGCCAGCTGGTGCTCTACATGTTCGGCACGCCCGGCCAGCGGCGGTTCTTCCCGCTCTGGCAGGACATCGCGCGCGGCGCTCTCGGCGCCCTGGTGCTCGCGGACACCCGCCGGCTGGCCGACTCCTTCGAGATCATGGACATGGTCGAGGAACAGGGCCTGCCCTACGCGGTGGCCGTCAACTGCTTCCCCGACGCGCCCGTGCACTCGATCGAGGTGCTCCGGACCCATCTGGACCTGCATCCGGACACCCCGCTGGTGCTCTGCGACGCCCGCGAGCGCCGTGCCAGCCTGGACGCGCTGATCGCGCTGGCCGAACACGTCCTGGACGTCCTGCCCGCCGCACCCGCCGCCGCCCTGGAGCAGCCGTGACCGCCGACACCAGCCCGCCGAGGCCCGAGACCCGGCCGATCCCGATCTACGGCCCGGTCTTCGCGGCCGACCCGCAGCTCGTCTACGAGCAGCTGCGCCGCTACGGCGCGGTCGCCCCGGTGGAGATCGCGCCGGGCGTCGAGGCCCTGCTGGTCACCGACTACCAGGCCGCGCTGGACCTGCTGCGCGACACCGACACCTTCTCCAAGGACTCCCGGGCCTGGCAGCAGACCGTCCCGGCGGCCTCACCACTGCTGCCGATGCTCGGCTACCGGCCGACCGCCCTGTTCAGCGACGGCGAGGTGCACGCCCGCTACCGGCAGGTGATCACCGACGGGCTGGCGCTGATCGAACCGCACCTGCTCCAGCGCCGGGTCGCCGAGGTCGCCCACCAGCTGATCGACCGCTTCGAGGCGGCCGGCTCCGCCGACCTGATCGCCGAGTACGCGCGGCAGCTGCCGGTGTTCGTCTTCAACACCTGGTTCGGTGTGCCCGAAGAGCACAGCGCCCGGCTGGTCGCCGGCATCTCCGGCATGATCGAGTCCACCGAGAAGGCCGGCGCGGCCTACGCGGACCTCGTCTCGGTGGTGACCGGCATGGTCGCCGAGCGCCGCGAGCACGCCCGTCACGACCTGACCTCCTGGTTCCTCAACCACCCGGCCGGGCTGGACAACGACGAGGTGATCCGGCAGATCACCCTGACCATGATCGCCGGGCACCAGCCGACCACCAACCTGATCGGCAACGCGCTGCTGCGGCTGCTCACCGACGCCCGCTACGCCGGATCGCTGTTCGGCGGTGCGATGACGGCCTACCAGGCGATCGACGAGGTGCTCTGGCACGAGCCGCCGCTGGCGAACTTCTCCGCCCACTACCCCCGGTACGACATCACCTTCCACGGCCGGGAGATCGCCGCCGGCTCGCTGCTCCTGGTCTCCTACGCGGCCGCCAACTCGCGGGCCGCGCCGGACACCGACGGGGGCGAGCTGCGCAGCGGCGAGAGCGCCCACCTGGCCTGGGCGGCCGGGCCGCACGCCTGTCCGGCCCGTGACCCCGCCCTGCTGATCGCGATCACCGCGATCGAGCAGCTCACCAGCCGGCTGAGCGACCTCGCGCTGAGCACCCCGGCCGACGACCTGTTCTGGCGCCCGGGCCCGTTCCACCGCGCCCTGGTCCACCTGCCGGTCCGGTTCAGCCCGGTCGGCGGGTAGGCCCGGGAGCGGCGCGCCTCCGGATTCGTTCGGGGGCGCGCTGTTTTGTGTTGCGCCAGGGGGGGTGTTCGCGCGCCGTCTGTTCGGGTGATCCGGAGAGGGGACTATCTGGTTCCGGCGCTGGTGTCCGTCCGCCGCGTCTACGGTGATCCTTGCGGCCAACGGTGGTGTCACGCCGACCTGTTGGCGCAATTAATCTGATGAGCCGTGCCAAAAGATGCTCCCCGGCGGTGCTGGAACACCCCGGGGCTCGGCACCAGGAGATGAGAGCTCCCTATGCAGATCCATCGTATCCCGAAGCATGCGCCCGGGTACACGATCCTCGACAACGGCCACGTCGTCCGGAAGCACTCGCTCAGCTGGGCGGCCCGTGGGCTGCTGAGTTACCTTCTCAGCCTTCCCGACGGGGCCCGGGAGGACGTGCGGACCCTGGCGGCGAAGAGTGTCGAGGGCCGAACGACCGTAAGCCGTGCGCTCCGTGAGCTGGAGCAGGCCGGCCACTACATCCGGCGGACCGAGCGGGACCCGCTGACGGGACAGGTGCGGACCACGGTGTCCGTCCACGAGGTCCCGGTCACGGGCAAGGCGGTGCACACGGTGCCGCCGCTTCCCGTGTCTCCGGCCGCCGGTCTCCCCGGAGCCGGAACGGCGGCGGCCGGGAAGACGGGAAACCCCTCCGGGAGGGTAAGGAATCTGATTCGGAGGGAAGTTGAAGGACCTTCCGTCCTTCCGTCCCGGCCGGTCGGCCCGGACGCGGAGCTGTCCGTCGGGACCCTGAAAAGTCTGAAGGTGCCGAGCCCGCCGCGTCCGACGGAGGGCATGGAGCTGCTGCTCGAACTGGGCCGCTGTGAACCGCGCATGGCGCTCGCGGGCAAGCCGCTGGCGGATCAGGCCGCCCGGGTGGAGGGGCTGCTCGCGGGCGGCTGGAGCCGGGACGCGCTGACGGGCATCCTGTCCGCCCCGCTCCCGGAGAAGATCACCCGAAGTGTCGGCGCCGTCCTGGCGGCCCGGCTGTTGAAGGTGCCCCCGTTCCCATCCGCCCACCGGCCGGCACCGTCCGAGGCTGCTCCGGCGCCTCGCCAGGCGTCTCCCGAGTGCCAGGGCGACGACG
>NZ_JBIVRD010000086.1:0-9709 GCF_044755565.1 Kitasatospora sp. NPDC092286 | reverse complement strand
AACGCCGCCGCGAACACCGGGAACACCCCATACAACTCCCGACCCATCCCCAGACGCTGCGCACCCTGACCGGTGAACATGAACGCCGTCCGGCCGTCGGTCGCCTGCGTACCGGTGGTGTCGTCGTTCGCGACTTCTTCCAGGGCACACAGCAGTTCTTCGCGGTCGCGCCCGGTCACGGCGGCGCGGTACTCGAAGGCCGTGCGGGCGGTCGCGAGCGAGAAGCCCACGTCCACCGGTGACAGTTCCGGCGACGCCGCCACCTGCTCACGCAGCCGCGCGGCCTGGGCGCGCAGTGCCGCCGGGGACTTCCCCGACACCACCCACGGCACCACGGAAGCGCTGTCCGGCGCCGCAGGGGCCGAGCTCTGGGGTTCGTCGTCGGTTTCCGGTGCCTGTTCCAGGATGGTGTGTGCGTTGGTGCCGCTGATCCCGAACGCGGACACACCGGCCCGGCGCGGCGCGCCGGTCTGGGGCCAGGGCCGGGCCTCGGTCAGCAGCTCGACCGCGCCCGCCGACCAGTCGACGTGCGGGGACGGCTCGCCGGCGTGCAGGGTCGCGGGCAGTACGCCGTGACGGATCGCCATCACCATCTTGATGACGCCGGCCACACCGGAAGCGGCCTGCGTGTGACCGAGGTTGGACTTCAGCGCCCCCAGCCACAACGGCCGCTCCACGGAACGCCCCTGACCGTACGTCGCCAGCAGCGCGCCCGCCTCGATCGGGTCACCCAGCGTCGTCCCGGTGCCGTGCGCCTCCACCGCGTCCACATCGGCCGTGCCCAGGCCGGCGGATGCCAGCGCGGCCCGGATCACCCGCTGCTGCGAAGGACCGTTCGGCGCACTCATCCCGTTGCTCGCGCCGTCCTGGTTGATCGCGCTGCCCCGGATCACGGCGAGCACCCGGTGCCCGTTGCGCCGCGCGTCGGACAGCCGCTCCAGGAGCAGCATTCCGGCACCCTCGCCCCAGCCGGTGCCGTCCGCCTGCGCGGAGAACGCCTTGCACCGGCCGTCGCGGGCCTGGCCGCCCTGGCGGCTGAAGTCGACGAAGAGGTTGGGAGTCGACATCACGGTGGCACCGCCGGCCAGCGCCATCGAGCACTCGCCCCGGCGCAGCGACTCCGCCGCCAGGTGCAGCGCCACCAGCGACGACGAGCAGGCCGTGTCGACCGTCACCGCCGGGCCCTCCAGGCCCATGGTGTACGCGATGCGACCGGAGGCGATGCTGCCGGAGCTGCCGCTGCCGATGTACGCCTCCAGGTCCTCCGGCACCTGTGGCAGCCGCATGCTGTAGTCCTGGTACATCAGGCCCGCGAACACGCCGGTCGGGCTGCCCTTCAGCGAGACGGGGTCGATGCCGGCCCGTTCGAAGGCCTCCCAGGAGGTCTCCAGAAGCAGCCGCTGTACCGGGTCCATCGCCAGCGCCTCGCGCGGCGAGATGCCGAAGAAGGCGGGGTCGAAGTCGTAGGCGTCGTAGAGGAACGCGCCCTCGTTCGCGTAGGACTTGCCGGGCAGGCGGCCCGTCGGGTCGTACAGGTCGTCGACGTCCCAGCCGCGGTCGGTCGGCATCGCGGCCATCGCGTCCGTGCCCTGGGACACCAGCCGCCACAGGTCCTCCGGGCTCCGCACGCCGCCGGGGAACCGGCAGCTCATGCCGACGACGGCGATCGCGTCGTCGGAGCCGGAACCAGAACCGGAGCCGTCGCCGGCCGGTGAGGCAACCGTCTTCCCGACGGCCGTACGCAGCCGGTCGCCCAGCGCTTCGGTCCGCAGGTATTCGGCGAGCGCCGTGGGGTTCGGGTAGTCGAAGACCAGCGTGGTCGGCAGCCGCAGCCCGGTGGCCGTGTTCAGCCGGTTCCGGAGCTGCACCGACGTCAGCGAGTCGAAGCCGAGCTCCCGGAAGGCCCGGTCCGCGGCGATCGAGTCGGACGAGGCGTGCCCCAGCACGGCCGCGACCAGGGAGCGCACCAGGTCCAGCAGGAAGCGCTGCTGCTCGGTCCCGGTCTGCCCGGCGAGACGCCGCGCGAGCGAGTCCGCGCTGTCCGCCGGCGTCCCGGCCTCGACCGTGCGGCGGGCCGGGGTCCGTACCAGTCCCTGGAGCAGGGCCGGGACGGAGCCGGTGGCGGCGCCCGCCCGCAGCGCGGCGGTGTCCAGCAGCATGGGCACCAGCAGCGGCTCGTCCACTGCCGCGGCGGCGTCGAACAGCACCATGCCCTGGTCGGCGGAGAGCGGGGCGACACCCGAGCGGGTGGAGCGCGCGGTGTCCTCGGCGTCGAGGTGGCCGGTCATGCCGCTGCGGTCGGCCCACAGGCCCCAGGCCAGCGACTGGCCGGCCAGGCCGCGCGCCCGGCGGTGGCGGGCCAGGGCGTCCAGGAACGCGTTGGCCGCGGCGTAGTTGGCCTGGCCGGGACCGCCGAGGACGCCCGCCGCGGAGGAGTACAGCACGAAGCCGGACAGGTCCAGGCCGGCGGTCAGCTCGTGCAGGTTGACGGCCGCGTCGACCTTGGGGCGCAGCACCCGGTGCAGCTGTTCGGGGGTCAGCCCGTTCACGACGCCGTCGTCCAGCACACCGGCGGTGTGCACGACCGCGGTGAGCGGGTGCGCCTGGTCGATGCCGGCCAGCAGCGCGGCCAGGGCGTCGCGGTCCGCGGCGTCGCAGGCGGCCAGGGTGACCTGGGCGCCGAGCGCCGTGAGCTCCGCCCGCAGTTCGTCCGCGCCGTCGGCCCCGGGGCCGCGGCGGCTGGTCAGCAGCAGATGGCGGATGCCGTGCCGGGTGACCAGGTGGCGGGCCAGCAGTCCGCCGAGTGTGCCCGTGCCGCTGATCAGCACGGTGCCGTCGCCGTCCCAGCCGAGGGTGTTCCCGGCGGCCGGGGCGGGTACGCGGGCCAGCCTGGCCGCCCGTACGGCGCCCTCGCGGATCGCCAGTTGGGGCTCGCCGGTGGCCACCGCGGCGCGGAGGGCCCGTACGGAGTCCTGGTGCCCGTCGATGTCGACCAGGGTGAAGCGGCCGGGGTTCTCCGTCTGGGCGGAGCGCACCAGGCCCCACACGGTGGCGTGTGCCAGGTCGTGGACGTCCTCGCCCGGCAGGGCGGCGCCGCGGGTGACGAACACCAGCCGGGAATCGGCGAGGCGTTCGTCGCGCAGCCAGGCCTGCACCAGGTCGAGGGCCCGTTCGGCGGCGGCCCGGGCCGCCCCGGCGTCGCACGCGCCGGCTCCGGTCCCGTGGGTGTCCGGTTCGGGGGCGCACGGGACGAGCACGACCTCCGGTGCCGGGCCGCCGGCCGCGTCCAGGGCCGGCAGGTCCAGCGGCGCCAGTCCCGGCAGGGCGCCGAGCCCCAGCCGGTCCGCGCCCCACACGCCCCAGGGGGTGGCGGGCCCGGGGTCGGCGAGCGTCAGCGGGTTCCAGTCGACCCGGAACAGCGCGTCGGTGAGCGCGGCCCGCGCGCCGGAGAGCTGCTCGGGGCGGATCTCGCGCAGCAGCAGCGCGTCGACGGACGCCACCGGCCGGCCGGCCGTGTCGGTGACCCGGATGGCGACCGCTTCGGGGCCCGCCGGGGACAGCCGTACCCGCACCTCGCCGGCGCCGGAGGCGTGCAGGGTGACGCCCGTCCACGAGAACGGCAGTCGCCCGTTGCCGCTGCTTCCGTCCTCCCCGGACTCGAACAGCGGCCCGAGCGCGATGCCGTGCAGTGCCGCGTCGAGCAGCGCGGGGTGGAGTCCGTAGGCGCGGGCGCCCTCCTGGTGCTCCTCCGGCAGCCGTACCTCGGCGAAGACGTCGTCACCGAGCCGCCAGGCCGCGCGCAGGCCGCGGAAGGCGGGCCCGTAGCCGAACCCGTTCTCGGCGTACCGCTCGTAGAGGTCCTGGACGGCCACGGGTTCGGCGCCGGCGGGAGGCCACACGGCGAGGTCGAAGGAGGCCGGTTCGGCGGCGGGGACGACCGTGCCGGAGGCGTGGGCGACCCAGGCGTCCTCCGCTGTGTTCTCCGCGCGCGAGTAGACGCCCACCGTCCGGCGTCCGGTGACGTCCGGCTCGCTGACGGTGACCTGCACCGCCACGCCGCCGGTTCCGGGCAGCAGGAGCGGCGCCTGAAGCGTGAGTTCCTCGACCTGTGCGCAGCCGACCCGGTCGGCGGCCTGCACCGCGAGTTCGAGGAACGCCGTGCCGGGCAGCAGGACGCTGCCGGTGAGGGCGTGGTCGGCGAGCCACGGGGAGGTCTCCAGGGACAGCCGGCCGGTCAGCAGCAGCCGGTCGGAGTCCGCCAGGTGCACGGCGGCACCGAGCAGCGGGTGGTCGGCGGCGCCGAGCCCGGCCGACGCCACGTCCCCGGTTGCCACCGGGGACTCCAGCCAGTAGCGCTGCCGCTGGAACGCGTAGGTGGGCAGCTGGACGCTGCGCGCCCCGGTGCCGGCGAACACCGTGTTCCAGTCCACGGAACCGCCGGCGACGTGCAGTTCGCCGAGGGAGGCGAGGAAGCGGTCGTAGCCGCCCTCCTCGCGCCGCAGCGTGCCGACGGCGACGGCGCCCGCGGCGGCGTCCTCGAAGGTCTCCTGCATCGCCATCGCGAGGACGGGGTGGGGGCTGGTCTCGATGAACGCGGTGTGGCCGTCGGCGAGCAGCGCGCGGACCGCCAGCTCGAACTCGACCGGCCGGCGCATGTTCCGGTACCAGTAGTCGGCGTCAAGTGCGCCGGTGTCCTGCACGGCGCCGGTCACCGTGGAGTAGAAGGGGATCCGCGCGGCGCGTGGCTCGACGGGTGCCAGGTCGGCGAGCAGCCGTTCGCGCAGCGCGTCGACGTGCGGGGAGTGGCTGGCCACCAGCACCCCGGGGACCCGGCGGGCCTTGATGCCGTCGGCGGTGAGCCGGGCCATCAGCTCGTCGAGGGCGTCGGGATCGCCGGCGACCGTCACGGAGACGGGGCTGTTGCCCGCGGCGAGGGAGATCCGGTCGGCCCGGCTCTCCAGCAGGGGCGCGATCCGCCCGGCGGGGGCCAGCACCGAGAGCATGCCGCCCTTGCCCTCGATCTCCAGCGCCGCCCTGCTGCGCAGCGCGACCACCCGGGCGGCGTCCGGCAGCGACAGGGCGCCCGCCACGTAGGCGGCGGCCACCTCGCCCTGGGAGTGCCCGACGACCGCGGCGGGCTCGACACCGTGCGCGCGCCACAGCGCGGCCAGCGACACCATCACGGAGAACAGCACCGGCTGGACGACGTCGATGCGGTCGGCCGGTGGCGCGCCCGCGCCCTCGCCGAGGACGTCGATGACGGACCAGTTCAGATACGGGGCCAACGCCTCGTCGCAGGCGCGCAGTTGTTCGGCGAAGACCGGCGAGGAGGCCAGTAGCGGGCGGGCCATGCCGACCCATTGCGAGCCCTGGCCCGGGAAGACGAACACCGTCTTGCGGCGGCTGTCCGCCAGGCCCTGGACGAGCCGCGCCGCCGGTTCGCCGTCGGCGAGGGCCCGCAGACCGCTCAGGAGCCCGTCCAGGTCCTGGGCGATGACCGCGGCGCGGTGTTCGAGGGAGGCCCGCTCCAGGGCCAGCGAGCGCCCCAGGTCGGCGGCGGCCAGGTCCGGGTGGGCGGCCACATGGTCGAGGAGCCGTCCGGCCTGGGCCCGGAGCGCCTCCGCGGTCCTGCCGGAGACGAGGAAGGGCAGCGCCGGGAGGGTTGCGTGCGGGGCCGGGTCGGCGGTGGCGTCCTCGTCGTCCGCCGGCGTCTCGGGCGCCTGCTCCAGGATCACGTGGGCGTTGGTGCCGCTGAAGCCGAACCCGGACACGGCGGCCCGGCGCGGGGCGCCGGTCTCCGGCCACTCCCGGGACTCCGTCAGCAGCTCGACGCCGCCGGACTCCCAGTCGACCATGGGGCTGCGGTCCTCGGCGTGCAGCGTCTTCGGCAGGATCCCGTGCTGGAGCGCGAGCACCATCTTGATGACACCGCCGACCCCGGACGCGGCCTGGGTGTGCGCGAGGTTGGACTTCAGGGAGCCCAGCCACAGCGGCCGGCCCCCGGGGCGTTCCGCGCCGTAGGTGGCCAGCAGTGCGCCGGCCTCGATCGGGTCGCCGAGCCTGGTGCCGGTGCCGTGCGCCTCCACCGCCTCGACCTCGGCGGCGGACAGCCCCGCGTCGGCCAGCGCGGCGCGGATCACCCGTTGCTGGGAGGGCCCGTTCGGTGCCGTCAGTCCGCTGCTGGCGCCGTCCTGGTTGACGGCCGAGCCACGGATCACGGCGAGCACCCGGTGCCCGTTGCGCCGGGCGTCGGACAGCCGCTCCACCAGGAGCATGCCGACGCCCTCGCCCCAGCCGGTGCCGTCCGCCCGCGCGGAGAACGCCTTGCAGCGGCCGTCGGAGGAGAGCGCCCGCTGCCGGGCGTACTCGACGAACGCGACCGGGGTGGACATCACCATGGAGCCGCCGACCAGGGCCAGCGAGCAGTCGCCGCGGCGCAGCGCCTGCGTGGCCAGGTGCAGTGCCACCAGCGAGGACGAGCAGGCCGTGTCCACGCTGACGGCGGGCCCTTCGAGACCGAAGGTGTAGGAGATCCGGCCCGAGGCGATGCTGCCGGAACCGCCGGCGCCGAGGTAGCCCTCGACGTCCTCGGGCACCGTGGTCAGCCGGGAGCCGTAGTCCTGGTACATCACGCCCGCGTACACACCGGTCCGGCTGCCCTTGAGCGAGGTCGGGTCGATGCCGGCCCGCTCGAAGGTCTCCCACGCGGTCTCCAGCAGCAGCCGCTGCTGGGGGTCCATGGCCAGTGCCTCACGCGGGGAGATGCCGAAGAATCCGGGGTCGAAGTCGTACGCCCCGTCGAGGAAGGCCCCCTCCTCCACGTAGCTCTTGCCCCGGGCGTCCGGGTCGGGGTCGTACAGGGCCTTGATGTCCCAGGCCCGGTTCCCGGGCATCGGGCCGACCGCGTCACGCCCCTCGATCAGGAGCCGCCACATGTCCTCCGGGGTTCGGACGCCCCCGGCGTAGCGGCAGCTCATGCCGACGATCGCGATGGGCTCGTGGTCCCTTTCCTCGATCTTCTGCAGACGCTGGCGCGTGCGGTGCAGATCCGTCGTCACACGCTTGAGGTAGTCGCGAAGCTTGTCTTCGCTCACGGTGCTCACCGTTCAACCGCCGCTTTCTTCAGGAAAGGCCGAGTTCGTTTTCGATGAAGTCGAAGATCTCGTCGTCGGACGCCGAATCGAGTTCGGCTGTCGCGAGTTCGCCCACCGCGTCCTGGGCGTGGCCCAGCTTCGACAAGAGGTCCTGCAGGCGGGTGGTGAGTCTGGTCCGGGCGGCCTCGTCCGCGGCCACCCGCGGCAGGTCCTGCTCCAGTCGGTCGAGTTCGGGGAAGACCAGCGGGGCGGCCGCCGGCTCGGCCGGAGTGACCGAGTCCGCGAGGTGTTCCGCGATCGCGCTCGTCGTCGGGTAGTCGAAGAGCAGGGTGGCGGGCAGCCGCAGTCCGGTCACCCTGTTCAGCTGGTTGCGCAGTTCGACCGCGGTGAGCGAGTCGAAGCCCAGCTCCAGCAGCCCGCGGTCGACGTCGATCGCGTTCGGGTCGGTGAACCCGAGGACGGTCGCCGCCTGGGACCTGACCAGGTCCAGCAGCAGCCGGCCACGCTCGGCCTCGGGCAGTCCCGCCAGCCGTCGCATCAGCCCGTCGGCGGCATCGGCGGCCGTGCCGCCGCCGGCCGTGGTGCGGCGGGCCGTCGGCCGGGCGGGGGGCCGGACCAGACCGCGGAGCAACGGCGGCACGGGGCCGGGGCCGTTGCCCCGGGCCGCGGTGTCCAGCCGCATCGGCAGCACCACCGGCGCGTCCAGCGTCCGTGCCGCGTCGAACAGCGCGGCGCCCTCGGCGGAGGAGAACGCGACGATGCCGCCGCGGGCCAGCCGCGAGAGGTCCGCGTCGGCCAGCTTTCCGGTCATGTCGCTGCGCTGCTCCCACAGCCCCCACGCCATCGACTGGACGGGGAAGCCCTGGGCGCGGCAGTGGGTGGCGTAGGCGTCGAGGAACGCGTTCGCCGCCGCGTAGTTGCCCTGGCCCATGCCGCCGAACGTGCCGGCGATGGAGGAGAACAGCACCAGGGCGGAGAGCCCGAGGCCGCGGGTCAGTTCATGCAGGTTGACCGCCGCGTCCACCTTGGGCCGCAGCACCCGGTCGACCCGTTCGGAGGTGAGCGAGCCGACGACGCCGTCGTCCAGCACACCGGCGGTGTGCACGACCGCGGTGAGCGGGTGCGCGGCGCCGACGCCGGCCAGCAGCCGGGCCAGGTCCGCGCGGTCCGCGACGTCACAGGCGGTCAGGGTGACGTCGGCGCCGAGCGCCGTGAGTTCGGCGCACAACTCCTTCGCGCCGTCGGCCTCCGCGCCGCGCCGGCTGGTCAGCAGCAGATGGCGCACGCCGCACTCGGCGACCAGATGGCGTGCCATCACGCCGCCGATGACACCGGTGGCACCGGTGACCAGTACTGTGCCGGCGCCCCAGCCAGCGGCCGACGGCTCGGCGGGGCCGGGCTGCGCGGGTACGCGTGCCAGCCTGGCGGCCCGTACCGAGCCGCCGCGCAGTGCCAGCTGCGGCTCGTCACCGGCGAGTGCCCGCAGCAGCGCGGGCAGGCTGTCCGGGGCCGTCGCGTGGTCGGTGCCTTCGACGTCTTCGGTGCCTTCGGTGCCTTCGGCGTCGAGGTCGACCAGGACGAACCGGTCCGGGTTCTCGGACTGTGCGGAGCGGACCAGTCCCCAGACCGCGGCGTGCGACAGGTCGGTCACCTGCTCGCCGGGCCCTGCGGCAACGGCGCCGCGCGTGAGGAAGACCATCCGCGACGCGGCGAACCGCTCGTCGGCCAGCCACCCCTGGACCAGCCCCAGCGCCCGGTCGAGGGCCGCGCGCACCGATGCGGCGAGACCCCCGGCCCCGGCGGACTCCGAGGGGTGCGCGGACTGCGGCGGGCAGGTCACGAGTACGACCTCGGGCGGTGCCGCCAGGTCCGTGGCGGCTGCCAGGGCGTCCAGGTCCGGGTAGGCCCGCAGCCCCGGTCCGGCCGCCACGCCGAGGCCGTCGTCACCGATCAGGGCCCAGCCCGTCGTGGCGGTGGGTGCGTCGGTGTTCGGCTGGAGCTCGGTCCAGTCCAGCACGTACAGGGAGTTGTCCGTGGCGGGAGTGCCCAGCTGTTCGGGCCGCGCCCGCAGGGCGAGCGAGTCGATGGTCGCCACCGGC
Source organism: Kitasatospora sp. NPDC092286 (assembly GCF_044755565.1). Classification (NCBI taxonomy): domain Bacteria; kingdom Bacillati; phylum Actinomycetota; class Actinomycetes; order Kitasatosporales; family Streptomycetaceae; genus Kitasatospora; species Kitasatospora sp. NPDC092286. The sequence continues at coordinate 516 of NZ_JBIVRD010000086.1, read as the reverse complement.
CGGCCGATCGGGTCCGACAGGGTCAGCGACACCGTGTCGGAGCCGACGGGAGTCAGCCGTACCCGCACCTCGCCGGCGCCCGAACCGTGCAGCGTGACTCCCGCCCAGGAGAACGGCAGCTTTCCTCCGCCGAGTTGCAGCGACGAGCTGAGGGCGATGCCGTGCAGCGCGGCGTCGAGCAGGGCCGGGTGCAGTCCGTACGCACCGGCGGGCGCCTGCTGTTCCTCGGGGAGCCGCACCTCGGCGTACACGGCGTCGCCGGCCAGCCAGGCCGCCCGGATGCCCTGGAAGGCGGGGCCGTAGCCGAAGCCGCCCTCGGCGAAGCGCTCGTACAGATCGCCGACCTCGATCGAGGTGGCGCCTTCCGGCGGCCAGACGCCTTGCAGGTCGTACGAGCCCTCCTGCGCGCCCACACCGACTTCGCCGCTGGCGTGGCGGGTCCAGGGCTGGTCGGGGTCGGTGTTCTCGGGTCGGGAGTGGATGGTGATCGGGCGGGTGCCGTTGTTCTGGGGGGCT
>NZ_JBIVRD010000085.1:0-10697 GCF_044755565.1 Kitasatospora sp. NPDC092286 | reverse complement strand
AGCAGAGCAGCGGCGCCGAGCGAGCGAACTCCAGTCCACACTCACACCATCAGGTGACACCAGAACCAGTCAAACACTCACAAACCGCTCTCTCATAGCAGGACCGCGCAACTATCCGGGCCCGCCCGAAGCCGTTGGACAGCCTATTGCCGCAGATGACAGGCTCCGCCTCATGGAGCTACTCGACGTCCTTGCGGAGCTCGCCCGGTCGGGACACCTTGGGCCGGTTGAGAACGGCGCGGCTTGGGGTCAGGTCACCGCGGCGCTCGGTGAGCCCTGGGAAGTGGTCGTCGGGAAGCGGCGGTCATGGCCGCGCCTGTTCGCTTACGGCGACCTTGAACTCAGTGTCTGCCGCTGCCAGAAGATCGCTCTGATCTGCCTCCAGACCTGGCGTGATGTCATTGGCCTCCCTGCCGGCCTGGTCGGCCGGGATCGTTTCCCCGGCCAACCCAAGTACGCCGACGTGATCGCTTCTCTCGACCGCGTCGGTTGCGCCTGGCAGCCCTACACACCCCTCACCTTCGGCAACCAATGCGCCATCGAGGCCACGTCCTCCGGCGTCACCTTCGTCTTCGAAATCCCGGACGGAGAACACCCGATCCTCAACGTCGTGGGACCCCCGCCCCATCAGCATGAGTGCCCCGCGACACTGTGAGCGTGAAGCCGACCAGTGTTCACGGCGGCCCCGGTGGCCTGACGGCCGCCGGGGCCGCCTCGTCAATATTGGGCCCGTCACCGCCTTCATACACATGTTCAAAGTCGCGCAACATACGACACGCCCGAGAGAGTCCGTTCGCCCCACTCGACACGACTACTTTCCGTGGCGAACCGCTCGCAGGCGAACTCAGCGCCGAGCTGGGCTAGTTCGGATAAGCAAGCGTGTTCATGAATACAAGGGCTTGAAAAGGCGCGACCGCAGGTGCCGATGGAGACCTTGCGTTTCTCGAAGTGCGCAAGGAATGCGTCCCATTCCTCTTCGGTGGGGTTCGATACTCTTCGCTGGGTCGGGTTGCCCTGCGGCGGGCGATGAAGACGCGATGGGCCTCGATGGTCTCGGCGGGGTAGATCGCCTTTTAGCCCATCGTCGTATCAAGACTCTTATGTCCGCAGAGCACTTGGGCGATGTGCGGTGGCAGGCCGTTCATGATGGCGTCGGTCACGAAGATCCTGCGGAAGTCGTGCGGGGAGAAGACGAGGGGTTCGCCGCCGGCATCGGTCAGGCCCGTGGCGGCCAGCGCGTTGATCAGCAGCTTGCGCAGCGCAGTCGGGGTGAAAGCGCGGTGTTCGGTGCCGATAGCGCGTTGGAACAGCAGCGGCATGGGCGGGTTCCAGACCCGCTCGTGGACGTCGTAGGAGGCTACCAGTGGGATCGCGCGGCTTCTTCCTCGCAGGCGGCAGACGATGGTGGAAAGGACGTCCGCCAGTTCCGGGCTGACCAGCAGGAGCCGTTCGCTGTCGGTCTTGGACGGGGCGACCTGCAGCAGGGGCACGACTTCGCCGGTGCTGGGGAGTCGGTATTCGGTGATGCTGTGGTGGGTCAGCTCCAGGAGCTCCTCGTTGCGGATGCCGGTCAAGCGTAGGACCGAATCCCGCAGAGGAGGGTGTCCCTGCCGGGCGGCCCGGAGGACATGCTCATCGACGAGGCATGCCGGGACCTGAAGCTGCCCGCGTTCCGTGAGCGGTTCATCGAACTCGCCGGCACGGCCCGCCGCGAGCAGGCCACCTACAAGCAGTTCCTCCTCGACCTTCTGCAGGTTGAGCTCGCCGACCGCGACGTACGCCGTCAGCAGCGGCTCCTGCGGCTGGCCCGCTTCCCGCGGCCCAAGCGGCTGGAGGACTTCGACTTCACCAAGCGGACAGCACGGCGTCGCCGGCCTCCTGGTGGGCGTCGGCGAGGCGCTCGGCGACCAGGGCGGTGAGCTCGGCAACGCGGCCCTTCAGGTCGACGACCGCGCGCACCGGCAGGACCAGGTCGGCGGTGTCCCACGCGTGGGACACCCCGAGCCCACGCTGGACGGTGTCCTCGATCGCCTCGGCGACGGCCGCCAGGCTGAGGGTCTCCACCAGGGCGTCGGCCGGGGTTCCCAAAACGGCGGCGCCGCCCGGCTCGCCCGCGGTCGTCTGCCCGGCCACGGCGACGGGTGCCAGCGGGGCGAGGGGCTCCCAGACCGAATCGGCGGCGGCCAGATCGGGGACGTCGATGCCGAGGTGGGGCTGCCGGGGGTGCGCCGGGTTCGGGGATCACCCGCAACGGGCATCAAGCCCCGCATGACGATCCCTCACCGTTTGGTCGGCACCGGCGCCCACAAGGTGCTGGTCCTGCACGACTGGTTCGGCACCAGCGCCGGCTGGGGCCCGTTCCCGGACTACCTGGACGGCTCCGCCTTCTGTTACGCGTTCCTCGACTACCGGGGCTACGGCGAGCGCAAGGACGTGCCCGGCGCCTACACGCTGGCCGAGATCGCGGACGACGCGCTCGCGCTGGCCGACCAGCTCGGCTGGCCGGAGTTCTCGCTGGTCGGGCACTCGATGGGCGGCAAGGCCGTCCAGCAGGTGCTCGCCCGGGCGCCGCACCGGGTGCGGAAGCTGGCCGGGCTGGCGCCCGTCCCGGCCGGCCCGTACCCGATGGACGCGGAGGGCGAGGCGCTGTTCTACGGCGCGGCCGAGGACCGGGCGAAGCGGTACGAGATCCTGGACCGGGTGACCGGGTGACCGGGTGACCGGGCGGCGGGCCGGCCGGGTCTGGCTGGACCGGATGGTGGACAGCTCGCTGGAGCTGTCCACCCGGGAGGCCTTCGACGGCTACGTGCGGGACTGGACCACCGCCGACCTGGTGGACCGGATCGCCGGCAACCCCGTGCCGGTGCGGGTGTTCGTGGGCGAGCACGACCTCCTGCTGACCGCCGACGCGATGCGCGGCACCTTCCTCGTCCACTACCCCAACGCCGAGGTGGAACAGCTGCCCGCCTCCGGCCACTACCCGATGCACGAGACGCCGGTCGCCCTGGCCGCCGCCCTGGAGTCCTTCCTGCACACGTAGCGGCCCGGGGCCGCCGGCGGTTACCCGAGCTCCTTGATCCGCTCCCGCACGGCGGGCGAGGCCTTCGCCCAGGAGCCGCTGTCGAAGGGCGGCCGGGGGTCGTACTCGGCGTGCAGCTGGATCGCCCGGGCGGTGGTCTCGTCGGTGAGGAGGGCGGCGAGGTGGAGCGCCATGTCGATCCCGGCGGAGATGCCGGCCGCGGTGACGATCCGGTCCCGGCGCACCACCCGTTCGGGGGTGTAGGCGGCACCGAACCCGGCCAGCTCGCCGGCGGCCGCCCAGTGCGTGGTGGCGGCGAGGCCGTCGAGCAGGCCGGCGGCCCCGAGCAGCAGCGCGCCGGTGCACACGGAGGCGGTGAACCGGGTGGTCGCGTGCGTCCGGCGCAGCCAGTCGAGGAACGCCTGGTCGTCCATCAGCGGCCGGGTGCCGTGCCCGCCCGGGACGAGCAGCACGTCGCACGCCTCGACGTCCGTGTACCGGGCGGGCACGTCCAGCCGCATCCCCCCGATGCTGTCGGCCACCGGCCCCGTCTTCCCCGCCGCCACGAACCGCACGGCGGCCCCCGGCAGGTAGCCGAGCACCTGGTAGGGGCCGATCGCGTCGAGCGGCTCGAAGTCGTCGAAGAGCACGATGGCGATGTCCATGTCCCGCAGCGTAGGCTCGAGTTGGCCTCCCGTCCCAGCCCCGGTCAGCGGATTCACGAGAACGAGTGGTCTGCACCACCGGCCTTTACCTCAGCGCATCCAGCTCCGCGCCGATGGCGGTCCGGATCGGGTCGTGGGCGGCGGTGAGGGCGTGGGCCGGGTCGGCCGCCCGGCAGGCCCGCTCGACGGCCTCGCCGAGGCGGTCGAGGTCCTCCAGGTAGGCGATCCGGCGGGGCCGGGGCAGGTCGGAGAGCCCTTGCACCCCCGGCCGGTCGGTGAGCAGGATCGTGTACCCGGGCAGGAACTGCCCGTCCCCGGCCACCGCGAACCCGGCGTCCAGGCGCCGGATGCCGGTGGGGTTCCGGCCCCGCAGTGCGCTGCCGATGCGGTCGGACTTCCAGTCGCGGTTCTCGTCGGTCATCCGCCGATGCTAGGGCGTGACCGGCGGTTCCGGGCGTGCGGAGCGCCCGGCAGGGGAGTCCCGGCCGGGCGCCAGTAGTGCTGGTCGGGCGGTCAGTACTGGGTGCTGACCGTGACGCCGCTGAAGTCGGTGACGGCGTACAGGCTGAGGTAGCGGTAGCCGGCCGTCGGGTTGGTGACGGTGAGGGACTGGGTGGTGCCGCTGCCGGTGGAGGAGGCGGTGAAGGCCTTCGGCGAGGCCCAGGTGTCGGCGTTGTAGTAGAGGTGCGCGGTACCGGTGCCGCCGGAGGTGGTGACCTTCAGCGTGGTGGTGCCGGCCGGCAGGTAGACGTACAGGTAGTCGGAGTTGCCGGCGGTCGCGGCGCGGCCGCTGCGCGAGCAGTTCTTGCCCATCGCGTCGTTGCGCGGCTCGGTGCAGTTCGGCAGGGTGACCGGGCCGCCGGAGGTCACGGTGACCGTGGCCGCGGTGGTGCCGGCCCGGCCGGTGTCGTCGGTGGCGGTCAGGGCGACGGTGTAGCTGCCGGCCTGCGCGTAGGTGTGGCTCGGGTTGCGCTCGTCCGAGTAGGTGCCGTCGCCGAAGTTCCAGCGCCAGGAGGTGATCCGGCCCGGGCCGGTCTGCACGGACCGCTCGCTGGCGCTGACGGTCGCGCCGTTCACCGTGGTGTCGAACAGGGCGTTCGGGCCGGCGGCGTAGCAGGCGCCGGCGGCGCAGGCGTCGAGCCAGGCGTCGAAGTCGGCGTCGTACGAGGTGCCGACGTTGTTGTAGACCGCGTAGCCGCCGGGGTAGTCACCGGCGCGGAACCGCGCCAGCATGGCCTGGACGTCGGCCGGGTGCTTCTCCAGCATGTACCGGACGGCCAGGTAGCCCCACGGGTAGGTGCGGGTCGAGTCCGAGTTGCCGTAGGTGCTCTGGAAGAGGGTGCTGAGCTTGTAGGTGTGCTTGGCCGCCTGGGCCATGGCGTCGGTGTCGGTGGCGCCGCGGTAGGTGTGCGAGACGTACTCGGCGATGCCCTCGACCCACCAGAGGTCCGGGACGGACATCTGGAGGTCGTAGTTGCCCTTCATGTCGTAGATGCTGTCGAGGTAGTGGGTGTACTCGTGGTTGAGGTTCCACACCCGCGCGGGGTCGTTGACGTTCCAGGCCTTCTGGTACATCACGGTCACGGCCTGCTTTTTCGGGTCGGTCGCGTCCATGACGGTCTGGCCGCCGTTGTCGGTGCCGTTGCCGAAGATCGCCCACGAGTAGGTGGTGTAGTCGGTCTTGTTGGCGAAGATCCCGAAGGTGACGGTCTTGGCGTACTGGTTCGGGATGGGCCCGTTGTGCTTGACCACGCTCTGGAAGTACCCGTCCTGCTTGCGCAGGCTCTCGCACACGGTGGCCAGTTCGGCGGCCGACAGGGCCTGGGCCTGGAGGGTGCGGTTGTCGCAGACCAGCTGGTTCGGCAGCACCACGGAGGTGAGCTTGGCGCGCAGGTCGCAGATGCCGTAGTAGGAGCACTGGCCGTTGTTGTAGTAGGCCGCCTGGACGGCCGTGTACACGTACAGCGGCGCGTAGGGCGTGAGGAGCGGCGCGGAGTCCAGCACCTTCTTCACCAGCGGCTTGGCCACGGCCTCGGCGGCGGGGCTCGCACCGGCGAACCGGGCCAGGTCGTTGCCCGCGTTGGTGTCGAGGACGGCGTTGGGACCGTTGAGCAGGTCCCGGTGGTTGACCGCGAAGTCGGCGAGCGAGGTGATCAGGGCCGGATCGGCCGCCAGCGACCGGACGAAGTCCGCGTTCCGGTAGCCGCCCCAGAGCGGGTAGAACAGCACGGAGTTGACCGCGCTGATCATCTGCGGGAACGCGTTGTACGAGTTGTCGTACCCGTCCAGTATCCGCTTGTAGACGCCCGCGTAACGGGCCTGGAGGTTGGCGCTGTCGGTGAGCCACACCACCTCCTTGAGGATGCGGCCGTTGTCCTCGGTGACGTCGCGCCAGCGGGTGCCGGCGAAGAGCGTGTCCAGGGCGGAGCTGACGGCGGTGGCGAGCTCGCCGGTGTACGGGCCAGCCGCATCCGGGTAGTAGAACTGGATGTAGTAGCCCACCTGCAGGTACTTCACCAGCTGCGCGATACCGGTCGAGTTGTCGCCGGTGTAGCCGGCCGCCAGGCTCTTGAGGGCGTCCGCGACGGACAGCATCCGGGCCTGCCGGAAGATGCTCGGGTCGGCGCTGCCGCTGGTGTACAGCGACTTGATGCAGTCCGTGGTCGAGTTCTTGACGAACGTGACCAGGTCGGCACCGGTGCGGGCCGCGAAGTCGGCCGGGGTGCAGCTCTGTGCGGCGAGGGACTTGGACAGGGTGGGGGCGCCCGCCCCGGCCGCGGCGGCCGGTTCGTCCAGGCGCGTCGCGCCGATCAGCGCCGGGGGCAGCGGGGCGGTGGGCGCGGCGGGGGCCTCGGACCCCGTCGTGGCGGCCGGGGCCGTCAGGCCGGCCGGGCCTGCGGAGGCGGCGGGGGCCGGCCCGGCGACGGCGGCAGGGGGTGCCGCGAAGGCCTGGGCCGGCAGCACGGCGGTGGCCGTGGCGCAACAGGCGACGACGCCTGCCGCGAGCATGGAGAGTCTGGTGCGCAGGAGCACGCCGAATCCTTCGTCGAGTGGGGGCAGCCCGACGTGGGATCGGGCTGAAGGAAGGAGATTGGCGTGGATCCTGTCACCGACCGCGGGTCAGAACAATGTCACAGTTCATATGACACGCGATTTCCAGCCACTCCGCCGCACCGCGGGCCGGGAGGTCCGCCCGCTGCCGCGCAGGCCGGCGAACCGGACGGACTGGCCGATCCGCACCCCCGGCCGGGCCGACCCCCGGGGCTCTGAATTGTGACCGGGATCACATTCGGCGGCCGATGAGTTTCCGCGCCGCGTCCGGTCCTGTGAACAACGAACGAAGGAGAGCCCCACCATGACCGCCACCCCCGCCGCCAAGGGTCCCGCCAGCTACTTCCCGTCCATCGAGCAGAAGTACGGGCAGCCGGTCGCGCACTGGAAGGAGCTGATCCGCTCCTCCCCGCTGACCCGGCACATGGAGCTGGTCGCCTGGCTGAAGGCGGAGCACGGGATCGGCCACGGGCACGCGAACGCCCTCGTCAAGCACACGCTCGACGAGGGCGGGAAGCAGGGGCCCGGGAGGGGCGCGGCCGCAGCTTGGAATCTATCCTCGTCGGGTTTGGTGTTCCTTGATCGACTCGGCGCGTTTGACCGTCTTCCCGACGTCGTGACGTGTGGCCCGTTGCTTGTTCTTCGAGCCGGGAGGCCGTCCCGGGCCTGGCCGGGACGGTTTCGGTGCCGCTGCTGGGCGAGCGGTGGTCGGGCGGATGTTGCGAAACCCCCGCCGCACCCGGGCGGGGGTGAGGCGGCGGGGCTCGGCGGGCCGCTCCCAGGGGCGGCGGAGGTCCTCGGCCAGCGGTCGGGCAGGACGGAGTTGGGTGTGGGCGGCGATGATGAGCCAGGTCCACAGGTCGGCGCTGTCGGCGTGGCGGATCTTCGGGGCGGTCCAGCCGAGCCTCTGCTTCATCAGGCGGAAGATGTGTTCCAGGTCGAATCTGCGCAGGAACGACTGCCACCAGCGGTCCGCGTCGGCGCCGGTGGCAGCGGTGGCCGAGCACCACAGCCAGACCGGTTTCGGGTCCCGGTCGCCCGACAGGCGCTCGACCTTCAACCGCACCAACGTACCGTGGAAGATGGGCAGTTCCTCCTCGGTGTTGTTCAGCCAGGGGCCGAGGTGGGTGAGCCTGGGGTGCATCCGGTCCTACGCGATTGCCTCCGCGGTGCCGTAGCGGGTGGTGTCCGTGACCGTGGTGACCTCGGGCCGATGCCAGCTCTCGGGCTTCGTGCTCTCGGGCTTCGTGAAGGTGAGGACGCCACCGTGCCGACGTGGGTGCCCGCCTTTCGGGGTGGAGCGTGCGGGGCCCGCGTCGCGGAGCATGACGCGGTCCGAGCGCAGGCGCCCGACCAGCATGATCGGAAGGTCCACGAGAGCGTGCGAGAGGTAGGCGACGTTGTAGCCCGAGTCCGTCATGATCAGGATCTCCGGGTCGCCCGGCTGCCACTGTTCGGCCTGTTTCAACCGCTCGACGACATCGCGCAGTTGGGCGGCGGTGACGGCGGTTGCGTCGTCGGCCGGCCCGAGGCGCACGGCGTCCAGCAGCGCGACCCAGGAGGTGCGGCCTGTCTCCAGGGCGGCGACGAAGGAGTACGGCCAGCCGGGAACGAGCTCGTCCGTTTTGCGGTCGCCGCGTCCGTGGACGTGACAGAAGAGCCGGTCATCGCTGGTGGGGGCGTCGGGGCGGAGCCAGTTGCTCACGTCGACGGCCAGCACGATCCGGCCCGTCGGCCGCCTTGGCGGCGACCTTGATGCCGGAGGCCCAGTGCTGGTTGACGCTGCCCTCGAAGATGTCCTTGCGGTTGGCGGGGGCGGCCGCCCAGTCGTCCTGGTAGCGCTCGGCGATGTCCCGGGTCTGGACGCGGAACATGCCGCGCCCGGGCCGGATCCAGCCGCCGGTGCCGACGTCGCTGCCGGCCTTCAGGCTGTCCTGGTCCCAGCGGCCGTTGACCAGGGTGTTGTAGCGGGTGTCGGCGTCGGGGCGGAACACCAGCCGGGTGCCGCCGGTGCCCGAACCCTGGCCGCGCAGGACGAGGTAGTCGGCGTCGACGTAGATCTGCCGGGAGACGTCGATCCGGCCGGCCGGGAGGGAGATCAGCGAGAGGCTGTCGAAGTTGGCGTTCGGCGAGCAGGCGGCCTTGATGTCGTCGACGGCCTTCTGCAGGCCGGTGGTGTCGTCGGCGCCGTCGTCCGCCCGCACGCCGTACTGCGAGGCGAGCCGGTCCGGGGTGATGCGGCAGGCGGCGTTTCCGGTCAGGTCGCCGCCACCGGGCAGCGGTCGGCCGCCGCGGAATCCCACGCGCGACCAGTCGGGCATGCCGGCGGGCGGGCTCGTGCGGTTGGCGGAGGTCAGGTCCGGCTTTTCCGCGCCGGGACCGGCCGTCACGGCGGCGGCCGGGGCGTCCGCGGCGGTGGAGGGCGCGGGGAGGGCGAGCGGGAGCAGCAGGCCGGCGAGCAGCGCGGCCGCCGGGCGTAGGCGTTTCATGGGATCTCGTTTCGGTGTCGTCGTGGTGCTCCCGGGCCGGGGAGGGCGCACCGGGAGGGCGCACGGGAACGCCCCCGGTACCTCGCGGGGACGGGGGCCGGGGGCGTCGGGACGCGGGCGGGTGCTACGGGCACCAGAAGCGCACGGCCGACAGGCGGTCGTTGAGGTGGTGGTCGGGGGTGTTGAAGCCGTAGTCGCCCTTCGCACCCCAGTTCCAGGTCGGGGTGAAGTCGAGCTGGGACGGGTGCAGCTCGCTGTAGGGGTCGTCCCAGAACTCCACCTGGCACTGGGAGTTGTTCAGCCAGGAGGACACCTGGTCGTTGGCCAGGGTCCCGTTCGGGAAGTGGACCTTGGTGAGGCGCACGATCTCGCCGTTGCCGCCGGCCGCCGGCGGGACGACGATCGCCTTCGACCCCGCGCCGCCGCCGTCCTGGTAGGGGCAGAGCGCCCAGGCCGGGCAGCCGTCGTCGGGCGGGTCCGTGGCGGACGCCGGCGCCGCCGTGAGGAACAGCGCCGCCCCGGCGAGCGCGCCCGCGATGGCGGTCGCCGGCTTGAAGGACTTCAGGGCCACGGTGGAACTCGCTTTCCAGGCGGGGACAGTGCTCGTGCGCGGCGGGCCCGGTCCGGCCCGCCGCAGCACGAGACTGCCCGGGCGGGGCGGGCGGCGGCATCAGTCAAATGACTGCGGATCACCGAGGCCCCGTTTCCCGACGCGTCGCGCCGGGAAACGGACCAGAAACATGGGATGTTGCCGCACCGGCCACTGCCGCGAGGATTCGGACCACGGCGTCGGCCACCGAAGGCAGGTGCCGCGCGCCGGCGATTCCGTTCCCCCCGAGGAGGGTTCTTCCCATGAGTCTTCGCCGACCGGTCGCCGCGGCGGCCACCGTCGCCGTGCTGGCCCCGCTGCTGGCCCTGGCCGCCGGAACCGCTCACGCCGCGCAGGGGCCCGCCACCCAGCCGGGGCCCATCAACGTCGCGCAGGCGCCCGCCCCCGGGTTCGACGTCCTTCCCCCGAACCCCTCGATGCTGCAGCTCACCCGGCGCGACCAGTGCATGGCTTCGTACAACGTCAACTACTGGGTCGGCGGCATGCCGTTCGCGCTGACCCAGCTGAAGGTCTGTCTCAGCGCGCCGGCCGCCCTCGTGCGCGGCGCGCAGATCTTCTTCCCCGGTGACGTGAACTTCGTCCCGTCCGAGCCCGTCCTCGTCCCGACCGAGCCGGCCTTCCCGTGATCCGCCGACGGCTCCGGGACGCGTCGGCCACCTTCGAAGGAGAGTCCACCACCATGCGAATCCGTCGACCGGCCACCGCGGCCGCCGCCGTGGCCGTGCTGGCCCCGCTGCTGGCCATGGCCGCCGCCGCCCCGGCGAACGCCGACTAGGCCGCGTATTCGGTCGTGATCAATGGGTTCGGGTGAGGTCCTTGATCCAGATCATTGCGCCGCGGAGGTGAAGGCCGGCGAGGTAGCT
>NZ_JBIVRD010000084.1:0-12319 GCF_044755565.1 Kitasatospora sp. NPDC092286 | reverse complement strand
CCACCTCGTCCCCAATCGAGTACACCGTAGTGGCAACAAGCCGAGCTTGAGCAAGATTCAGTGACAAAGAGGAAGATCGACTGTCACAGGACACCGCCGGGTGCGTCACGGGCAGCGTCATCCCCGCGTCACCAATGACCTCTGACAGGCGATCTTGACCGTTTGCCATTCGATCTTGACCACCGGCGGGTTCCTGCCACCTGATCTTGACTGGTGGCGGCGGATGCGGTGGCGGAGGTCGCCGCACGGGCGTACGGCGATGGCGTGCTGGCGGGGTGCACCGGCCGCCGCTGGATCAAAACGCGTCGCTCCGGGCTGGAGTGGTTGGCTAGGCTCGCGCCATGGAGGAGGACGAGGCCCTGGAACCGCTGCGCCGGGTGCTGCTGGAGCGTGACCTGGGCGGTTATCCGGGGACGGTCTCCGCGGCGGTGGAGGCCGCCCGGACGGCACTGGCCGGTGGGGTGGACACCTTGAGCCTGTGGGAGCTCGGCGTGCTGTCCGAGTCGGACGCTCCGGAAGCGCGCCGGCTGCTGTTCGAACTGGAGCAGGAACTCTGGCCGGTGCTGCGGCTGCCTGCCACCGTTGAGGGCCGCAACCGGGCGCTGGCCAGCCCAAGCGGGGGCACGGGAGCCACTCCGCAGGCCCCTGAGCTGACCGCCGCTGAAGCGCCAACCTCAGCCCCGGCGGCGGTCGGCTCAGGACGCCGAGCTGCGCGACCTCTACCAGATCAGCGGGATCACCGACGCCGTCCAGCCGGTCCTGCGTGCCGGGCTCGGCCTTCCGGCACCCGAGGTCGCGCAGCTGGCCTTCACCTTGCCGCCGCACCCACACCACCCCGGCGCCCCGCACATCGACGGCCTTACCCCCACCGAGGACGACGGCCGCCCAGGGACGTTCACCCTCCTGGCCGGCCTGCTGCTCACCGACCAACGGCAGGCCGACCGCGGCAACCTGTGGGTCTGGCCCGGCAGCCACCTGCGCACCGCCGCCTGGCTCCGTGAGCACGGCGCCGACGCGCTGCGCGACGGCGCCCCGTACCCGCCCGTGGAGCCGCCCGCCCCACTTCAGGTGACCGGCCCGGCCGGGAGCCTGGTCCTCGCGCACTACCTGCTCGCCCACAACATCGGCGGGCCCTTCGGCACGGCCGACGACGAGCGCCGCGAGACCGTGTACTTCCGCCTGCGCGCCGAAGGCCACCGCGGACGCTGGCGCGAGGCGGTCACCAACCCCCTGCTGGCGTTCACCGAACCGAATCCCGAACCCGGCTTCGCCTCTCCCGGCAGTCGGTGATCGCCACCCCGTACGCGATCCTCGGAACAGGGGCTCAGCCGAAGGACGGCGCGCCCGCCAACCGGGAACCTCCCACCCCTCCGCCGGAGGAACGACACCGACAACGCGTCCACCCCCAACGACGTGGGTGGGCGCGCGGCGGAGAGTACGCCGCAGGGCAAGGCCCTCCGGTTCAGGCCGCCAGTGAGGTTCCCGCCCGCAGGCGAGAGGGAACCTCGACCTGGTCGGGCGCGGTGAGGCCCAGGAGCTTGGCGACCTCGATCGTGGACACGCGGTACGCCCGGCCCGCGCGGATCAGCGGCACGGGGTACTTCCCGCTGCGGGCGAGTGCGTAGCCGTCGTGCGGCCCAAGCCGAGGGCCTGGTTCGCGGTGTCCAGGTTGACGCAGGTATTCGAGGGACGGACGACCCTCTCCCGCACTCGCACCCGTGGCCCTTCGAATCCCGGATCCTCGCGGGCGGATACCCCGAGGATCGATACCTCCTTGTCGACGGCCAGGTCCGTGCGGAGACGGGACGGGAACACGGGCAGGGCAGCTCCAACACCGTGGGCAGGGGCCTGTACCACGAGGTTGACCGAACTACACTCGCCCCCCCCCGGAGCGACCGTGACCCTCATGCTGTGCGGGCGCGGCGAGCACGGCACATGGGGTCACCTCGACCCCGCGACCGGCACCCTCACCCCGCCCCAGCGAGACGCGCTCTTCCCGGAACGCCTGTGGGCGCTCAACCCCCATCGCTGATGTCGCACACGATGCCGGTCCGTCGGGAGATCCTCCACCGGGAGGGCTAAGCCGATGCGCTGGCCATGCTCGACCTGGGCGACGACGTTCCGCGCTTCGAGGCGGTAGCGGTGGGCTGAGCACCTCAGCTCCCGCGGCGCGACTGGTCTGTCAGCCATCCGACGACTATGGCCCGCCAGTCCAACTCGCCACATGTCGCCACTCGGGATCCTTTCACTCTCGATTCGAATGACCTCTCTAAGATAGGATGCCATCCATACACCTCGCATATGAGGTCTTTTGGATAGGTCAATCAATGGTCATTGCGATCGCAGGGGGAGATGAGAGGTTCATGGCGAAACTGTCCTACAAGGTGCCGAGTTCGCTGAACAGGAGCTTCCTCGACCACGAGATCACACTGAGCAAGGGAGGTTGGGCGGCGAAGCCCTCCCCGATCAAGCAGCTGCTCTTCTTCGGCGGCGGCATCCTCGCTCTGCTGTGGTCCAGCACGTCGACGTTCGTCGCGAGCTCGGGCCCAGTCGCCATCACGTTCTTCGTCCTCTGGGGACTGGCAGCGATCGCCTATTTCGGTGGGCTGATGGAGACGAAGGAGCTGCGCATCATGCGGGTGCCGGCCTTCCTGGCGTATCTGCCTCTCAAAGCCCGGCACGTCCTCGCCCGTCGTAGCTCGAACCCGACGGACTTCTACTCGATCGTCGGCATCGACGGGATCGACGAGGACGGGCTGATCCACTTCTCCGACGGCGGCGAAGGTCGGGTCTACCTGGTCGTCGGCTCGGCGAGCTATCTGCTCTTCGACGAGGACCGGATCGGGATCCTCGACCGGGTCGACTCCTTTTGGCGCAAGGTCGAGACGACCTGCGAGCACAGCTTCATCACGACGAAGGAGCCGCAGCGGGTCTACCACCAGGTGGCGAACCTGGAGCGGCGCAACCAGGCGCTGGAGGTCCGTGACCCCGACCTGATCGAGCTGCAGAACGAGCAGTACGACATCCTCACGCAGCACGTGGGCGGGAAGTTCCCCTCGATCCACCAGTACCTGCTGCTCAAGGGCAAGAACGCCGATGCACTGCGCAAGGGGCACCAGGTCCTCCAGGCCGAGGTCGGCGGCTCCACTTTCATGATCAAGGAAGCCGCGAGGCTCGACCGCGAGGAGGCCGAGCCGATGCTGCGGGTCTTCTACCAGGGCATCGACGACGAACTGCCCAGTCTCAAGGTGTCGCTGAACTGATCAGCGTCAGGACGACCGACACGACCAGGAACGAACGAAGGACACCATGACGCTGATGACGAAGGTCCGGGCACAGCTCGGCATGCCGAGGGAGAAGCCTGACGGGACGTATGACACCGCGGAGTCCGTGGTCGATGACCCGCGCGCGGACGGCGCTGCCGAGGTTGAGGGCGTGCGGGGCACTGAGGCAGCCGACGGCGTGGCCGATGAGGCCTCTGGGGAGCCGAAGAAGAACTGGTGGCAGCGCCGCCGGGAGGTGAAGCACCTCCAGGGCACGTTCGACGCCTATCCGCATCTGCTCGCGCTGAAGCCGAAGGAGAAGTACCTCTTCCGTTCCGACTACTTCGAGGTCGACGGCTCGGTCGCCTGCATCCTGTCGTACTTCCACGACGACGCCGCGCACGACAACTTCGCCGCCTTCTGGGGCATCGACCGGATCCCGGACGGCCTGGACGAGCGGGTCACCGCTATCGTGCTCGAGCAGGTCAAGCGGATGGACGACAAGTGGATCGATTCGTATACGAAGCAGTCGGAGAGGCTGGAACGACTCGATGCCAGCGAGCAGGAGGAGACGGGCACGACCTCCTCCAAGCGCAAGGCTGCGAAGATCTCCGGTGACCTCGCGGTAACGATCGGGGAGCTCCAGGACGGCGCGAGCTATCTCTCGGTGCACAACCGGCTCTTCCTCAAAGCCCCCGACCTGGCGACCCTGGACGACACGGTCGACCGGGTCACGCGCCTGTACATCGACCGCTTCGGCACGCTGAAGGCTGCGCCCTATGCCGGCGAGCAGCGCCAGGAGCTCTCGGGCCTGTGGAAGAACAACGAGAAGAAGAAGGGCAAGGGCTTCCACTTCACCTCGACCGAGCTGGCCGGCTCGTACTCGCTGGTGACCAACGGCCTCAACGACAAGGGCGGCGAGTACGTCGGCTACATGGTCGGCGACGTCAACAACAGCGCCGTGCTCATGGACGTCGACGCCTACGAGCACCACGTGATCGTCGCCGACGCCACGCTCAGCGAGTATCTCGACCGCCAGCGAGTGGCCAACATGTGGTGCTCGAAGATCTCGCAGGCCACGTTGCTGAACAACGGCCAGGTCGTCCACCTCGTCCTTGACGGAGCGAACCTCGACAAGCTCGGCCCGAAGTTCGAACGGCTCACCTCGCGCGTGGACCTGAACCAGGGCGATGTGAACATGTTCGAGATGTTCGGCGAGGAGGAGGACGAACTGACGGTCTTCTCCGCCCAGATGGAGAAGCTCAAGCTGATGTTCGAGCAGCTCTACGAGACCACCGATGGTGCCGTCGGATCGATCATCCGCAGTGCCCTCGAAGACACCGCCACGGACTTCTACATCGAGCAGGGTATGTGGCGGCACAACGCCAAAGAGCAGCGGCACCGCCTGCGTGTGGTGAACATCCCGCACGCCCAGGTGCCGCGTCTTCAGATGTTCGTCTCTTACCTGGCGACCGCGCACAAGGCACTGCTGAACTCCAGCAGGACCGACGCGGACCAGCTGCGGGCGTACAACGTACTCAAGGGCATCGCCAACGCGATGCTGAGCACGAACGGCGACCTCTTCAACAACCACACGGCCTCGACTGTGGACGGGGTCCGGGACTCCCGACGTGTGGTCTACGACTTCTCACGGCTCATGCGCCGCGGCAAGGGCGTGGCGATGGCACAGCTGGTGAACATCGTCGGCTTCGCCGTCGGCAAGCTGGGGCCCGGCGACACGGTGATCATCCACGGCACCGAGCACATCGACGACCGGGTGAAGAAGTACATCCAGGACCAGTTCGACCACATGCACGAGCGTGGCGGCCGAGTGGCCTACAGCTACAACGACGTCGACAAGATGCTCGCCGACAGCGACTTCAACAAGTTCGACGCCGCGGACTACACACTCTTCGGCCCGATGCGCGACGGGACGGTGGCGGAGTACCAGAAGCAGCTGCACCAACGGATCCCGCCGGATCTCGCCCAGCTCATCACGACCAAGGGCGAGAACCTCACGTACTTGCGCCGGGGCGTCTCCAACGTGGTCTTCCACCTCGATTTGGCACTGGGGATCAACCCCTACCGCGAGGCCCAGCGCAGGCGGGTCCGTCTGGAGGCGGCCAGGGCCGAAGAGGCTGCGCGGATGGACGCGATCATGCACGACAAGCCTGCCCCGGGCGCGAACCTCACCAGCATCCGGAAGCACAGCGAGGGCGGCGACGGTGAGGCTGACGCGGGCGAGGGCGACGCGAGCAAGCGCAACGACGGCAAGAGCCTGCAGCAGCCTGAGAACGGCGCAAGGCGACCAGCAGAGAGGCCCAGGCCGACGAAGCTGGTCAAGGCATGAGCGGGGTCAGCACTGATACGAGGGCGAGGAGGAGAGGAGAGACGATGAACGGGACGATCACGACGGTGGCGAGGCTGCGTGCCTGGGCCAGCCACGGCGGTGGTGTAGCCCGCCCCGGCAGGCTCGCGCGCGGGCTCGCCCTCGTGCTCCTGGCGGCGCTGCTCGTGCCGGTCTTCATGATGGCGACCTCTCCGCCGGCGTCCGCGGACGACAAGAAGGAGCGCGCCAACTACAGCCTCTACCAGCTGGCCTCGAACGCGAGCTCGTACTTCAGCGAGAAGAACTCGCCGCAGAACGACAAGGGCATGCACGAGAACTGGAAGCCGGTCACGTCCAGCCCGGCCTCGGGCGGTTCCATCCTCGGCTACGCCGACCCGGAGTTCAGCCTGGGAAACATCGTGGGCTGGTTCTTCGCCGAGGTGTCGGGGTCCTCGCAGACCGTTACTTACGACACCCTGGCCGCGAAGGATGACAAGGGCAACCCGAAGTACTCGGGCATGCTCGACTACGCGCACTTCGGGGCGGCTAACAACGACCTTGGCCTTGACACGATGTCCTCGGGCATCGGCGGCCAGATCGTGAGCGTGATCGGAGGGTCGATCATCTGGATCCTCTACGCCCTGGCGCTGGCGGTCGGCACGCTGTTCTACGTCATCATCCAGTTCCTGAAGCTCATCAACCCCTTCATGTGGTTCTACAGCGCGGTCGCGGCGGTCAATCCGACTCTTGCCGAGGGTATGACCGGAGGTGACACCGGAGGCGGCGCGCTCTCGGGTCTGCAGCACTGGATCAGCGGCTGGTACGGCCTGCTCGTCGATATCTCGTGGCAGGCGCTCGTGCCGATCTTCATCGGCGTCCTGTTCATCGGCCTGGTCATGTTCAAGAAGATGGACCGGGGCTCGGCGATCAAGAAGCTCATCGTGCGCGTCGTCTTCATCGGCGTCGGCCTGCCGCTCGTCGGGTCGATGTACTCCAGTGTGCTCGGAAAGTTCGACGACTCTGTTCTTGGTCAACACGCTGGCCCGACGCGCGTCGTGCTGAGCACCTACGTCGACTTCGAGGCGTGGATGATGAACGACCGTCTGGGGATCCCGGACCAGGCCACTGTTTCCTGGAACGGCGACCAGGCGAGCCCGGACGCGATGATGTCGGTGCGCACGAGTGCGCTGGCGATCAACAAGCAGTCCCACGGGGCGACGTTCAACGGCATCAATATCGGAACGAAGGCCAACGACGCCGAGTCGGCATGGAAGGACGGCACGGTCTCCGTCACCGGCGGCAGTGCCACGGACGACTTCAAGGCGGTGTTTTCGACCTTCGGGATCATCGGCAAGTACATCGCCAGCGGCGAGGTAGCGGCCTCCGACTTCGAGTCGGGGATCAAGAGCTCGATCACGCAGCTGGACGAGAGCTCGGATGTCAAGAAGAGCTGGTTTGTCGACAAGAGCAGTTACGGCGACGTGGAGGGGTTCGGTGAGGAGAAGGGGCCGAAGCCGGTCGATCACCCGGTGATTTCGACCGACGGCACGGGCCTGACTTCCTCTCGTCCTGGTAAGGACTCGACGGTCTTTACGACGACGGGGACGAAGGGAGGCTGTGGCTTTACGGTGGGCAAGATGCCCTCCTCGTGCAATCTGTCCCCGCTGACGGCGTACAACTACCTCAACACCGGGTTCAGCCCCAGTTCGCTGACCATGTACTCGTCGAACAATGCCACGAGCGGGTTCACCCGCGAGAACCACATGGCCGTCAGCCAGGTGGGTACGGGGCCGGCGAAGTTCATGTACTGGAGCAACGCGATCACGGTCCTGGGCTCCATCGTCCTGCTCGGCTTCTGGTACGCCATCGGCATGCTGGCTGGCTCGGTCAAGCGGATCTTCGGCTTGGTGGCCGCGGTGCCGTTCGCGACGCTGGGCGCGCTGCAGGCGATCGCCAAAGTGATCGTCTACTCCATGGCGCTGATCCTGGAGGTCCTCATCACGCTGTTCATCTACCAGTTCGTCTCGGAGTTCCTGATCTCGGTCCCGGACATCATGGCTGGACCCGTGTCGAGTTTCATGAGCCCGGGCGGCTTGTGGGGCAGCGCTGCGCTCGGCGGGATCATCGTGGTGATCCTGACCCTGATCTCCTCGCTGGTGATCATGGGCATCACCTTCGCTCTGCTACGGGTTCGCAAGACTGTGCTGCAGGCGATGGACGAGGTGGTCACCAAGCTCGTGGACAAGTTCCTCGAGACGAACACCACGCCGAAGGCGGACAAGGGCGGGCTGATGCCCGCTCTGGCCGCGGGTACGGGGGCTGGCGCGGGTATGGCCATGGGCAACAAGCTCGCCAACGGGTTCAACACCAAGACCAGCGGTCCGGCGTCCCCGAGCACGGGCAAGCCCAGGGGCAAGACGGCGTCGACGAACGCCGGCGGCACGAACGGTGACGCCATGGAGTTGACGTCCGGTAGCCAGCAGCTGACCCTCGGGGGTGGCGAGCAGGATGGCCCGGACAGCCCGGCGCTGGATGGTGGTCCTGGTGGTGGTGGCTCCGGCAGCGGCAGTGACGGCGTCAAGGCTCTGCCGGGCGGCATCGGTCCCGCCGGTGTTCTGGACACGCCCGGTCGCGACGAACACGCCGACAAGGGTGGTCCGCTGCAGCTGGCGAGTGGTGGAGCGGGCAGCTCGCGCTCGGACAAGCGGACGGCGCAGGGGCTGAGCAGCCAGGGAGGCCTGTCGAACCTCGGGTACACCTCGGACGGCAACAAGGTCATCCCCGGTGAGGTTCTGGCCTCGTCCACGGATTCGTCGAGCTCTCGCCGTGGTGCTCAGGGCCAGAGCGGTGCGGGTAGCGCCGACTCTGTTCCGACCAGCGGAGACCGAAAGGCTGTCGCCAGTCAGAAGGGCCCGACGCACTTCGGCACGGGTTCCCAGGGTGCGCAGAGCCAGCAGGGCAGCAACCAGTCGGCTGCACCGCAGCGCTTCAGCGGCGACGCTGCGCCTGCCCCGGCTCCTGCTTCCGGGCAGCCGGTCGCCTCGAGCACGCGTCCGAAGCGCCCCGCTCAGGGCACCCCCGCCCCGAAGCAGCTGGGAGCTGACACGTCGGATCCTCGTCCCGTGGCCGCTCCGGCTTCGGGGCAGACTCCGGCCGCCCCTGGTGCGCGGACTGCGGTTCAGGCGCAGGCAGCGCATCAGCCGGGTTCGATCCAGGCCTCGACGCCGACGACGACGCCGCGCCAGACGCCCGCCCCGCAGGCTCAGGCTCAGCAGCCTCCGGCTCCTGCACCGAACCCCTCACTGCGGCAGGCTCCGGTTCTTCGTCCGCGCAGGGTTGCCGACCCGTCCCCTCAGAACGTGGAGACCCCTGAACCGCAGCAGTCGCCGACGGGGCATCCTCGCCGGGGCCGGCGCGAGGAGCCGCAGGACTGATCGTCCGGTCGAGGGCGAACGTGGAGGAATGACGCACCCGGTGAGAACGATCGCGATGATCGTTCTCACCGGGTGCGTCATTCCTTTGAACAGTGCAAGGAGAAGGAGGGCTTAGGTGTGACCCTTGCCGCCCCCCTCCCAGTCGAGCTGGGGCTGCATCATCTTGCCGAGTTCGCGCTCGGCCACACCGTGCAGCCGGTGTGCCATCTCTGTGTGCCACGCATCAAGATCGGCCTTGCGTAAGGCGGTTGCGGTTGCCACCTCGGCGGCGCAGTCGAAGCTGCCCGTGCTGTTCGCGACGGTGGACGGGCTGCGTTTGATCTTTCGTGCGGCGAACTGCGGGCCTTCACCCAGGACCACCTCCGCTGGAGCCCGGAGCAGATCTACCAGGCTCTCCGGGGCCGCTTCCCCAATCGGCCAGAGATGCGCGTGGTCAACGAGACGATCTACCGTAGACGCCAGAGGCTTGATCAGCCAAGGGAAGACAGAACCCCGTGGACACGATACCCACGGGATTCTGTGCTGCCCGGCCGGCCGAGTGAGACGTCGACGCTACTTCTGGCACTCGGCATTGAAGCCGCCCAGCAGAGCCTTGCCGGCATCGGAGTTGTCACGTACGTACACGCTACCGCTGATGCTGATCGAGGTGTCGCTGGTTGAGATGGACTCACTGCCGGTCCGCTTGTTGCGGCTGTCCTCTCCGGCCACCGTCCAGATGATCTGGGACTGATCCTTGTTGAACTCGCCAGTACTGGTCACGCCCGGCTTCTCGTAGACACCATCGCAGGTGTACTCATGATGCGAGACGCTGTTGCCCTTGACGACCAGTTGGCCGAGTTCGGACGTGCCGTTGACATCCTTGACGTAGTAGGTACCGTCGAGCTTGCTCGCGCTGTCGCTGCTTCCGCCGCAGGCGGTGAGTATGAGTGAACCCGCGGCCAGGGCCGCGATGGACACGGCGATCTTGGCCCGCGCCTTACGTGCGGTCCCGGTGATGCTCATGGCGATCTCCCTTCGTTCGTTCCGGACAGTCGGTTTGAGATAGAAGGCCAGTCAAAATAACCTATGTATAGGTGACTTTGGCGGACCGGGACCGCCCGTCAGGCGCCTTCCCGAAGGTTGTCGAGCCGATGCTCGGTCAGTGCTAGGGCGACCTCGGACTGACTGAGCGCGTGTTCGCCGTCCTGGATGCGCCACCGCAGACGCTGCACGGGCGGGGCGCTTGCTTCTTGGACTGCCAGGTCGCCGAGTTCACGCAGCTCTGCGTACGCCCCCTGCAGCTGTTCCTCGTGGTGTGCTGACCGGACCCTGAGGCGGCCAGCCCGCTCTTCCCACCAGCGCACCCGCGACTCGCGGTCAAGAGTAGTCTTCCCCTCGATCCAGGCACGGAGCTCGGTTGGGTCGACGTCACTCGGGAGCCCGGTGGCGAAAGGCCCCTCGGGTTCCGGCATGTCGATAGGGATGTGCGACAGCAGCACCGCGGGGGTCGTGTCGAGCACATAGGCGATCGCGACGAGATCGTCGACGGTCACGGGGCGAGCACATCGCTCCATCTCCGCGAGGGCGTCGGCTGAGATCGGGTGACCGAGCATCAAGAGCACGTAGGCCAATTCGTCGACGGTCAGCTCGTGCAACTGGCGGTAGTGGGTGATTGCGTCGGACACAGCAAGGGATGTGGGAAAGGGCGACGGCATGCACCGATCGTAAACGAGCGCGAAATGCGAGGCGGCCGGCGTCGGCGCGGTGGCCGTGAGTTGCCAGTAACGATCGTGCTCGCGACAACATCAGCGCACCAGGCGACAGTTGATCACCGCATCGCTCGGTCTTGCGGGGCAACAGCCCAGCACTGGTTCACCGAGCGCTTCTCGACCTTGCGGGCACCCACACGGTCACTTCAATCAGCGTTTGGCACCGCTGATCAGTGATCGATCCACCCACCAGAGAGACACCTCACGTGACCGCTTACAGTTGCTGCGGGCACGCGCCGAGTACTAGCTCCAACGCCGTGTAGATAGCGCCTCGGGCGGCTGTCCAGGTCCAGCTGGTGCGCGGCATACGCGCCACGATCCGCGAGCTGGACAAGGCCATCTCCGACGCGGTCGAGACACACCCCTACGCGCCGCTGCTGGCCGCCATGCCCCGCATCGGCAAGGTCAACCTCGGACAGATCATCGGCGAGATCGGCCCCATCCTCGAACGCGCCGAGTCCTGCGAGCAGTTCATCGCGGAGACCGGCGTCGTCCCGGTCACCCGGGCCTCCGGCAAATCCCGCGCGGTGACCTTCCGCGTCGCCACCAACCGCCGGGCACGCACCGCCATCACCACGTTCGCCGACAACAGCCGGCACGGCAGCGACTGGGCCGCGAAGATCTACAACGACGCCCGGGCCCGTCAGAAACGACACCCCCACGCCGTCCGCATCCTCGCCCGCGCCTGGCTCCGCGTGATCTGGGCCTGCGGACACGGATGAGGGTCGCCACGGTGGCCTCGCCGAGGCGGGTCGCGGCGGCCGGGGCGGAGCGCATGCGCTCGATCAGCTCCCTGCCGGTGCGGCGGCCGGAGTAGGAACGCCGCTTGCACCACGCTTCCAGCTTCGCCGGGGTGAGTTTGGCGGCGGCCTGCGGGGTCGGGTAGCGGTCCAGGAACTCCAGGGCGATGTCGCTGTCGCGCTCGGCGAAGACGGCCTTGCCGCCGGGCCACAGCTGGTCGAGCTGGGCGTCGAGCTGGTTGACGGCGGCGACCTTCGCCTCGATGTGGTCGGCGCGCTGGCGGGTCAGGTGAACCGCTGCGGGTTTGACCGAGACTCGTTCTCTTGGAAGGATCGAGTCCGTTATGAGGAAGCCATACCCCAGTGAGGTCCGGGAGCGGGCGGTGCGCCTGGTGCTGGAGACCCGCGATCAGTACGAGACCGAGTACCAGTGCATCCGGTCGATCGGCGCCAAGCTCGACGTTGGCCCGGAAAGCCTGCGCAAGTGGGTCCGCCAGGCCCAGACCGACGCCGGCACCCGGCCTGGCACCACGACCGAGGAATCCGCCGCGATGAAGGCGCTCAAGCGGGAGAACGCCGAACTCAAGCGGGCCAACGAGATCCTCAGGGCCGCGGCGTCTTTCTTCGCGGCCGGGCTCGACCGGCCACACACACGCTCGTAGCGTTCATCGACGAGCACCGGGACCGCTTCGGCGGAGTCGAGCCGATCTGCAGGACGCTCACCGCGAACGACTGCAGCATCCACCCCAGCACCTACTACGCCCACAAGAGCGGCACCACCTCCGCCCGCGCCCGCCGCGACGCC
>NZ_JBIVRD010000083.1:0-12657 GCF_044755565.1 Kitasatospora sp. NPDC092286 | reverse complement strand
AACGCCCTGCGGGAGCTTCCGCAGGGCCAGCTCCCCTCGCTGCTGCGAGCGTTGGTGCCGACCGGCACCCGCCGCACCGCCGCCACCACCGAGAGCGCGGGCGGCAGCACCTTCGGGCAGCACCTCGCCGCCCTGCCGCAGGACAAGCGGTCCGCCGCCGTCCTCGACCTGGTGAGCCGGCATGTCGCCGACATCCTGAACTACCCCGACACGGACGGGATCGAGGTCGACCGGGCCTTCAACGAACTCGGCTTCGACTCGCTCACCGCGATCGAGCTGCGCAACCGGCTCGACGCGGAGACCGGCCTGCGGCTGCCCGCCACCCTGGTCTTCGACCACCCGACCCCCGCCGAGCTGGCCGACCGGATCGCGGCCGAGCTGCTCGGCACGCGGCAGGAGCCCGAGACGGCACTCCCGTCGGCCGCCGCCCGCCCGGACGCGGCCGAGGATCCGGTCGTCGTGGTCGGGATGGCCTGCCGCTACCCGGGCGGTGTCCGGACCCCGGAGGAGCTGTGGCACCTGGTCGCCGCAGGCGGGGACGCGATCTCCGCCTTCCCGGAGGACCGTGGCTGGGACGTGGAGGCGCTGTACGACCCGGACCCGGAGCACGCCGGGACCTCGTACACCCGCCACGGCGGATTCCTGTACGAGGCGGGCGAGTTCGACGCCGGGTTCTTCGGGATCCCGCCGCGTGAGGCGCTGGCGATGGACCCGCAGCAGCGGCTGCTGCTGGAGACCTCCTGGGAGGTCTTCGAGCGGGCCGGGATCGCGCCCGCCTCGGTGCGCGGCAGCCGGACCGGAGTCTTCACCGGCGTGATGTACCACGACTACGCCGCCTCGCCGGTGGACGTGCCCGAGGGCGTCGAGGCGTTCCTCGGCGGCGGCAGCGCGGGCAGTGTGGCCTCGGGCCGGGTGTCGTACACGCTGGGGCTGGAGGGCCCGGCGGTCACGGTGGACACCGCCTGCTCCTCCTCGCTGGTCGCCGTCCACCTGGCCGTGCAGTCGCTGCGCAGCGGGGAGTGCTCGCTCGCCCTGGCCGGCGGCGTGACCGTGATGGCCACCCCGGGTACGTTCATCGGGTTCAGCCGGCAGCGCGGCCTCGCTCCCGACGGGCGCTGCAAGGCGTTCGGCGAGGGCGCGGACGGCACCGGCTGGAGCGAGGGCGTCGGTGTGCTGCTGCTGGAGCGGCTGTCGGACGCGCGGCGCAACGGTCACCGCGTGCTGGCGGTGGTGCGCGGCACGGCGGTGAACCAGGACGGCGCGAGCAACGGCCTGACCGCGCCGAACGGCCCGGCCCAGGAACGGGTGATCCGTCAGGCGCTGGCGAACGCGGGTCTCACCACCTCGGAGGTGGACGCGGTGGAGGCGCACGGTACGGGGACGAAACTGGGCGACCCGATCGAGGCGCAGGCGCTGCTGGCCACCTACGGGCAGGACCGGGCCGAGGGCCGTCCGCTGTGGCTGGGCTCGCTGAAGTCCAACATCGGGCACACCCAGGCGGCCGCCGGGGTCGGCGGCATGATCAAGATGATCATGGCGATGCACCACGGCCGACTGCCGCAGACCCTGCACGTGGACGTCCCCTCCCAGCACGTGGACTGGACGGCCGGGGCCGTCGAGCTGCTGAGGGAGCCGATCGCCTGGCCCGAGACCGGCGCCCCGCGCCGGGCCGGGGTCTCCGCCTTCGGCGTCAGCGGCACCAACGCCCACGTCCTCATCGAGCAGGCCCCCGAGGCTCTGGAAGCAAAGAACGCCACCTCGGAGCCGACCGCGGTCCTGCCCTGGATCCTGTCCGCGAAGGGCCCGGAGGCGCTGCGGGAGCAGGCCGCCCGGCTGCACGCGTTCCTGGAGCGGCGCCCCGACCTCGGCCCGGCCGAGGTGGGCCGGGCACTGGCCCTGAGCCGGACGGCCTTCGGCCACCGGGGTGCGGTCGTCGCGGCGGACCGGGCGGAGCGCCTGTCCGCACTGGCCGCGCTGGCCGAGGGCGAGGCGGCGCCTGGCCTGGTGCTCGGCAGCGCCGCGACGGGCGGCGGGATCGGATTCCTGTTCTCCGGGCAGGGCAGCCAGCGCCCGGGCATGGGCCGCGAGCTCCACCAGGCGTTCCCGGTGTTCGCCGAGGCCTTCGACGAGGTGTGCGCGGCCTTCACCCCGTACCTGGAACGGCAGTTGCGCGAGGTCGTGTTCACCGAGGCCGACCGGCCCGAGGCCGCCCTGCTGGACCGCACCGAGTACGCGCAGCCCGCGATCTTCGCGGTCGAGGTGGCGCTGTTCCGGCTGTGGGAGTCCTGGGGCGTGCGGCCCGACCGGCTCACCGGGCACTCGATCGGTGAGCTGGCCGCCGCCCACGTCGCCGGGGTCTTCGACCTGCCGGACGCCGCCCGGCTGGTGGCCGCCCGTGGCCGCCTGATGCAGGCGCTGCCGGCGGCCGGGGCGATGCTGTCGCTGCGCGCCTCCGAGGAGGAGGTGCGGCCGCTGCTCGCGGGCAGGGAGGGCGAGGTGGACCTCGCGGCGGTCAACGGGCCCGCCTCCGTGGTCGTGTCGGGCAGCCAGGAGGCCGTCGAGGAGATCGCCGGGCACTTCACGGCACTCGGCCGCAGGGTCCGCCGGCTGCGGGTGAGCCACGCCTTCCACTCGCCGCTGATGGACCCGATGCTGGCCGGGTTCCGCGAGGTCGCGGAGTCGGTCGCCTACCGGGAGCCCGCGCTCCCGGTGATCTCGGACGTCACCGGCGAGCCGGCGGGCGCGGCCGAGCTGTGCGACCCGGACTACTGGGTGCGGCACGTCCGGGAGACCGTCCGCTTCGCCGACCAGGTCGGCGCGCTGGAGCGCCTGGGGACGAGCAGGTTCGTGGAGATCGGCCCGGACGGCGTCCTGGCCGCCCTCGCCCAAGAGAGCCTGCGCGGCGCTGCCCTGGTGGTGCCGGCCCTTCGCCGGGACCGCCCGGACGCCCAGGCGGTGGCGGCCGCGCTCGCCTCGGTGCACGCGGACGGCGTGCCGGTGGACTGGGAGGCGGTCTTCGCGGGCGCGGGGGAGGCGCCGGTCGAGCTGCCGACGTACGCCTTCCAGCGCACCCGCTACTGGATCGCCTCCGGCGCGGACCAGCCGGCCGCCGACCGCGCCGACCGCGCCGACCGCGCCGACCGCTCCGAGCGGGAGCTGTGGGAGGCCGTGGAACTCGGCGACCTCTCCGCCCTCGCCGCGGCCCTGGACGCCGACCCGGCCGCCGACCGGGCCGGGCTGGACGCCGCCCTTGAGCTGCTGACCGCCTGGCGGGCCCGGCGGCACACCACCGTGGATCCCGAGCCCGTCGCGGTCGGGGAACCGGCGGACGGCCTGCCGCGCGACCCAAAGGACCTGGCCGCCCGGCTGGCCGGGCTGACCGAGGGGGAAGGCAGCGCACTGCTGGTCGAGCTGGTCCGGGCCCGGGCCGCTTCCGTGCTCGGCCACGCCTCCGCCGAGGCCGTCGGCACGGAGGAGGACTTCCTGGAGATCGGCTTCGCCTCCCTGACCGCCGTCGAACTCAGCAACCGCCTCACCGAGGTCGTCGGCGTGGCCCTGCCGCCCACGCTGATCTACGACCACCCGACCGCGGTGGCCGTGGCCGCCCACCTGCGGCAGGAACTGAACGGCCCGCACCTGGAATCGAGGACCGCATGACGCCCCATCCGCAGGACACCGGCACGACCTGGCTGCGCCGTTACCACCCGGCCCCGGAGGCCGCGGAGGCGACGGTGGTCTGCTTCCCGCACGCGGGCGGCGCGGCCACCTACTACCAGCCGATGGCCCTGGCACTGAGTGGCTCCGCCGACGTGCTCGCCGTGCAGTACCCCGGCCGGCAGGACCGCCGGCACGAACCGCCCCTGGTCGACATCGCCGAGCTGGCCGACCGGGCCGCCGAGGCGCTGCTGCCCCGGATCGACGGCCCGCTGGTGCTGTTCGGGCACAGCATGGGCGCCGTGATCGCCTTCGAGGTGGCCCGGCGGCTGGAGGAGGGGGCGGGGGTGTCCCCCGAGGCGCTGTACGTCTCCGGCCGGCGCGCCCCGTCGACCTTCCGGATCGAGGACCTCCACACCCGGGGCGACCGGGCCCTGCTCGGCGAGATCCGCGGACTCAGCGGCACCGACTCGGGGGTGCTGGACGACGAGGAGATCGTCGCGATGATCCTCCCGGCCCTGAGGGCGGACTACCGCGCGATCGAGACGTACCGGAGCGCCCCCGGCGCCCGGGTCGACTGCCCGGTCGTCGCGCTCACCGGCGACCGCGACCCGAAGGCCACCGTGGCCGAGGTCGCGGCCTGGCGCGAACACACCACCGGGACCTTCGAGTTGAAGGTCCTCCCCGGCGATCACTTCTACCTGACGGCCGACCCCGGCGCCGTCGTGGCGGAGATCGCCCGGCGTCTGCCCGCCCGCACCGGCTGAACGCGGGGCCCCGCGCCCCGGTGGTCCGCACAGGGGGCGTTAGGGGTCGCGGTGGGGTTATCCGGGCCGGGGCGCGTCACTAGCTTCGGTCTCGGCGGGCGCCACAACTGCGGTCACATCAGGCATCTTTCGATATAAGGACAAGACGTGGGAACCCTGGAAACGTGGCGAGTGCTCGCCGACGGAAACCCCGACGACGTGGTGCTCGCCGTCGACTTCGACGCCACCGGCCGCGCCGAGGGCCGGTTCGCGGACCTGGTGAAGGGACTGGACGGCTCCTTCACCGTGTGGGAGAGCATCCCGCAGGCCGTCAGCACCGAGCTCGGCGCGAGCGGCGACGCCTACCTGGACACCTGGCTGAACGAGGTCCGCGCCAGCGGCCGTACCGTCCGGGGCGTGCTCGGCTTCTGCATCGGCGGCACCTACGCTGGCGCGCTCGCCGACCGGATCGCCGCCGAGCAGGCGCGGCCGGCCACCCTCCTGTTCGACCCCGAGCTGTCCACCCCGCTGACCCTGTACGCGCAGTACCACCGGGTCATCGACTCGATGGCCGCCGTGCTCACCCCGGAGGAGGCCGAGGCCGCCAAGGAGGCCGGGCGGACGGCCCACGAGCGCGACGCCGGCATCGCCGCGCTCGCCGCCGACCTGCTGAACGCCTACCAGGCCACGGCGAAGCCGGCGTTCGAGCGCTTCGAGCTCGACGGCGAGCGGATCACCGAGCTGACCGCGACCTTCACCTCCTTCGTCGCCTACCTGGTGGGCGCGGCCGGGCTCGACCCGCTGCCGGCCTGGAACCAGTCGGTCGTCCTCACCTCCTCCTCGCCGACCAGCGGCCTCAACGGCGCACGGTCCGTCGGCCAGGACATCACCGTGGGCCGCGAGCTGCGGCTCGCCACCCCGCACGTGGACCTGCTGCGCGACACCGAGGTCGCCCACACCGTGTCGGAGCTGCTGGCGTCCGCGTGACGCCCGTCCAGCCGACCTGACCGATCCCTGGAACCCGGCGGCGGCACCGCCGCGAATCACCGAACGGTAGTTGCGATGCGACAAATGACACCACGGCCCGTGCCGGCCGATAGCAAGGAGCAGGCGCTCTGGCTGCTGGACGAGCTCGTGCCGGTCAGGGGCGTCAACAATCTCTCGGTCTCCTTCCGGGTCGAGGGCGAACTCGCCGGATGGGCGCTGGAGCGCGCCCTGCGGCACCTGACGGGCCGGCACGAGGCGCTGCGCACCGTGTTCCGCCGGGGCGACCAGGGCCTGGAGCGGCTGGTCCTCGACCCCGCCGACGCCGGTGCCGGGATCGAGGTCGAGCAGCTGAAGGCCGAGAGCGGTGAACTGACGTGGCTGCTGGGCGAGTTCGTTGCCCGGCCGTTCGACCTCGAAGGCCGTCCGCTGCTGAGGGCGGCGCACGTCGCCACCGACCAGGGCGACGCGTTCTGCGTGGCGGTCCACCACCTGGTCTTCGACACGGTGTCCGGGGCGGTCTTGCTGGAGGAGTTCGTCCAGGTCTACGACGCGTACCTGGCCGGCCGCGAGCCGGCCGCCGAACTGCTGGACGTGCGGCCCAGGTTCGCCGAGGCCGAGCCCCGGGCGGAGAGCCTCGAGTACTGGCGCCGCAACCTGGACGGCGTGGACTCCTCCCGCCTCGCCCTGTGGTGCGGCGGCGAGGACGTCGCGGAGCCCACCCTGACCGGGGGCCAGCTCACTCACGTCCTGTCGGCCGAGGCCACCACGGCGCTGCGCGGGCTGCAGAAGGAGCTGCGGGTCCCCGAGGCGGTCGTGCTGCTGTCCGTCTACTGCTTGCTGCTGGCCCGGCACGGCGCCGGGCCGGACCTGGTGGTCGGCACGCCGGTCAACGTGCGCGGGGTGGCGGCCCCCCAGGCGATCGGCTACCACGTCAACACCCTGCCGCTGCGCGTCCCCGTGGACGAGGCCGCAGGCTTCCGGACGCTGGCGCGCACCGCCCGGGACGCGTTCTTCGGCGCGGTCGCGCACGCCGACGTGCCGGTGGACGTGCTGCTCCCCGAGCTGCGCCGCGACGGCGGCGCCTCCTGGCGCAACACTGTGTTCCGGCACCTGTTCAACTACGTGCCCGACACTGGCGAGCCCGCGTGGCGGATCGGCGGGAACCCGGCCCACCGGCTGCCGGTGGAGAACGGCTTCAGCAAGTTCGACCTGGAGTTCTTCTTCCTCTCAGGCGCGGACACCGTGACCATCCGGGCCGCCTACTACACCGAGGTACTGTCGGCCGAGGACGTCCGGGCCCTGGTCGAGCGCTTCGAGGCGCTGCTGACCGAGGCCGGAACGGACGCGGACCGGCCGCTGGGCGCCCTGTCCGGATGGGGTGAGCAGGACCGCGCCGTCATCGACGGGGCCAACCGCACCGAGCGTCCCCTCTCGCCCCGGACCGTCCTGGCGGCGGTCCGCTCCCGGGCGGCCGCCGCCCCGGAGGCCGTCGCCGTGGAGGGCGAGGACCGTACGGTCGGCTACGGCGAGCTCTGGCGCGCCGCGCTGGGCACCCGCGACCAGCTGCGCGGGGCCGGGATCGCCCCGGGCGACGTCGTCGCGCTGGCCGCGCCGCGCGGCCCCGAACTGGCCGCCGCCACGCTCGGCGTCTGGCTGGCCGGCGCGGCCTACCTGCCCCTCGACCCGCGCCACCCGGCCGAGCGGCTCTCGTACGTCCTGGCGGACTCCGGCGCGCGCGCCGTCCTGGTCGACCCGTCGATCACCCTGCCCGGGGACGTCACGGCGCCGCTGCTGGACCTGGCGCCGACCGGCCGGGCCGGGGCGGGCACGCAGGAGCGGACCTTCGAGGAGCCCGCCCCGGAGTCCGCCGCCTACCTGATCTACACCTCCGGCACGACCGGCAAGCCCAAGGGCGCCGTGATCAGCCACCACAGCCTGGCCAACCTGGTCGCGGACTTCGCCGAGCGGCTGCGCACGGGGGCCGAGGACGCGGTGCTGTGGCTCACCACCTTCGCCTTCGACATCTCCGCGCTGGAGCTGTTCCTGCCCCTGGCCACGGGCGCCCGCCTGGTCGTGGCACCTGACGAGGCCAGGGCGGACCGGGAGGCGCTGCTCGGCACCGTCGCGCGGCACGCCGTCACCGTCGTCCAGGCCACCCCGACGACCTGGCGCGCCGTGACCGACCAGGAGGACGCCCGGCTCACCGGGCTGCGCCTGATCAGCGGGGGCGAGCCGCTCCCGCCCGCCCTCGCCCGGCGGCTGGCCGCCACCGGCTGCGCCGTCCTCAACGCCTACGGCCCCTCGGAGACCACCATCTGGTCCACCGTCGGAACGGTGACGCCGGACACCCGGCGGGTGGACGTCGGCCGGCCGCTCGCCAACACCCGGGTGTTCGTGGCGGACCCGGCCGGCCGCGAACTGCCGGTCGGCGTGCAGGGCGAACTGTGCATCGCCGGGGACGGCGTCGCCCTCGGCTACCACGCGCGGCCTGAGCTCACCGAGGCCCGGTTCGCCCACCACCCCGCGTACGGGCGCCACTACCGCACCGGCGACCTGGCCCGCTGGCTCCCGGACGGCACACTGGAGGTGCTCGGCCGGGTCGACCGCCAGGTCAAGCTGCGCGGCCACCGCATCGAGCTGGGCGAGGTCGAGTCGGTGCTGCTGGAGCACCCCGGGGTGACCGGCGCGGGGGCCGTGGTCGTGGGCGCCGCCCAGGACGCGGTGCTCGTCGCCTTCGTAGAGTCCGCCGGGGGAGCCGACCTGGCGGCCGGGCTGCTCGGGCACGCCAGGGGCCACCTGCCCGCCGGCGCCGTCCCCCAGGAGATCGTGGTGACCGAGGCGCTGCCGACCACCGCCAACCAGAAGGTCGACCACCTGGCCCTGGCCGCACTCGCCGAGGCCCGCCTCGCCGAGCGCGCCCGGGCGAGCGCGGCCCGGACGGGCGG
Organism: Kitasatospora sp. NPDC092286; assembly: GCF_044755565.1. Taxonomy (NCBI): domain Bacteria; kingdom Bacillati; phylum Actinomycetota; class Actinomycetes; order Kitasatosporales; family Streptomycetaceae; genus Kitasatospora; species Kitasatospora sp. NPDC092286. Next base: position 4,325 of record NZ_JBIVRD010000083.1, on the reverse strand, counting down.
GCGCGCCGAGCCCCGGGACGGTCTGACCGGCAGCCTGGTCGACCTCTGGAACACCACGCTCGGACGCACCGACCTCGGCGAGCACGCCAACTTCTTCGACAGTGGCGGCCATTCGCTGCTCGGCTCCCGGCTCGTCCAGCTGATCGACCGGGAACTCGGCCGCAAGGCCCGCCTCGCCGACCTGTTCGCCCACCCGACGCCGGCCGCCCTGGCCGCGTACCTGGAGACGGCCGCCACCGCGGCCGAGCCCTCCGCCTGACACGAGGACCAATGGAGACCATGAACGAGAACCCCGCCGCCTCGCTCGCCCCCGCCACCGGCTGGCGCGTGCTGTGGCAGGACGACTTCCAGGGCCCGCAGGGCGCCCCGCCGGACCCGGAGCGCTGGATGGTCGTCACCGGCCAGCCGTTCGGCGCCGGCGTCGAGTTCCACGCCGACGACCCCGAGCACATCGCCCTCGACGGCGAGGGTCGCCTGCGGATGACCGCAACCCACGAGGCCGCCGAGGAGGGCGAGGGCGTCTACAGGGCCGCCTGGCTGGAGACCCGCCGCGAGGACTTCGTCCCCGCCCCCGGCGGTGCCCTGCGCATCGAGGCCAGGGTGCGCACCGCGCCCGGCCCGGGCCTGGACTGCGCGCTGTGGGCCTGGGGCACCCAGCTGCGCCACCGGGGTGACGAGGACCCGGTGCAGGCCTGGTACCGGGCCGGGGAGATCGACATCCTGGAGGCGCTCGGCTCCGAGCCGAACACCGTCTGGGGGGCCCTCCACTCGCCCGAGTGCCACCAGATCCCCTCCCTCGGGATCGGCAAGCCCACCACCACCGAGGACGGCAGCCCGCTCAGCGCGGACTTCCACACCTACACGGTCGTCTGGCGGCGCGAGCCCGACGAGATCACCTGGTACCTGGACGGCCGCGAGTACCTGAGGCTCACCCCGGAGGACACCACCCCCAAGGGCTGGCTCTTCGACCAGCCCGTCTACCTCTGCCTGGCGATCATCATCGCCAGCCCCGGCGGCCCGGTGCTGCCCGGCGACCCGGACCCGGCCCTCATGCCGTCCTCGCTGCTGCTGGACGGGATCACGGTCTACGAGGCCACCGGCGAGGAGGACGCCCGGTGACGGCCGACCGGCCGGCCGAGCCCGACCTGGAGGCGCTCGCCGCCGAACTGCTCGCCGACGTGCTCGCCGACCCGACCGGCGCCCTGGCGCCGTCGGTTTACGAGACCGGACGGCTGGTGTCGCTCGCGCCCTGGCTGGACGGCCACGCCGCCCGGGTGCGCTTCCTGCTCGACCAGCAGCACCCGGACGGGAGTTGGGCCGGCCCGGACGGCTACGCCCTGGTCCCGACGCTCAGCGCGACCGAGGCCCTGCTCGCAGTGCTCGACGCGGACGCCGCAGCGCGCCCGGCGCACGCGGAACGGGCCGAACTCGCGGCGGCGGCGCAGAGGGGGCTGGCGGCAGCCGCCGGGCTCTGCGGCAACCCGGCGCCGTCCACGGTGGTCTTCTTCATGATCATCCCGGCGTTGGTCGCGGACATCAACGCCCGGCTGGCCGCCGCCGGGCACTGCGCCGACCCCCTCCCGCTGCCGCCCGGCCTCAGCGAGGCGCCGCTGACGGCGCTCCGGGCGGAGGCCTGGCGCAACCCGCTGGCCGGGCACTACCTGGAGATCGTCGGCCCGGTCGCCGTCGGGGCCAAGGAGATGGAACCGGTTGACGGGGTGATCGGCTGCTCGGCCGCCGCGACCGCGGCCTGGCTGGGCCCGGACCGGCCATCCGACCCGGACGACCCCTCGGTCCGCTTCCTGGCCGGGGCTCAGGCCCGTGGCGCGGGGACGGTGCCGGCGATGACCTCGCTGGTCCACTACGAGCGGGCGTGGATCGTGGGGAACCTGGCGACGGCGGGCTTCGACCTCGCCCCGCTCGCCGTGCTGGCGGCCGAACTCCCGCAGGACGTGGGCCGGTTGGGGGCTCCCACCGCGCCCGGCTTCGCCCACGAGGCGGAGACCACGGCGATCGTGCTCTCGGCCCTCTCGGCGCTCGGCAGGCCGGAGGCGCCCGAGTACCTGTGGCAGTACGACGCGGGGACGCACTTCATGTCGACCATCCCCGAGTACCAGCCGTCGACCACTACCAACGCCCACGTCCTGGAGGCCTTCGGCTGCTACGCGGCGCTCGGCACCGAGGACGCCGCCCGCCACCACGAGGCGGTCGGGCGGATCGCCGCCTGGCTGGGCGAGCGTCAGGAGGCCGACGGCAGCTGGTCGGACAAGTGGCACGCCTCCCCGTACTTCGCCACGATGCGCTGCGCCCTCGCGCTGCACAGGTATGGCGGGCCCGGCCACCGCGAGCAGGTCCGCCGGGCGGTCGGATGGGTGCTGGACGGGCAGCGGGCGGACGGTTCCTGGGGCCGCTGGGAGGGCACCGCGGAGGAGACCGCCTACGCGATGCGCATCCTGCTGGACACCCTCGACGGCGGAGGCGGGCAGGACGCGGCGGTGCGGGAGGCTGCGGTGCGCGGCCGGGATTTCCTGCTGGCGTACGGATTGCGCAAGAGTCATTCCACCCTCTGGATCGGAAAGGAACTCTATGTTCCGTCACACCTCGTTCGCGCGGCTGCCATAGGGGCACTGAATGCCTTTCGGCTACGCTAGCCTCGCGCTTTCACGTGGCCGGGCGTCCGATGGATGATCAGAAACGAGAAGAGTGCTCCTGACCTGCAACGATGGGACTTGTCTAGGGTCCAGGTCGTCGCGTGGAAAGAAGCACTCCTCAGGTGAAGAAGCGTATCGGGTCCTATCCGTGTGTCCGCATCGAGGGCGGCGGCCGGGTGGTGGTGTCCCAGGCCGGAGGCGTGCTGCTGGTCGAGACCGTCCGCAAGGCCGGTCTGAATGAGGCGATATCGGCGGCGCTGGCACCGTGGCGGCGGCCTCGGGCGGTGCACGATCCGGGAAAGATCCTGCTGGATCTGGCCCTCGCGGTCGCGCTGGGCGGGGACTGCCTGGCCGATGCCGGAATACCGCGGGCCGAGCCGGCTGTGTTCGGCCCGGTGGCGTCCGATCCGACGGTTTCCCGGATGATCGACGCCCTCGCCGCGGCCGGCCCGAGAGCCCTGACGGCAATCAGGGCCGCGCGGGCAGCAGTGCGCGAGCACATCTGGAAGCTGGCCGGTCCTGCGGCGCCGGATGCCGCAGGACCGGTAACCGTGGACCTCGACGGCGTGCTCGTGCTGGCCCACTCCGACAAGCAGGATGCCGCCGCGACCCGGAAGAAGACCTATGGCCACCACCCGTTGATGGGCTTTGTCGACCACGGAAACGGCGGCACCGGCGAGCCGGTCGTGGGCCTGCTTCGGCCCGGGAACGCGGGCAGCAACACCGCAGCCGACCACATCACCGCCACCCGCCTCGCCCTGGCCCAGCTGCCGAAGAAGTACCGGCGCGAACGGAGCACGCCGATCCGGACCGACTCCGGCGGCGGCACCCACGAGTTCGTCGCCTGGCTCACCCAGCGCGGCCGATGGCTGTCGTACTCGGTCGGCATGACGATCACCGAGCAGATTCACCAGGCCGTTCTGGGCGTGCCGGTCACGGCCTGGACCCCGGCGGTCGAACCCGGCGGCGAGATCCGGGACGGCGCCTGGGTCGCCGAACTCGACGGCGACGTCCTGACGGGCTGGCCGAAGGGAATGCGGCTGATCGTCCGCAAGGAACGGCCCCACCCCGGCGCCCAACTGCGGATCACCGACGCCGACGGCCTGCGACTCACCGCGTTCGCGACCAACACCACTGGCCTACCGATCGCCGCACTCGAACTCCGGCACCGCCAGCGGGCCCGCGCCGAGGACCGCATCCGCGCCCGCGCGGGCCACCGGCCTGCGCAATCTGCCCCTGCACGACACCGCACAGAACCAGATCTGGCTGGAGATCGTCCAGCTCGCACTGGACCTGCCGGCCTGGATGCCGATGCTCGCTCACCGGCAGACCTCGGCTCTGGGAGCCCCGACGCCTCCGGCTCCGGCTCTTCTCCGCCGCCGCCCAGCTCGTCACCACAGCCCGCCGCCGGCACCTCGGATTCGCAAACCACTGGCCCTGGATCGACGTGATCACCAGCGCGATCCAGCGGCTCGCCACCCTGCCGAACCCTGGCTGACCAGCAGCATCAACCCATCCCGACGAGCCTGATCAACCCACCGGAACCGTGGAACCCGGCGCCCCCCGACGGAAAGCCGGGCTGTGCCGAGACAGGATAGTTGGAACCAGCGTGGTGTGGTGACCTGGCGGTTTCGACCCTGCGGGACACGCTTGTTGGAACCATCTGGTCACGTT
>NZ_JBIVRD010000082.1:0-12978 GCF_044755565.1 Kitasatospora sp. NPDC092286 | reverse complement strand
CGCCCGCTGACTCCCCTGACCCGAGAACAGCAGCCCCAACCGACCACCCGAACCACCCACCACACCCGACACCACACGCCCCGACTCCCCACCGACAGCCACGGCGGAGAGACCACGGAGCAGCTGCTCACGGTCCTGCCCGAGCACCACGGCCCGGTGGGAGAACGCGGTCCGGGTGGCGAGCCGGGAGAACGCGAGGTCGTCGAGGTCGATCTCGGGCCGGTCCGCGAGGAACGCCTGCAGCTGCTCGGCCTGCGCCCGCAGGGCCTCCCGGGAACGGCCGGAGAGCGCGATCGGACACACTCCCCCGGCGGCCCGGTCGGCCCTCGCACGGCGCACGTGATCCGGGCAACCCTCCAGCACAACATGGCAGTTGGTCCCACCCATGCCGAACGAGCTGACGCCCGCGAGCGGCAGCCCGTCGCCCGGCCAGTCCACCAGGGCCTGCGCGACCTCCAGGTTGAGGCCCTCCAGCGGGATGTCCGGGTTGGGCGTCTCGAAGTTGAGGCTGGCCGGGATCTGCCGGTGCTCGACCGCCAGCGCGGCCTTGAGCAGTCCGACGATGCCGGCCGCGCCCTCCAGGTGGCCGACGTTGGTCTTGGCGGAGCCGACCACCAGCGGCGCCCGGCGGCCCTCGGCCCGGCCGAGCTCGGCGCCCAGCGCGGAGGCCTCGATCGGGTCGCCCACCTTGGTCCCGGTGCCGTGCAGTTCGACGTACTGGACGCTCGCCGGGTCGACCTCCGCCTGACGGTAGGCCAGCCGCAGCACCTCCCGCTGGGCGTCCGGGTTCGGGACGGTCAGCCCGTCCGTGGCACCGTCGTTGTTCATCGCGCTGCCGCGGATCACGCAGTGGACGGGGTCGCCGTCGGCCAGCGCCTTGGCCAGGGGCTTGAGCAGGACGAGCGCGCCGCCCTCGCCCCGCACGTAGCCGTTGGCCCGCGCGTCGAAGGTGTGGCACCGGCCGTCGGGAGAGAGGCCGCCGAACCTGGCCGCGCCGAGGGCGCTGTCGGGGACCAGGTTGAGGTTGACCGCGCCGGCGAGGGCGAGGTCGCTGGCGCCGGAGCGCAGGCTCTCGCAGGCCAGGTAAACGGCGGAGAGGCCGGAGGACTGGGCGGTGTCCACGGCCAGGCTCGGTCCGCGCAGGCCGAGCAGGTAGGAGATCCGGTTGGCGAGGATGCCGCGCTGCACACCGGTGATGGTGTGCTGGGTGACGGCACCCAGGCCCTGACGGTGCATCAGGGCCGCGTAGTCGTCCAGGATCGCGCCGACGAAGACACCGGTACGGCTGCCGCGCAGCGCCTCGGGAAGGATGCCGGCGTCCTCGACCGACTCCCAGGCGAGTTCGAGCATGAGGCGCTGCTGCGGGTCCATCGCCACCGCCTCGCGCGGGGAGATGCCGAAGAAGGCGGGGTCGAAGCCGTCGACCCGGTCGAGGAAGGCGCCGTGGCGGGCGGCCTCGGGGAGCAGCTCGGCGTCCCAGCGGTCGGCGGGCACCCTGCCGACGGCGCTACGGCCGTCCCGCAGGAGCTGCCAGAAGGCCTGCGGATCGGGTGCCTGCGGCAGGCGGCAGGACAGTCCGACGATGGCGATCGCCTCCACCGTCCCAGCACCGGTCCCCGTGGTCTCCGCACGGAACATCGACATCAGACTCCCCGATCTCACACCTGACAGAGACATGCCGGGGCCCGAGGGTGATGTGACGCTGAGTCTCCCCCGAAACTCCGAATGGCACGGTGCGCGCAGCAGGTCCGCACGCACGGCCTCAACGACGCTATGCGGGGGGTGATCGGGCCCCACACCCCTGTCATCCCCCTAGCCGCCCCTAGCCTCCGCGTTTCGGTTGGGGTTGGCAGAGCGGGATTGATCTCCGGGGCGGTGGCGATCGGGCTGCTGGCGAGTGCGGGCGTGCCGGGGGCCGACGCGTGGGTCGGGTGCTCCTGGGGTCCTCGGGTCGTGGGTGGTCAGTGGCGGTTCCGTCGGTCAGGTGGCCGGTCGGGGCAGGGCGACGAGGCGGTTGAACGCGACGGTCAGCTCGTGGCCCCAGGGCCAGGTGGCGGCGATCCGCAGGCGTAGGCGGCGGGCTCCGCGGGTGATGCGTGCGGCAGCGTGGAGAAGCCGGTAGCGGAGCATCTTGGGTTCGACGGTGGCCAGTTCGCCGTCCAGTAGCAGGGTCCGGGTCCAGGCGAGCAGGTCGATCGCGGTCAGGGACAGCTCCAGCCAGGCCGCGTTGATCTGGAAGTGGCGGGAGGGGAAGCGGCCGAAGCCGGTGGTCTTGCCGCTGGGGGTACCCCCGGACGGAGTCTGGGGGAGGATGTGGTCCTCGACCCGGGCGTGGGCCCGGTGGCGGACCTCCAGATGCTGGATCGAGCCGCCGCCGGCGACTGGTGTGTCGGTGAGGAAGACCTGGTGGCGCATGCCTTCGTCCTGGTCGAACAACGACAGCTGGGCGCCTGGGTGCGGCCGCTCGCGCCGCACGATGATGCGCGTGCCGTCCGGGTGGCCTGCGAGGTCGACCAGGCCGGTCAGCTCGGCGACCTCGGCCCCGGTGCGCAGGGAGCTGTCCTGTTCCAGCGCGGGGTGCCAGACCCGGTCGGGCAGGGCCCGGATGGCCTTGCGGACGCGGTCGGTGACGGCGTGTCCGACCGAGAACGTGGTCCGGATCCCGCGCTGTCGCAGTCCTCTCAGGTGGGCCAGGAAGGCCTTGGCGCCGCCCGCACTGTCGGCACGGACGAGGATCGGGGTGCCGTGGCGGTGGGCGTCGGGGATCTGGGCGAGGGCCTGGTCGAGGACGGTGATGTGGTCGGCTGCGGTGTTCGCTCCGGCGTTGCCCGGTCGCAGGAGGCCGGCCAGGGCCTCGCCGGTGTTGTCGAGGAAGCAGAGCAGCGGGTGGTAGCCGAAGCCGCGTTTGTAGGTGGCGGCGGCCTGTTCCTTCTCGGAGTGGCAGGTGACGAGCGTGGCGTCGATGTCCAGTATCAGGCCCGGCAGTTCACGTCCTCCGGCATGCGATGCGGGTATCGGGCGTCCGGTCTCGGCGGCCTGCAGCCAGGCGACCTCGCGGGCCCTGGCCCGTGCTGCCCGCAAGGCGTTCAGGGCTGCGGTGTCGATGCTGGACAGGACTCGCCAGGCGGTGGGGGTGGAGGCGACGGGGCCGAACACGTCGCGCTGGTCGCGGAGCATGGCCAGGTCCCGGATCGCCTCGCCGCCGTCGGCGAGCATCACAGCCAGGTCCACCGCGACACGGCCGGGATCGTGCCCGGTGCCGCGAGGCCGCAGCCGGCGCAGGGCATCGGAGAAGGCACCGGTCAGGGTGGTGGCGTCGGCCAGATCCGCCAGCAGGCGCGAGCCGGCGTGGTTGACCACCCCGTGCCCGTCGGCGCTGATGACGAGCTTGGGGCGTGAGCGGGTAGGGTGCACGCAGAAAGTGCCTTCCTACTGGAACGACTGGGACCTTAGACAAGCCTCATCGTTGCAGCTCAGAAGGCACTTTCGCTTTTCCGATCATGATCCGGACGCGACCCAGATGAAACGCGCAGGCTAGCGGTGAACCGGTCCGGGACGCCGACGAGCCGGAGGCGACGGAGGGTCCGTCGTCTCCGGCTCGCGGGGTGGAGGTGTGTGCGGCGCGTCCTCCTCAGGAGGCGGGTGCCTGGATCGAGAGGGAGTGCCGGAAGACGTTGCGCGGGTCCCACCGGGCCTTGACCGCCTGGAGCCGCGGATAGGCGTCCTTGTAGTACAGGTCGTGCCAGGGGACGCCGGAGGTGTTCCATTCCGGGCTGGCCAGGTCGGCGTCCGGGTAGTTGATGTACGCGCCGTCGGCGTCGGTGCCCGGGAGCGGCACTCCTCCGGTCTCGGCGTAGACGTCCCGGTACAGCTCGCGGAGCCAGCGCAGGTGCGGCTCGTCCTCGGCCTCGTCCTCCCAGGTGGTCACGTACACCACCTTGAGGACGGAGTCCCGCTGGGCGACGGCGGTGGCGTCCGGGGCCACCGCGTTGACCTTGCCCCCGTAGCCGATCAGGGCGACCAGCCCGTCCGCGTTGTCGGGGCCGGGGTCGGCGAGCCGGTCGTGGAGGACGTCGATCTGGCGGGCGGAGAAGCCGCGACGGGCGTAGGCGGCCTTCATCTTGGCCCGCCCCGTCATGTCGCCGTCGCCGGCGATGCCCGGCCACCTGGTGGCGTGCAGCCAGGGCAGCGTACGGGTCTGGCTGAACGGCGTGCCGCCGACGCCCTCGACCAGCGCGGCCAGGTAACCGTCCAGCATCTCCTGGGCGTTCGGCAGGCCCGCGTCCAACTGCGTAATGACGGCGACGGATCCGGACGGCCTGCGGGTGAGCGCGAGAACGCTGTAGAGGGCCCGGTAGGGCGAGTCGGGGTCGCTGTGCTGCTCGAACCACGCGCCGTGGTTGCGGACGAGCCGGGTGAAGGCGGCCCGGTCCAGAGCGTCCCAGGGCAGGGCCGTGGTGTTGAGCAGCACCTCGGAGGGCGGGCGCGGCAGCAGCCGCCCCGGGGCGACGACGCCCGCCGCCTCGGCCTCGCCCTCCGGCGAGCGGAGCCAGTACCGCGCCACAATGCCGAAGTTGCCGCCGCCGCCCCCGGTGTGGGCCCACCACAGCTCACGGTGGGGGTCGTCCTCCCGCCTGGTCGCCACCACGCTGCGCGCGGTGCCGTCGGCGTCGACCACCACGACCTCGACCGCGTACAGGTAGTCGACCACCGAGCCGTGCAGGCGCGAGAGCGGGCCGTAACCGCCGCCCGCGAAGTGCCCGCCGGCGCCGACCTCGGGGCACGCCCCGCCGGGAACGGTCACGCCCCAGCGCCGGTACAGCGTCTTGTAGACCTGCCCGAGCGTCGCGCCCGCCTCCACCACGAAGGCGCGGCGCTCCTCGTCGAAGTCGACCCGGGACAGGCCCGCCAGGTCGACGACCACCTGGACCTCGGGTCCGGCGACGAAGTCCTCGTAGCAGTGCCCGCCGCTGCGGACGGCTATTCGCTTCCCCTCGCGGACCGCCTCGCCGACGACGTGGACGATCTCCTCGGTGGACGACACCACGTGTATGCGCTCGGGCGTCCCGACGAAGCGGAGGTTCTCCCCCCGGCTCAGGTCCGGGTACCGGGGGTCGCCCGGCCGGACGGTCTCCACGTTGTGCACCTCGCTGCTCCCCTCACTGGATAGCCGGGGCACCGCTCGGGCGCTCCGGATGACGACTGCTGGCGACTACTAGTGACTACTGACGACTGCTGCGGAAACGGACGAGGGGGTGCGGTCCGACGGGACAGCACCCCAGGGGTTCTCCGGCGCCCTCAGGCCCGGTTCAGCTTCACCGGCACGCGGTGCAGACCACGGATCAACGTGCTGGTCCGCCAGCCCAGTTCCTGCGGGTCGACGGCGAGCCGCATGTCCGGGAACCGGTCCAGCAGCGCGTTGAACGCGATCTGGGCCTCCAGCCGCGCGAGCGGGGCGCCGAGGCAGTAGTGGATCCCGTGGCCGAAGGCCAGGTGGCCGCCGGTAGGGCGGGCGATGTCCAGGTCCTGCGGGTTCGGGTAGCGCTCGGCGTCGCGGTTGGCGGAGGCGAGCGAGATCAGCACGAAGTCGCCGGCCGGGATCTCGATGTCGCCGACCTGCAGCGCCTCGGTGGCGCAGCGGAAGGTCGCGTGCTTGAGCGGGCTCTCCAGGCGCAGGAACTCCTCCACCGCGCCGGGCAGCAGCGAGCGGTCGGCGCGCAGCGCCTCCCACTGGTCGAGGTGCTGCAGGAGGTGGTAGGTGCCGTTGCCGAGGGTGTTGACGGTGGTCTCGTGGCCGCCGATGAAGAGCAGGAAGGCCATCGAGATCAGCTCGGTCTCGCTGAGCCGGTCCTCCTGGTCGCGGGCCGCGACCAGGCCGCTCAGCACGTCGCCGGTGGGCGCCTTGCGCTTGCGTTCGATGAGTTCGCGCAGGTAGGCGATCATCTCGGTGGAGGCGGCGGCGGTCGCCTCGGCGGACTCGCCGGAGACGAGGGCCTTGGACCACGCCTTGAAGTTCTCCTGCTCCTCGATCGGCACGCCGAGCAGCAGGCAGATGACCCGGATCGGCAGCGGGAAGGCGAAGGCATCGAGCAGGTCGACCTCGTCCCCTTCGAGTGTGTCGAGCAGCTCACCGGTGATGCTCTCGATCTCTGGGCGGAGCTGCTCGATCGCGCGGCTGGTGAACGCCTTGTTCACCAGCTTCCGGAGCCGGGTGTGGTCGGGCTGGTCGGAGTGCAGCATGTGCGTGGCCAGCGTGGAGGAGAACGCCCCCCGCTTGTCCTGGTCCGGCTCGTTCTGGGCGAACAGCCGGTCGGTCTTGCCGAGATCGGTGCTCAACCGGGGGTCCGCCAGGGCCGCCCGGACCTCTTCGTAGCCGGTGATCAGCCACACCGCCAGGCCACCGCAGATCGGTACCTCGGGCGGCATCATCACCCGGTGCGCGGAGCCCTTGGCGCTCAGCTCGGCGTAGGTCGAGTGCGGATCCTGCATGAAGTTGCCGTCGAGTACCAGGGGGGTCGGGTTCTGCTGCATGGGACGCGTCCTCGTCGAGAGTGATCGTTCGGCCGACAGTTCGGGGCTGGACGAGCGTACGGAGGGGATCCGGTTAGCGGGCCCCCTCCGGCCCCGGGAAGGGGTTGCCAGGGGGCGGATAGGGGTTGGCTGGTGAGGGCGTGCCGTCCGCCGGTCGCGGCCGGGGACCGGCGGACGGCGTCAGCGGTCCCGGAGCCGGGGGCAACTCCGGGACCGCCGTTCTGGGGGGCCGTCAGATCTTGGCGGCCGCGTCCGCACCGGGTGTGCGGGCAGGGGTGCGCTCGGCGGGCGCGGGGGGCTTGCGCAGGCTCGTGTTGAACAGCAGGGCCGCGGCGACCGCTGCCGCCAGGACGATTCCGCCGGCCCAGCGGCTCGCGACGGCGTAGCCGTGCACGGTCGCCTCCGTCACGGCCGCGGCACCGTCGGCGCCGACCAGGGCCGAGGCCGTCACGGTGGTGGCGATGGTGTTGAGCAGCGCCGTTCCGATCGAGCCGCCGACCTGCTGCGAGGTGCTGACGAACGCCGAGACCACGCCCATGTCCTTGAGCTGGACGCTGCTGGTGGCGACGTTCACGCAGGGCGCCATCACCAGGCCGAGGCCCACACCCAGGACGATCTGGGTCGGCAACATGACCCCGGCGTAGGAGCTGTCAAGGGTGAGCCGCCCGAGGTTGAACAGCCCGAGCGAGGCCAGCACCAGGCCCGGCACCACCAGCACCCGGACCGGCACCCGCAGCATGAGCCGGGTGGTGGCCTGCGTGGCCACCAGCACGGTCGATACTGGCGCGGGCAGGATCGCCAGGCCCGCCTTGAGCGGCGAGTAGTGCATGACGCCCTGCAGCTGGTAGGTCAGGATCAGGAAGAGGCCGTACATCCCGATCATCGTCAGCGCGATGGTGAGGAAGGAACCGACCCGGTTCCGGTCGGCGAGCACCCGCAGCGGCAGCAGGGGGTCCTTGACTCGGGCCTGGGAGTAGGCGAACGCCGGGATCAGCACCGCGGCCGCCACCAGCAGCCCGATCACCCGGCCCGACGACCAGCCGTCGTCGGCGGCCTGCCCAAAGCCGTACACCAGCGCGACCATGCCACCGGCCGAGAGCAGCGCGCCGATCAGGTCGACCCGGACGCCGCGCTGTGCTGGCACGTTGGGCAGCAGCATCCTGGCTCCGATCACCACGAGCACGCCGATCGGCACGTTGACGTAGAGGCACCAGCGCCAGTCCAGCCACTGGGTGATCATTCCGCCCGCCAGCAGCCCGAGCGCACCGCCCGCGCTGGCCACGGAGCTGAAGACCCCGAACGCCTTGGCCCGCTCGCGCGGTTCGGTGAAGGTGGTGGCCAGCATCGCCAGCGTGGCCGGCATCAGCACGGCAGCGAAGACGCCCTGCGCGACCCGCGAGCCCACCAGGACGGCGGCATTGGGCGCGGCGCCGCCGACCGCGGAGGCGATCGTGAAGCCGACGACGGCGAAGACGAACGCGCGGCGCCGCCCGAGCAGGTCGCCGATCCGGCCGCCGGTCAGCAGCAGCCCGCCGAACGCGAGGGTGTACGCGGTCACCACCCACTGGCGGTCGGTGTCCGACATTCCGGTGGCCTGCTGGGCCCAGGGCATCGCGATGTTCACGATGGTGGTGTCGAGGACGACCATCAGCTGGGCTAATCCGATCACCGCGAGCGCCCACCAGCGGTAGCGCACCGGCCTCTCATCGGAGGCCGCGGTCGGCTGTGACATTGCTCCTGCCCCTTGTCTCTTCGTTCGGCCTGTCGGCACGAGGTGCAAGAAGCAGTAAAGGGGAAATTACGTTACCGAGTCAAGTTCCATACTAGGGAATATACTTGTCCTGGTAATCTCCTTTCCCGGGTAACGATCGTGTTAGGGTGGCTGGCGTGAACGAGGCGATGGGGCTCCGGCAGCGGAAGAAGCAGCGGACACACACGACGATCTCCGACGCGGCGATCACGCTGTTCCTGCGGCACGGCTTCGACCAGGTGTCCGTCGCCGACGTCGCGGCGGCGGCCGAGGTCTCCAAGCCAACGCTGTTCAAGTACTTCCCGACCAAGGAGGACCTGGTCGTCCACCGGTTCGCCGACCACCAGAACATGGCCGGCCGGATCGTTCGGCAGCGGGATCCGGGAACACCGGTGGTGACCGCGCTGCGCGAGCACTTCCTGAACGGCCTCCTGCACCGGGATCCCGTTACCGGCCTCAACGACGAGCACGAGATCCTGCGGTTCAGCGGACTCGTCTACTCGACCCCGAGCCTGGTCGCCCGGGTCGGCCAGTACATGGCGAAGGCGGAGGACGACCTCGCCACCACGCTGCGGGAGGTCCCGGACCTGCCCGCCCCCCGCGAGGCCACCGCCCGACTGCTGGCCGGGCAGGTCACCGCCGTCCACCGGGTGCTCGCGGAGCTCAACCGGCAGCAGATCGTGGGCGGGGCGACCGCCGACGAGCTCTACCCGGAGGCGGTCGCCACCGCCGACCACGCCTTCTCGATGCTGGAGCAGGGACTGGCCGCCCGCGCCGCCGCCCGCTGATCCATCGGCCTCCCGTACGCACCCCAACGGCACAACGCCAGTGGCCCCTCTCGGTGAGAGGGGCCACTGGCTTCTTCGGACCCGCTCGGCCCGGTCAGCCGACCAGCGGCGCCGGCAGCGGCCGGGAGTGCAGGACGTCGAGCCGGGAGACCGCCCGGGTCACCACGACGTATAGCCGGTGCAGCCCGCGCGGCTCGGCCTCCACGATGGCGGCCGGTTCCACCACGACCACGTGGTCGTACTCGAGCCCCTTGACGAGGGAGGCCGGAATCACCGTCACCCGCACGGTGGTGCCGACATCCTCGGACGTGGCCGTGACGATCCCGGCGGCCTGGAGCGCGGCGGCGGCCTGCGCCACCGCGCTGTCGGCGGTGATCACCGCGATCGAACCCTCCCGCTCCAGCGCGGCGCGCACCGCCGACACCGCCGCCGACCCCAGGTCGTCGGACCGGCTGACCGTCAGTTCGCCGTCCTGCCGCAGCGACACGGCCTGCGGCACGTCCACGTCGAGGGCGGACAGCAGCTTGTTGGCCAGTGCCATGACGACGGCCGGAACCCGGAAGCCGGTGGTCAGGGGGACCACCGACGCCTGCGGCTTGCCCAGGTGGGACAGCTGCTCAGTCCAGGAGGAGGCCGACCAGGGCGCGGTCGCCTGGGCGAGGTCACCCAGGACGGTGAGCGAACCGAAAGCGCTGCGGCGGGCGATCGCCCGGCACTGCATCGGGGACAGGTCCTGGGCCTCGTCGACGACGACGTGGCCGAAGCTGGCCGGGCGATCGATCAGGCCGGCCACCTCGTCGACCAGCATCAGGTCGTGCTCGGACCACTTCGCGCTCTTCTCCGAGCGCGGCGGCTTGCGCCACAGAATCGCCGCCTGCTCCTCGGGGCTGAGCACACCGTCGGCGGCCTCGGCGAGCACGGCCGGGTCGCTGAGGAGCGCGGCCACCACGGTCTCCGGGCGCAGGGCCGGCCACGCGGACTCCAGGAAGGCCGCGACCGGCTTGCAGCGGCCGATCTTCCGCTGCCAGGTGCCGTTCTTGATGCCGGAGCGCCGCTCGGCCTGGTCCTGGAGCATGGCCACCACGCGGGTGCGGACGTTCTCGCGGCCGATCGCGTACGGCGGCGCCTGCTCGCGCATGTCGGCGACCATCCGGTCGAGCTCGTCCGAAGAGACGCGCCACCGGTAGGAGCCGTCTGGGACGACCAGGGCCTCGGAGTCCTTCGCCCGGATCCTGCCGTACAGCGCCCGGCGCAGCACGGTGACCATCCGCGCGTCCTGCTTAATCGCGGCGGCCGGTTCGTCGTCCTCCGCCTCGACCGCGTGCGTGGCGGCCAGGTCCTGGACGGTGCACTGGGTCACGTCGATCTCGCCGAGCGCGGGGAGGACCTCCGCGATGTAGCGCAGGAAGGTCCGGTTGGGGCCGATCACCAGCAGACCGCTGCGCTGGATCCGCTGCGGGAAGGTGTAGAGCAGGTACGCGGCGCGGTGCAGGCCGACGGCGGTCTTGCCGCTGCCGGGCGCCCCCTGGACGCACACGGACTCGCTCAGCTCGCCCCGGACCAGTTCGTCCTGCTCCGGCTGGATGGTGGCGACGATGTCACGCATCGGCCCGGTGCGGGGACGCTCGATCTCGGCGGCGACGATTCCACTGGCACCGCTCTCCTCGGCGCGGTCGAGGTGCTCGTCCTCCAGGCCGGTCAGGTCTTCCGGCGTGCCCAGGCTCCAGGGTGCCCAACCGAACCGTCGGCGCTGCGCGAGCCCGAGCGGCTCATGGGCGCTCGCCTGGTAGAACACCCGGGAGACCGGGGCCCGCCAGTCGATCACCAGGGGCGGCGCGGCCGGGTCCTCGAAGATTCGCTGCCGGCCCACGTAGTAGCGCTGCTTGCGGTGGTCGCCGGTCTCCGGAGCGTCGTCGAAGTCGAGACGACCGAAGAAGGATGGGCTCTCCGGCAGCTCCTTCATCTGCTTGGCGCGGGTCCGCAGGTACCGGCCCAGGGCTTCCGCGCTCGCCCCGTCGCCCGAGACGTCCTCACCCGCGATGACCTGGTAGCTCGCGTCCTCGACCTGCCGCGCCATCGCCGCCCGGCAGAGCTCAACATAGGCCCGCTCATGCTCCAACTCGTCGTCGAGGCTCGCGGTTTCCGGTGCAGTGTCCACGTGTTGGACTTCCGACGTCATCGATCGCGACCCTTCCCCTACAACGGGCTCACCTGCAGTACGCAAGCATCATAACCGAACTGGGTAAAGATACTGACTCAGTAATCCCAGTCAGGGGTGGCTTGCGGGCGGCTCCCTCGATCGGGACGGCGAACCTAACAGGCCGACCACAGCGGCCAGTTGCGGCAGCTCACTGACACCGGCTCAGATCGGCTGGGCTACGGCGCCAGCAACTGCCCGTCGGTCACGAAGAATTCCGCCAACACCCCACAGCAACTTGCCGAGTACGCAAACACCTTCTGCGCATCGCCTGCGAACCCGTGGCACTCCCGTCTGTCGAGAGCGACGTCCGTACCGCGATCACCATCGAGTTGAAGTCGAGGTGGAGTTGCCCGGGTCCGACAGACACTGGTGGGCTTGCGAGCTGCGCGACTGCGTAGAGCACGCTATGTGGTGTCTTCGCGGCGTGCTGGCGTTCGGACTCGGCCGGCCTGAGCTGGCCGTTCGCCGAATGGCGGCGCCGGGGGTTGCAAAAGCCCCTCGATGTAGGCGAAGAGGGCCTGCTCGGCATGGTGGAGCGGACCTCCAGCACCTGGGCGCCATTCCTGCGCTCCCAAGCGGAAGCACTCCTCGCCTGTGACTTCTTCGAAACGGTCACCCTGTCGGAGCCCGTCTGCACGTGCTCGCGGTCATCGAGCACGCCAACCGCCGTATCCGGATCCTCGGCGCCACCGCACGTCCGACCGCATCCTCGGTGACGCAGACCGCGAAGAACCTCGTCACGGACCTCGAAAACGTCGGCTGCCGAGCGCGGTTCCCGATCCGGGATCGAGACGGCAAGTTCCCCGAACTGTTCGACGCCGTCCTCGCTGACGCGGGGATCCAAGTCGTGCTCAGCGGCGTCCGAATCCCACGCACGAACTCCCTCATGGAGCGCTGGGTGCAGACCTGCCGCCGAGAGCTACTGGACCGCACCCTGATCTGGAACGAGCGGCACCTGCTCCACTCCCTACGGGAGTTCGAGAAGTTCTACAACTGCCACCGGCCACACCGGGGCATCGCGAACGCCCAACCCCTCTCCGCCCTTCCCCGGCCAATCGACTGCCCAGAGCAAATCGATCGCCTCGACATTCGCCGAACCGATCGACTCGGCGGCTTCCTCCACGAGTACCAACATGCGGCCTGAGCGGGGCGGATGACGGTTGCGGCAAGCACACCTCCAAAGACGGTGGCTAATACTCCAGTGAGAGTTCTCCATGTGCCCTGGTCAGCGGCTTGGGGACGGTGAGTGTAGCGAGGTCGAGGCGTGGGTGGGGCGGTTTTGACGTGGTGGTCCCACCCACGGGTGGCCGCGCCGCATGTAGTGACAGCGGCGGGCGTGTGCTTGGTGACGGCGTCTCCACCGCGACCATGTCACTGCGTGGCTCCCGTCCGGAGAATGGTGGTGGGGTCGAGTTGCCAACAGACGGCGAATCTCGGCTGGCGTGAGGTCCACGAGCTCGGGCGTGTCGGGATCTCCTTCCCCTTTTTTCGTTCCTGGGCGGCCAGGACGGCCAGGAACGTGTGGGCGAGCATGGAGAGCGTGATGTGTCGGTACCAGCCCACGTAGCGGCGCACTTCGTACTGGTCCAGGCCGCACTCGTTCTTCGCGCTCTGAGAGGGCGTTTGATGTGAACGGATTGCCCTTTATACCCTAGTAAGTCCCTCGCCAGGTTGGTGTGGTCTCGTCCGTTATGCGCTTGGCGAGGTTG
>NZ_JBIVRD010000081.1:0-13064 GCF_044755565.1 Kitasatospora sp. NPDC092286 | reverse complement strand
GATATCCGCTCATCCGCAGGCGACTTGACCTGCCCCACCCTCGCCACACCACAACCAACGAGACACCGACCACAAAGTCACCGGCATTGGGCCTAACCCGGGAGGTGCCGACGAACGGCCGCCGCGACGAGGCGTCAGCCGTCGTCACGGCGGCCGTCAAAGGCCCGGCGGAAACCCGCCGGAGCTACAGCCCGGCCAACCGCTCCAGTGGGAACGGAGGTTGGGCCAACGGCCGGGTCGCCATCCGCAGCAGGAGCAGCGGGCTGTCGTCACCGGCCGTCCGGTTGGCGCTCAACTCGTCGCAGGCGGTGCAGCGGTGGATGATGACCCACTCGCCGCCACCGCGCACGGAGATCGAGATCGGCTCCATCCGGGCCCGGCAGCCCGACGCCCGGTCGCCGGGGACGCGGTCGTCGAGGTGCAGGCTGTAGAGGCAGTTCGGGCAGTGGTTGCGGTGCGCCGTGCCGGGTGCGCGCATCGACACGTCGAGGCGGCAGTGCCGGCAGCGGAACGACTCGGCGGCCCGCTCGGGCCCCGGGCCGGCCGCCGGCTCCTGCGGGTCGTAACGGCGGGACCGGGCGTACGCGCGGAACTCGGCGTACTCGGAGTACTCGGCGCGACCGGCGTCGCCGGTGGGGCGTTCGGTGCGGCTACGGGGGTGTGGCGGTCGGTGTCGTCGGGACACGTCGGGGGCTCCCTGCGGGATGCGGGCGGACTGGGCGGCTCGGAAGAACAGAGCGCGGTCCGGCCACCCCGGGGTGGCGTCGCGGGCCGTCGGCCACAGGCCTCGGACGCGCGGCGAAGGCCCTCAGCCGAGCCGGGCGGGTGCCGGGCCGGACGGTGCGGGCTCCACCAGGGGTGCACGGAGAGCGCTCGCTGTCAGCCGGGGCACAAACCCACCACTTTCACCACATCGCCGGGGCCCGCCGCTCGCACACGGCAGGGGCTGCCGGTCGGACGACCGGCAGCCCCTACTCAAACCCGGCGGCCCGACCGGGTGCAAGCGGATTTCCGGCTCGCACCGGGGCCGGGCGGGTCACCCGCGCGGAGCGGTCACTTCCGCAGCAGCAGGATGACGCCGGCGGTGGCCAGGCCCACCACGACGGCGGCGGCGCCGTACGCCAGCCGGTGCGCGCGGAGCACGGGCAGGAAGCGGTCCACGGCGTAGCGGCCGGGACCGGTCAGGGCGAGCGCGGCGGCACCCGCGGTGAGCAGCAGCTCGTACTCGTTGCCCTTGGGGGCGAAGAAGCCGCCGCCCCAGGTGACGGCGATCGCGTTGACCATGGTGCCGAGGATCGCGGCGGCGGCCAGCGGGGTGAGCAGGCCGGCCGCGAGGGCGAGCCCGCCCAGGGTCTCGGTCAGACCGGCGACAACGGCCATGGCGTTGCCCGCCGGGTAGCCGCTCATGGTGAAGAACTGACCGGTGCCGTCGAGGCCGCCGCCGCCGAACCAGCCGAACAGCTTCTGGCTGCCGTGCGCGGCCATGGTCAGGCCGAGGGCGAGGCGCAGCAACAGGAGGCCGGCGTCATAGGCGTGCGGGGAGGTCGTCGCGGGTGCGGGGGCGGCCCGGCCCGGGAGGACGGTGGTGGGGGCGGTCGTGCTCGGGCTGGTGCTCGGCATGCGCGTCTCCATCAATCGGGGTCAGTCGGGGCGATGAGGGTTGGTCGCGGTCACCTGGTTCGGATGTAGTTCAAATTCGAACCGCCGCCATTCGACGGTACCTGGAAGTTCGAATTTGAACAACACGGTCTCCGGCCCGCGGGTCGCGGACCGGCCGGAACCCGGGGCAGGGTGGAGGCATGGCTCATCGCAGCGAACAGAAACCGCCCGAACGGTCCGGCACGCCGTACGCCGAGGCCCTGGCCGCGTTCGGCGACCGGGTCCGGCTGGTCACCCCTCGCCAGTGGGACGCGCCGACGCCGTGCGCCGACTGGTCCGTCCGGGATCTCGTCAACCACCTCACCGGCGAACAGCTCTGGGTGCCCGAGCTGCTGATGGGTTCGACCATCGCCGAGGTCGGCGGCCGCTTCGACGGCGACGTGCTCGGCGACGACCCGGTCGCCGCCTGGACGGCCGCCGCCGACGCCGCCCGTGAGGCCTTCGCGGTACCGGGCGCCACCGAGCTGACCGTCCACCTGTCGTACGGCGACGTCTCCGCGCAGTACTACCTGGACCAGCTCACCTCGGACGCCGTCGTGCACACCTGGGACCTCGCCGAGGGCATCCGCCGCCGCACCCGGCTGCCGGCCGGCCTGGTGGAGTTCGCGCTCGGCGAGTTCACCGGGTACGGGAACCTCTCCGGCAGCGGCCTGTTCGACCCGCCGCTGCGGGTGCCGGCCGGCGCCGGCCCGCAGGCCCGTCTGCTCGCCCTCACCGGGCGGCGTGACCGGCCCTGACCTGCGGTGTTCCCGGACCGGCTGCCCGGCGTGGCGCGCGACGCCGGATACTGGAGGTGTCGGGGGGCCAGCACCGGACGAAAGGCGGGTGCGCCATGAGCCGCAGGCCGGACATCCTCGGCGAGTTCACCGCCGACCACCGGGCCGTGACGGAACTGCTCGACCGGGCCGAGGCTGCCCCGGACGGCGCGGCCGAGCGCGGCGAGCTGCTCGTCGCCCTGACCGACCTGCTGTTCAGCCACTGCGCCGCCGAGGAGGAGTACCTCTTCCCCGCCGTTCAGCACGACGTGCCGGACGGCGGGGCACTGGTGTTCACCAGCATCCACGACCACCTCGCGATCGGGCAGTACCTCGTCGACCTCCAGGGCCTGGGCCCCGGCGACCCGGCCTTCGGCGCGCTGTTCCGGGGGCTGGCCGACACCGTCCGCCGGCATCTGGCCGCGGAGGAGAAGCGGCTGTTCCCCGCCGCCCGCAAGGCGCTGCCCGCCGAGGCCCGGGCCGAGCTCGGCGAGCGGCTGCGGGCGGAACGGACGGCGGTCACCGAGGCCGGACCGTAGCGGGCGGCGGCCTGCGGGCCGGGGGACACCGCCCGGAGCATGCCCGCGCCCGCCGGGGCGGTGCCCCGGCGGGCGCGGACCCGGGCCGGCTCAGTTCTTGAGGCTGATCACCGCGAACCGTCCGCCCTCCGGGTCCTGGAGGCGGGCCACCCGCCCGTACGGCGAGTCGAAGGCAGGCCCGATCACCGAGCCACCGAGCGCCTCCGCCTGGGCCAGCGCCGCGTCGGCGTCCGGCACCGAGAAGAACACCTCCCAGTGCGGCGGCATGCCGGCCGGGCCGCCCGACTGCTCCTTGGCCAGGGCCGCGACGCTGTACCCCTCGGTGCGCAGCACCACCCGGTCGTGCTCCCACCGCACCTCGAAGCGCTCGGGGTCGCGGCCGTCCCAGCGGAACACCTCGCCGTAGAAGAGCGCCGCCGCGAAGGGGTCGGGCGTGCGCAGTTCGATCCAGACCGGTGCGCCCGGCAGCTCCAGCCGACGGGCCCGGCCCGGCAGTCCCTCCCAGATCCCGAACACCGCCCCCGCCGGGTCCGCGGCCAGGACCACCCGGCCGGCGTCGAAGGCCAGCGGGCCCACCGCCAGGGTCGCCCCGCGCTCGCGGACCGCGTCGGCGGCGGCGTCGGCGCTCTCCGTTCCGAAGTAGCTGGTCCACGCCACCGGCATGCCCCAGCCACTGCCCGTGACCCCCAGCCCGGCCACCGCCTCGTCGCCGACCACCGCGTGCACATACGGCCCGAAGCGGTCCGGCGCGGGCTCGAACTTCCAGCCGAGCAACGGGCCGTAGAACGCTGTCGCCACTTCGAGATCGCGCGCCATCAGGCTCACCCAGCACGGAACGGCCGCCACACAGCGCACCTTGGCGGTCTCACGGCTGCTCATCGCGAACCTCCTCGACGCCCGGCCGCCGGGGCCGTCCCGGCTCCCACGGCCAACGGACCGCCCGGGCGCTTTCAGCCTAGGGCTTGTCTGACAGTTCGCGTCGCATCAGCGCGCGGCGCTGGGCGCCCGGCTGGGCGTGCCGCCGGAGCGGCCTCGTACTGGACGTACTCGGTCGATTCGGCGGTGCGTCCGGGCGGGATGCCCGGCCTCGTGCGCGCGGCGGGAATGGTCAGACAAGCCCCAGGGGGCGAGGCGGGCCCGGCGCGGCACGGCACGCAGGTGGGACCGGCCGGTGCGGCGAGCTCGGCGCCTCAGAGCTCCGGGGTCTCCCGGAAGCCGTGGTGGCCGGCGCCCGGGGCGGTGGGGGCGGGCCGGCCGTGGCCGCGGGCCGGGGTGGCGGCGGTGCTCGCGGCGGGGTCGAGGGAGAGGTGGGCGGCCGGGCCGGCGCCGTGGTCGAGCCGGGCGACGAGGTGGAGGCGGTCGTCGTCGGCCGTGCCGGCGGGCCGGTCGCCCTCGGACCAGGGTGGTTCGGTGCGCGGGCCTGGCCGGTCGTAGAGGGCGAGGACGGTGAAGCCGTTGGCGGCGAGCAGGTAGCGGAGCTCCTGGGGGAAGAGCAGCCGCCAGGCGGAGTGCTGCTCGACCGGTGTGCCGCCGTCGGTGGTCCAGATCCTGGTGCGGCGCAGGAGTTGGGCGGCATGGTCGATCCACAGCGTGGTGTGCGAGGTGTGGGTGACGCCGTCCCGGGTGACGGTGTCGGTGCGCGGGGCGTCGAGGAGTTCGGTGCGGCCGAGGAAGAAGGCGCCGTTGCGCATCTCGGCGACCAGCAGTCCGCCGGGCCGCAGGTGGTGGCGGAGCCGGCCGAGCAGGGCGTCGAGGTCGTGGTTGGTGTGGCAGTAGAGCAGGGCGCTGTCCAGGCAGAGCGCGGCGTCGAAGCGGCCGTCGAGGCTGAAGTCCCGCATGTCGCCGACGTGGTAGTCCGGACCGGGGTGGCGGCGGCGGGCGTACCGGATCATCGCCTCGGAGCTGTCCAGGCCGGTGACCCTGCGGCGGGCGGTGCGGTGCAGCCAGCCGGCGTCGCGGCCGGTGCCGCAGCCGAGGTCGAGCACGTCCGGCCCGGCGCCGTGGTCGCGGAGTACCGACTCGGCCCACCGGGCGGCCGTGAACTCCGCGTCGGGGAAGCGCAGTTCGTACAGCTCGGGGGTGTCGGTGAGCAGGTTGCGGCCGGTCATCGGGCCTCGCAGGGAGTGGGCGGACGGGGGCGTGGCCGAGGCGGACGGCCGGGGAGCGGACGGGCGGGCGGGCGCCGCGGCGCCCTCATGACCCGGCCTCCGGATCGGCGGGCCGGACACCGAGGCCGGCCCGGGCGGCGGTGCGGACGGTGCCGTCGGCGCCGCCGATGCCCCGCCAGGGGTCGTGGGCGAGCAGCAGGTGCCCGTCCAGGTCCACCCAGCGGGCGCGGTCGGCCAGGTGGACGGCCGGGGCGATGCCGAGCGAGCTGGCGACGAGGCAACCGAGCATGAGGTCGGTGCCGCTGCCCCGGAGGGCGGCCTGGATGCGCAGCACCTCGTGGACGCCGCCGCACTTGGCGAGCTTGAGGTTGACGCCGTGGACCCGCCCGGCGAGGCGGACGGCGTCCTCGTAGCCGACGGCGTCCTCGTCGGCGATCACCGGCAGCGGGGAGCGTTCGGCGACTGCGGCGAGCGCGTCGGGGTCGCCGGGGGCGATCGGCTGCTCGACGGCCTCGACACCGGCGTCGGCGAAGGCGGCCAGGAGCCGGTCGGCCTGGTCGGGTGTCCAGGCGCCGTTGGGGTCGAGCAGCAGCCTCGCGCCGGGGGCGGCCTCGCGGACGGCCCGGACGCGGGCGAGGTCGGCCGCGGGGTCCGCGGAACCGGCCTTGATCTTGAGGACGGTGAAGCCGGCGGCGGCGAGCTCCCCGGCCCGGGCGGCGGCGCGGGCGGCGGGCTGGATGCCGATGGTGCGGGCGGTGGCGGCGGCCACCGGGCCCGCCCGGCCCAGGAGCCGGTGGACGGGGGCGCCGGCCCGGCGGCCGGCCAGATCGAGCAGGGCGGCCTCGACGGCGGCCAGCACACCGGCCGGCAGCCCCTTGAACGGTGCCGCCCCGCGCCGGAGTTCGGCGATCGCCTGCTCCGGGTCCGGGATTCGTTCGAGGTCCGCGCGCAGGGCCTCGACCTCGCGCAGGATGCGGGAGGTGGGCAGCCGGAGGTAGTCGCTGCTGACGACCTCGCCGTGGCCGGTGAGGCCGTCGTGGCGCAGGGCGAGCCGGACGGCGTCGCGCTGGGCCGTCACCGAACGGGAGATCCGCAGCGGCTCGGCGAGGTGGAGCCGGACGGTGTGGACGGCGAGCCTCATCGGGCCCCCTCGCGGTGGCGCGCGCGGTCGGTGCGGCAGCGGGCCCAGCCGGTGGCCTCGGCGGCGGCGGGGTGCGGGAGTTCGGTCGGGCGCGGGGCGGCGCGGTCGGGGTCCAGACCGTGCCGGTGGCAGAACCCGTCGTCGTAGACGGTGCCCAGGTAGCGGTGCGGGCCGTCGGGGAAGACGGTGGCGACGACCTCGCCGGGGCGTGTGCGGGCGGCCCAGGCGGCGACCAGGGCGACGGCCCCGGTGCTCCAGCCGCCGCTGACGAAGTTGCCGCGGGCGAGGCGGCGGCAGGCGTCCACGGCCTCGGCCGGGCCGACCCAGTGGATCTCGTCGAAGGCCTGGTGGGCGACGTTGCGCGGATGGATGGAGCTGCCGAGGCCGCGCATCAGCCGGGGGCGGGCGGGCTGGCCGAAGATGGTGGAGCCGACGGAGTCCACGCCGATGATCCGCAGCTCCGGCCAGCGGCGGCGCAGCGGTTCGGCGAGCCCGGCGCTGTGGCCGCCGGTGCCGACGCTGCACACCAGCACGTCCAGGTGGTCGAGTTCGGCGGTGATCTCCTGCGCCATGGCGTGGTAACCGGCCGCGTTGTCGGGGTTGTTGTACTGGTCGGGCCAGTAGGCGTCGGGCAGCCGGCCGAGGACGGTACGCAGCCGGGCGAGCCGGGCGGCCTGCCAGCCGCCGTGCCGGGCGGGCCGCTCGACGAGCTCCAGCCGGGCGCCGTAGGAGCGCAGCAACTGGCGCATGGACGGTTCGAGTTCGGCGTCGCCGACCAGCACCACGGGGTGGCCGAAGGCCTGTCCGGCGAAGGCGAGGCCGATGCCGAGGGTGCCGGAGGTGGACTCCACCACCGTGGCGCCGGGCCGCAGTTCGCCGCGGGCGTGGGCGCCGCGGAGCATCGCGACGGCTGAGCGGGCCTTCATGCCGCCGGCTCCGAGGCCCTCCAGTTTGGCCCAGAAGCCGGGGTGGGGGTGCGGCAGCGGGGTGCTGATCCGGGCGAGCGGGGTGCGGCCGAGCAGCGGCAGCAGGTCGGGGTTGCCGAGGCCGGCCGTGGCGAGCAGGGTGGTCATCGGGCGCCACCGCCGTACAGGTGGAGGACGGTGGGCCCGCCGTCGAGCCAGAAGAAGGGGTACGGTTCGGCGCTGACGGCGCTGACGCCGTCGCCGAGCAGCCGGGGCAGCACGGCGCTGCCGGTCTGGGCGAACAGCACCAGCGGGGCGCCGGTGGCCCGGGCGTGCGCGAGCAGCGGGTCGAGCGTGCCGTTGCCGAGGGTCATGCCGGAGGCGAGGACGGCGTCGCAGTCGCCGAGCCGGGCCAGGGCGTCGGTGTGCACCGGCTCGCCCCATTCGGTGGTGCCACCCTTGAGGTCGCACGGGACGTACTCGACGCCCTGCGAACGCAGCTGTTCCAGCAGGGAGTTGACGACTCCGACGACGAGCACCCGGCGCACCCCGGGCGGGAGCAGGCCGATGACGGCGCGGGCCCGGGCGCGGGACTTCGTCAGCGAACCGCCGGCCGGCAGGGCGACCGGGCGGGCGCCGTGGGCGGGGGTGTGCGGACGGCAGTGCATCAGGTAGGCGTCGAGGGCGGCGACCCGGACGGGGGTGAGGGGGTGGTCGAGCAGTTCGGCGACGTCGGCGCCGACGCAGTCGGTGAGCGCGTCGGCGGGCAGCTCACCGGGTTCGACGGCGCAGGAGCCGACGGCGGCGCCGAGCCGCAGGCTGAGCACCTCGTTGCGGTAGCCGTGGGCGCGGCCGGCGTGCCGGACGGCCTGCGTGGTGCCGAAGGCGAGGGCGATCCGCTGTCCGGCCGGGTCGGGCCCGTACACGCCGGCCCGGACCTGGGCGGCGATCCGGTCCAGCGCGGGGGCGGGGGCGGTGGTCGTCACGCGGGCACCGCCCGCTCCTCGGCCCGGCCGGCGTAGCGGGGGGTGAGGCCGGAGAGCAGCCGTTCGGCCTCGCGGCGGGCGCCGGCACCCTCGGGGTCGGCGGTCATCACATGGCCGAGGTACTCGTTGTTGCTGGTGGCGGGCCGGACGTCGCGGCCCGGCCCGGCGAGGGAGAGCTCCACGACGGCCGGGTCGCGGCGCACCGCCGCCTCGCCGTCGAAGCCGTCCAGCAGACCGGCCCGCCCCTCCCCCGGCACCAGGAAGGCGATCGCGGCACTGGCGACGCCGGTGGGGCGGGCGGTGAGGTCGGGCCGGCCGCCGAGGGCGACGTCCACGCAGGCGGCGGCCAGGTCGATGCCGGTGACGCGGCGGACGAGTTCGGTGATCCGGTTCCCGGCCGGGCGCGGGTTGACCTCGACCACCCGGGGCCCGGCCGGGGTGAGCTTGATCTCGGTGTGCGCGACGACCTGGTCCAGCCCGAGCGCGGCCAGCGCGGCGACGGCCGTCCGGGCGGCGGCCCCGGCATCGGCGGGGTCGAGCGCGGCGGGGAACATGTGGCCGGTCTCGATGAAGGCGGGCGCGCCGCCGACGCTCTTGTCGGTGACCCCGACCACATGGGTGGCGCCGTCGGCGGAGACGGTCTCGACGCTGACCTCGGGCCCGGTGAGCAACTCCTCCAGCAGGGCGACGGGGGCCCGGCGCTGGCCGCGCGCGTTGACCGGGAACGCCTCCAGGGCGGTGAGCGCGACGGCGAGCTCCCGCTCGTCGACGACCTCGCGGACCAGCATGCCGGCGCACAGGTCCACCGGCTTGACCACCAGCGGGAAGCCGATCTCCCGGGCGGCGGCGAGGGCCTCCCCCCGGTCGGCGCAGAGCGCGTACGCGGGCCCGGGCACCCCGGCCGCGCCGAGCGCGCGACGGGTGAGGTCCTTGCGGCAGGCGGCGGTGACGGCCCCGGGCGCCGGCCCGGGGAGCCCGAGGTGCCGGGCGACCAGCGCGACCGTGGGCAGGTAGTAGTCGCAGGAGGAGAGCACGCCGTCGAAGCCGAGCACGCCGTGCAGCCGCTCGGCGTACGGGAGCAGGGCGGCCGGGTCGTTGGTGTCGGCGGTGAGGACGTTCTCGGCGGCGAGCAGCGGGTGCGGCGCCCCGGCCGGGGTGGCGCGCAGATAGTGGTGCAGGTCCCGGGTGAGGAAGGTGAACCGGTGACCGCCCTCTCCCAGCGCCCTGGGCAGCAGAGTGCTCATGGAGCCGACCCAGCTCTCGATCATCAGCAGATGCGCCACGGATCTCCCTCTCGACGGGTGCGGCAGGCCGGCCCGGCATGCCGAGGGAGAACATAACGGGATCCATTTTCATTTTCAACACGGTTCGGACGCGGCGTCAGATGACATCCGTTTTCATGTAGTCTGCCGCGCGTCGACCCCCTCCACCTGCCCGTCCACTCCCTTTCGGAGTTATCTGATGATGCGTCATGTCGATTACGAGATCAGGCCGGCACTGCCCTCGGACGTCCCGGGCGCCCGTCGGCTGATCCTCGACACGTTCTACCGGGAGTTCGGCTACGGCTACGTCCCGGACTGGCACGCCGACGTGGTCGACCTCCAGGGGTACTACCTGGACCACCCCCGCCACGCGCTGCTGGTGGCCGTCCACCGCGAGGAGGTGGTCGCCACCACGGCGCTGCACTCCACCGGGCCCGCCCACCCACCGCACCCGCGCGCCCTCGCCGAGCGCTACCCCGACGGCACCACCGCCCAGCTCGTCCGGGTGTACGTCCGGGCCGAGCACCGCCGGCACGGACTGGCCCGCGAACTCGTCCGACAGGCCTGCGAGTTCGCCGCCGCCGAGGGCGGGTACGAGCGGCTCTACCTGCACACCAACACCAGGATCCCGGGCGCCGAGCCGTTCTGGCGCAGCCTGGCCGAGGAGGTCCACGACGCCCGCCCGACCGGCGAGCACGGGCCCGGCGTGGCCACCGTCCACTTCGAGATCCCGCTGCGCCGCCCGATGGCGGCCGGGGGCGGGGCGGTACAGCGGGTGACGGTCTGAACCGGACGACCGGAGCACACCCCGGCCACCCGGTCGGAGGGATGTGACACAGGTCACGCCCGCAGGTGAAATTTCCGGGGAGTGAATCCCCGTTTGGTCCTTCATAGAGGAAAGCGGGGAGGATTTCCCCGGTACTCTGATGGAGGAGCATCGCCGTGAGCACCGCAGCAGCCGCCGAGCAGGTCCGCGCCGTGGAGCCCGTTCGCGCACCCAAGCTGCGCGCGGACGCGTCCCGCAACCGTGAGCGGATCGTCCTGGCGGCCCGTGACGCTTTCGTCGAACACGGCGCGGACGCGCCGCTGGACGAGATCGCGAAGCGGGCGGGCGTCGGCAACGCCACGCTGTACCGGAACTTCCCGGACCGCGCGGCGCTGATCCGTGAGGTGGCGCTGCTCGTCAAAAACCGTATCCTGGCCATCGCCGAGACGGCGACGGCGGAGGGCGACGGCCCGTTCGACGCTCTCCAGCGGTTCGCCCACGCGACGGTCGAGGAGAAGGTCGGCGCGCTGTGCCCGCTGCTCACCAACCGGGTCGACCCGTTCGACCCGGCCCTGGTCGAGGCCCGCGAGCGTCTGACGGCTGCCGTCGGCAGCATGATGGACCGCGCCCGCGAGGCGGGCGAGCTGCGCCCCGACGTCGACCACGGTGACCTGTTCATCGCGATGAGCCAGCTCACCCGGCCGCTGCCGGACATCTCCTGCCACCTGCTCAACGACTTCGTGCACCGGCACCTGCAGCTGTTCCTGGACGGCCTGCGGGCGCCCGCCCGCTCCACCCTGCCCGGCCGGGCCGCGACCTTCGAGGACTTCAAGCCGCACCACTGACAGCCCCAGCACCACGATCACGGCGACTCCGGCGCCGGCCCACCGGAGACCGACCACCACAGCGCGCCGCGAGGACGCGCCGACAGCGGCCGGTCGGCACCTCCGGCCCCGCCGCGCCCTCGCACGCCATCTGTCCTGATCCGCACGTCATCCGTCCGATCCGTACGCCACGCACCGTGAAGCGAGTACCCCCATGCCCAAAACCGACTCCACACCGCCGACGCAGGCCGCGTCACAGCCCGATCCGAGGCGCTGGAAGGCCCTGATCTTCATCGGCCTCGCCCAGTTGATGGTCGTCCTCGACGCCACCATCGTGAACATCGCCCTGCCGTCCGCGCAGAAGGACCTCGGCATCACCGACGGCAACCGCCAGTGGGTCATCACGGCCTACGCGCTCGCCTTCGGCGGCCTGCTGCTGTTCGGCGGCCGGATAGCCGACCTGTGGGGCCGCAAGCGGACCTTCGTGGTCGGCCTGACCGGCTTCGCCCTCGCCTCCGCGCTGGGCGGCGCCGCCGCCAACACCGCGATGCTGCTCGGCGCCCGCGCCCTCCAGGGCGTGTTCGGCGCGCTGCTCGCACCGGCCGCGCTCTCGCTGCTCGCGGTGATGTTCACCGAGGCCAAGGAGCGCGCGAAGGCGTTCGGCATCTACGGCGCCATCGCGGGCGGCGGCGGCGCGATCGGCCTGATCCTCGGCGGTCTGCTGACCGAGTACCTGAACTGGCGCTGGACCTTCTTCGTCAACATCCCGTTCGCCATCGTCGCCGCCGTCGGCGCCGTCCTGGTGATCCGCGAGCCCTCCGAGGGCCGCAACCGCAACCGTCTGGACATCCCCGGGGTGCTGCTGGTCACCACCGGCCTGGTCGCCCTGGTCTACGCCTTCACCCGGGCCGAGTCGGACGGCTGGAGCTCCGGCGTGACGATCGGCCTGTTCATCGCCGCCGGTGTCCTGCTGGCCGCGTTCGTCGTCGTCGAGCGGGTCGTCAAGGCGCCGCTGCTGCCGCTGCGGGTCGTCCTGGACCGCAACCGCGGCGGGGTCTACCTGTCGCTCGGCCTGGCCGTGATCGGCATGTTCGGCCTGTTCCTCTTCCTGACCTACTACCTGCAGATCGTGCTCGGTTACAGCCCGGTGCTGACCGGTGTGGCCTTCCTGCCGATGGTGGCAGGCATGATCACCGGCTCGACCCAGATCGGCGCCCGGCTGATGACCCGGGTCCCCGCGCGCTTCCTGATGGCGCCCGGCTTCCTGGTCGCCTCGATCGGCATGCTGCTCCTCACCCAGATCGACCTCGACACCTCCTACCCGGCACTGATCCTGCCCGGCCTGATCCTGATGGGCCTCGGCATGGGCACCGCCTTCATGCCGGCCATGAGCCTGGCCACGCACGGCGTCCAGCCGCGCGACGCGGGCGTGGCGTCCGCCATGGTCAACACCTCCCAGCAGGTCGGCGGCGCCATCGGCACCGCGCTGCTGAACACCATCGCGGCCAGCGCCACGGCCACCTGGCTGGCCGCGCACGCCGGTGCCGCGACGTCCCCGGCCGCGGCCCAGGCGGCACAGTTCCAGGGCATGGTGCACGGCTTCTCGACCGCGATCTGGTGGTCCTTCGGCATCCTGCTGACGGCCGCCGCGATCGCCTTCGTCCTGGTCAACGCCGGGCGCCCCGACGGCGCGACGACCGGTTCGGCCACGGGCGAGGAGGACAGCAACCAGGTGCCGGTGCTGGTGCACTGACCCCTGGAGGTACTCGGGCGCGAAGCGGCCCGTCCGGTGTTGCGACGTCGCGACACCGGACGGGCCGCTCGGCGTTTCACGGCCCCCGGCCCCCTCTCCGGCTCCCCCGCCCTCCGGCTCCGTCCCGGGAACGACCCCCGGCTAGAAACGGGGATCACCCCCCGTTTATGGTGGTGACAGCTCGAAACGGGGAATGATCCCCGCTTCTCTTGGAGTGAGGTGCGTGGAAATGACCCGGAATCAGCCTCCTGGACGCGGTCGACGGGCCGCCGACTGGACGGACGGCCGGCTGGGGATCTACTCCCTGGCCAGGGCCAACCTCCGCAAGATCTTCCCGGACCACTGGTCCTTCATGCTGGGCGAGAT
>NZ_JBIVRD010000080.1:0-13697 GCF_044755565.1 Kitasatospora sp. NPDC092286 | reverse complement strand
GGAAAGCTACCTCGCCGGCCTTCACCTCCGCGGCGCAATGATCTGGATCAAGGACCTCACCCGAACCCATTGATCACGACCGAATACGCGGCCTAACCGGGGGGCCACATCTGGCGATCCGCGCGGCTGTCGGCGGCCGGACGTACAGTGTCGGGGCGTCGCTCCGGGGGACGCGGTGGCGGACGCGCAGGACATCCCGCAGGTCGAAGGTGGGGCATGGACAGCAGTGAGTACGAGGAGTACGAGGCCATCGTCAGGGTCCGAAAGGGCTCGCGTTTCGTGCGGTCAAGGAAGACCGAGGGCGCGCATCGCGGAATGACACGCGACCCCGGCACCAATGAGTTGGGTCAAGCCGAGATCTTCTTGAAGGAGGAGACCGAGCCGGATCCGGTGCCGGAGTACCCGCAGGGTTGGCTCGACTCCGACCGGTACGAGTCGGAGGCCAAAGAACGGGAACGCCGGGAGGCGGCTGCGGAGTTCCTCGCCGAGGTGATCTTCCAGATCGGCCTCAGAGTGGCGGAGAAGGCCGCGCCGCACGTCAAGAAGTGGTGGTACGAACAAGCACTTCCGGCGGTGAAGACGAAGTGGAACGACCAAGCGCTCCCATCCATGAAGGAGAAGTGGAGCGTGGCACGAAGTCGTAAGAGAGACCGCCGGGGTGAGGCGGCGGAGGACCCGCAGGAAGTCGTCACCACTTCGGGCGATCAGCGGACGACCATGAGCGGCCTGGAGGCGCGGAAGCGGCTCGCTTCGGCTCTGATGGCCAGGATTTACAGCGACGGGCAGCTACGGCTGCTGCGCAACGCCCGGATCGTGGACGAGGGGGAAGACGGTCCGGTGGAGCTGGAGGCGACGGACGATCTCACGCCGCAGCGCATCGGGGAAATCGTCACGCTGATGCTTGAGGCGAACCCTTCGCTGCTCGGCGAGGACACCCTGGTCGAGCTCGGGAAGCTCGTCGCGAAGATTCGAGCCGACGGCGGCTACGTTCCCATCCCGAGGGCGGAAGGGGTGCTGCTGCACGACGACGGGAACGACTGAGGAGAGGGCGACCGCGGTGGGCTGAGCCGCCAGGTTTATGAAGATCCAACTCCGGCTCGGACACTACCCCTCAGAGGTGCTTCAGAAGGTCACGGGCCTCGGTGAGGAATGCGTGGCCGGCTGCCGTTGGGGTGAGCGGGCTGGTGCGTTCGATGATGGTGAATCCAGCGGCCTTCTCGAGCCCTCGGAGCTGATATCCGAGGGTTCCGCTGCTGCCGCCGACGACAGCTGCCGCCGCTGTGAGGTTCTTGTGCCCAGGGATGATCACCAGCGCGCGGAGGCGGGGCAGGCAGTTGAGGGTGCGGCTGACCGCCTGCATCGCGGGTGACAGGGCTATGTCGAGGGCCGCGAACGGGTTCGAGTACGCGCCCACAGGGTGAGTGGGGATGTCGTACTGCCGCAGCAGTTTCATGACCGCTCCCTTGCGAACGCCGAGTTCACGCGCGATGTCCGGAGTGCTTCTGCCCCGGGTGAGGTACTGATCTGCCAGCCAGGCACGAGGGGTCGCTTCGCGCAGTTCGCCGTCCGGACGGCGCTGGCGGGGTGGGATCCCGGCCTCACGGAGGGCATGGCCGACGGTGCTGGTGCTGCATCCGGCGAGTTCGGCGATCTGTGCCTGCGTCATCTTCCTCTCCAGGTAGTGGTGCCGAAGCTGTTCCGGCGAGAGCGGTCCGGTGCGGGGGATGCCCTTGCCGCGTTCGCGGGAGCGTGGGCGGGCGGGCCTCTTGCGAGTACGAGACGCACCGGTGGAGCGTGGTGGTGGGACCGTCAGGCCGCGGCTCTCGGTGTAGAGCCGGAATTGGGTGAGCGGCAGCTGAAGGTGGGTGGCGATCTGATCTTCCGAGTACCCGTGGTCGATGAGGCTGATGACTCGTGGCTCGTCGATGGTGTCGGGGTCGATGCCTGGCCAGGTGGAGCTGGGAGCCCATGACAGGGGTGGCTCCCAGGCCAGGGGCTCGTTGATGCTGGCAGCGTCAAGGAGAGCTTGTGCCTGTCGGTGAATGAAGTCCTGAAGCGCGGTCGGTGCGGTGGCCCGGGCCCGCCGGAGTTCGGTGATCTTGGACTTGGCTGTGGGCGGGTCGGCACCGTGCAGGAGCGCGAGGAGCTGCCAGCGGATCAGGTCGGCCGGATCAGGGCCGCGAGGGGGACGGCCGATTTGCGCGAGAGTGCGCTCCCATTCCTTCTCGCTCCAGGTGATGGTGTGCGGGCGGAAGGTCTGCCGTCGCCGCTGGTAGTCGATCGGTGAGCCGAACCGGTCCAGCGCCCAAGCGAGTTGGGCGATGGTCGCCGACAGCAGGGTGGGGTCACAGTGCTGGAGGACGTTCGAGCTGCCGAGTGGGACGCCCGAGGCCTGCGGGTGGTCGATCCCCAGGAGGCCGGCGGCCGGGGAATAGTCGAGTCGGGTGCCAGGCAGCAGCAACAACGGACTTGCGGCACTGCGAAAGGTATCGGCCGTCACTGCGGAGGTGAGTTCAGGCCCGAGCAGGCGCATCGTCCACGAGGGCCACAGCTTGGCAGGCAGCGAGGTGACTCGGCGGCTCACTTCTTCGGGTGCAAGTTCTCGCCAGAAGGGGTTGGGGTTGGCGGTTCCGTAGCGGAACCGGGACTTCTGCCTGAGCGTGGGATCGAGTGGACGCAGTGCTCGTCCGGCAAGGCCAGGGCTCGTGCTCTTCCAGGAGTGAGCCAGCTTGTCGATGCCCTGCTGATGCCCGACCAAGCCGATCGGCAGCAGCCAGTCCAGCAGCAGGGGGTCTTCCGGCAGGGGATGAGGAGCGGCCAAGCAGGCCAGAGTGGTTCCGACGGCAATGCTGTGGACGCTGACCGTTCCCCGGCGCGTCTCCGGTGCCGGCTGCAATCCTCCGGCTTCGGCCAAGACGCGGTGCACGACATCAGGCGGCTGAAGGTCGTGCTTCAGTGCGTACACGGCCCTCCAGCCGAGTGCGTAGAGGTCGCCCAACTGCGCTCGGGCCTGGGCCGGTTGGTGAGGGGCGGCGCTGAGGATCGTGTCGAGGTGGCCCTGAGTGGTCAGCACGAGGCCATGGGGAGGCAGGTCCTGGATTGGCGCCTCGACGAGCGGGAAGCCGCAAGCGACGCGCGGACGGTGGACGCCTTGCTGCTGATGCTCTCCACGAGTGCAGAGCCCGGGGCGGCTCGGTCCTCCGACTCTGGTCCCGGTGGCGCGCACCGTGCTCCTGCAGGCCGGGCACCGTTCCACCAGCAGGCAGTGGTGGCTCGGGCACGCGAACGACCACGGCTGGCGCCAGGCCAGAAGCCACCGGCCGCCGTTCTCCGCAAAGCAACGCGGGCAGTAGCGGGAGTTGGCCCCGAAGGCCGGCCAGTGCGGCGGGCGCCGCATGGTCGACCTCCTGTTCCTGTCCAAGGTGACGGTCAGCCCGTCAAAGGGTTCCAGCGTCATGGCGGTGAGTGCCTGCCGGTCCAGTCCGGTGGCGAGCTGCAGTACGGTGCGCTCCCGTTCGGTGAGGCGCTGTGTCATTCGGCCTGGCCGGGAGCCCAGCAGACCGATGAAGCTGAGGAGGGCGTGGGTCGTCACCCGCAGGCGGCGGGCGTACGCCTCCAGCCAACTGTCCAGGGCCTCGCCGGGAAGCGGTGCAACGAAGATGGGCAGGCTGCCGGTCGTCCAGGCTTTCACTTTGGCTTCTGGGGAGGCTTGCGGGCCGAGGGCCGGGAGGACAGCAGGCCGGCCTCGATCGCGGCGGCGAGTTCCTGGCGGGCGTCCTCGGCTGCGGCGTCGTTCTTCACCTGGTCCATCAGCTCGGCGTCCAGGCGCTCTCGGCCGCTGCGGATCGCCCGCAGGCATCCACGGTTGATCAGCGCCATGAGGGAGGCGAAGTGCCCGGTGGAACGTGCGTAGAGGTAGTCGGACAGATCGTCGGCCAGCATGCCGGGGTAGGAGTCGGCGAGGACGAGCTGGCGCTCGATGGTCAGCAGCAGGGTCCGCCACTCCACGCGGCCGGGCTCGTCCTCGATCGTGAACGGCCTCAAGGTCAGCGGCGTCGTGCGGCGGCCGAATTGCGCGAACAGCGTCTCCTGGGGCGAGAAGCCCTCCCGCAGGATGCCGCGCTGGCGGACACCGACACCGATGTAGATCAGCGTGACGGGGAAGACGTTGGACAGGTACTTGAGCTGGTTGGCCATCCGCATCGAACTGCCGCGTGAGCCGGCCAGGAAGTGCACATCGTCGATGATGAAGACGACCGTCTTCATGCTCAGTACCGCGTCCACCGCCCGCTCGGCCAGCGTGTCGGCGTCTCCGGATGTCGGCAGGCCGTAGAACCGGCAGATCGAGGCGTTCAGCCCCCGTATGTGTGTGTTTCCCGTCAGGGCGATGTAGATCACCGGTACCCGCCGGTGCCCGTCGGGTGTCGTCTGGCCCCCCAAGGCGATCTGCTTGCGGTGGAGGGTCTTGCCGTAGTCGCGAACCGCTGTGCTCTTTCCCAGACCGGGATAGGCGTCCACCAGCGCGGCCGGCTTCGCCTTGTCCCCGTCGTGCCGGTTCGACTCGACGATCTCCGCCAGATCCTCGTGGAGCGAAAGGAGTTGAGGTGTCTGGATCGGGCCGATATTGGCATGCCAGACCGTGCGCCGGTCGTTGTGCCGCAGCAGCGCACGGGGAGCCAGGTTGGCCAGTTCGGCCCGGGTGAGGCGCTCGGGTTGGACCCGGTCCGGACCGTCGGCCAGCTGCAGCCAACCCGGCAAACGGGTGGGCGAGTATTGCCGGTCGTCCCCCTCGAAGGGATCGTCACTTCTCGCCGTGCTCAACGGCTCTCCCAGACGTCGGCGTAGAAGTCGTCCTCGTCGACGGCGACGCAGCCTTCGTCATCGCTGGGGAAGCCGGCCTCGCACTCCTCTTCCTCGTCGTCGTCGCCACCCACTTCCTGCACCGGCGAGGACACTGCCGGCCCTTCCCGTCCGCCGTCCTCACCAATGCCACTGGCCGGCCCTGCGGTCAGGGCGGCGATGCGGCGTACGGACGGAAGCTGCGCGACGGCGGCGTCCGGTCCTTCCGGCGCGTCATCGGCGCCGACGAGCCGCAGCCTGTCCTGCGACAGGCGTACCGCCATCCGCCGTTCCACCCGGTCTGCGGTCAGCCCGACGCCCCAGCGTTCGAGCAATTCGATCAGCGCGCGCTTGGTGTCGGGGAAGCGGTGGGTCTTGGCGGCAAGGCGGCGCGCGTACTGCAACGCCTCCAGACTGGCCGGCCCCTTCAGTGCCGCGGCGTGCTCCCACTCCAGCGGGTGCCACAGGTCCGGCTTCTTCGGATCCTGGAAGTAGACCCGCCTGATGTCGGAGCGGTCCACCGCGATCGGCCACTTGCCCGCCTCCTTGCCGCGGTGGTGGCTGACCTGGTTGCGGTAGCCGTCCAGCCCAGGGCCGTTGTAGCGAAGGGTGTTGAGCTCCACGCCGTAGTGGTGGATGGGGCACCACTCCTGCTCCAGGAACTCGAACGCGAATCCCGGGCGCGACGGGATACGCAGTGGCCCGGCGCGCATGACCCCGTGTTCGAACATCTCCAGCGGGCTCAGCTTCAGCCCCGGAACCTCCGGAACCTTCAACCCCCTGTGGTGCCGCCGGTGGTAGATCAGCGTGATCCACTCCCGGATGATCGCCTCGAGCTCGTCCAGGAAGAAGTACGCCTCGTCCTCCACCTTCTCCCCGCGGCTGTGGACGTCCGGGCCCTTGTAGCCCGGCAGGGCCGCGAGCAGGCCCTCGTTCAGCGTCTTGAACCACCGCTCCACGGGCTTGTCGGTGGGGGTGTGCGGCCGGGCCGGCTGAAGCGAGATGGCGAACTTGGCGCAGACGCTCTCGATGTGGTTCGACACATAGATCTTCCCGTGATCGAAGATGATCGTCTCCGCAGCCACGGTGGGCAACAGCGGCTGTCCGTCTGCGTCCACCAGCTTCTCCGCGTCCAGCACCACGGTGGACGGCACTCCGCAGTACGGCAGGGGCTCTCCCGGGCCCTCGGAGACCTCACGCGGCCGGATCGTCTCGAACAGCACGCCGGCCACGTCGGTCGACTTCGTCGACACGGGCGTCAGCCGCAGCCCGGTGATGGTCCGGCTGTAGAGGTCCATCGCCACCGTGAGTTCGCACTGCACCCACCTGCAGGTCACCGGCTCCATGGCGAAGACGTCCAAGCGGTTCGTGTCCAGCACGACATACTCGCCCGGCCGGGTCGCCCGCAGCCTGCCGAAGACCCCCTGCGGCCGGTCCGCGATGGAGCGTTTTCCCTTCGTGCTGCCGTCGAAGGCGTTCGTGCCCCGGCTCAGATCCCGCAGCAGCGCGTACGCGGTCGACTGCTTCGGGATTCGCACCGCATCGGGACCGTGCTCCTTGACCAGCCGCTCCTCGATCTCCGTCAGCACCAGGCCCCGGACCGGGCGGCTGGACTTCTCGAGTCCCTTGATCACCGATCGCGCCATGTCCACCCAGCGCGGGTCCGCCCGGTCCACCAGACTGCGGGCCTGACGCTTGCTCACCAGACCGGCCGGCCCTGACTCCTCCACCAGCGACACCCACCGGCGCAGCGTAGTCACACCGACGCCGAGCTCGGCGGCCTTGGCCTTGTAGCGGTGCATCAACGGCACGCCCGGCGCGTAGTCCGGCCGCGGCTCGCCTTCCAGAGCAAGCTCGGCGGAGCCCAACTGGTAACCGCACCGCACCTCTTGGACGTGCCGGAAGCGAATGGTCAGCTCATCATCCTCCGGGTCGCTGAGGGTGCCCAGCACGGTTGCCGGTGCCGGCTGCGACGCCGGAGCCGGCACCAGGAACTCGGTCGAGGCGTGGGCCATCAGCACGGAGAGGTCTATCTGCCGCCACTGAGGGCGGCCGTCGGCAGCTGTCTGCTGCAGGAGAATCCGTCGCCCGTCGATCTCCGCGATCGTGAACTGTTCGCCGTCGTAGAGCAGCGGCAGTCCCGGCTTGAGCGTCGTGGTCCAAGCGTTCACGCGGACCTCCGCAGCACCCAGTCGCCACTCAGCGAACGGGACAGATCAGTGGTCAGACGCCCCTGCCACACCAGCGCCAGGATGGGAGGGCGTACCTCGTGACCGGGTCTCCCCGACGCCAGGCGACGCTCGGCGACCGCAAGGGCGTCCCCGTCCTGCACGACCTCCCAGGCGCGCTCGACATCTGCCTCGGGAACCACCCCGGGGCGGCGGTAGGCCGCCAGGAACCGCACGTTCTCCAGCACCACACGATCCGCGCCGGACCAGATCTCGTACTCCCAACCGTGTTGCCGAAACAACTCGCCGGGCCAGGCCAGCGCATCAGCGATCACGGGATCCGCGAGCCGGTCGGCCGGCTTGACGTTCACCATCCGCACCACCCCGGACTTCATGACCAGCAGGAAGTCCGGGACATGCCGCCGTGCCCGGTCACCGACCCGGGCCGTTACGAGGCACGGCTGGGCGTAGATCGCGCTCACGGCCGGATCCATGTCGGCCAGGAGCAGCCGGGCCAACTCCAGCCGACTCTCGTAGACGACAAGCCCACCCGTCGTCGCCGATGCGTACCGGCCCGAGTGGTGGGTCTGACCCTTGACCGACCGGAACGTTCGCCACGGCACTGACCAGGTGAAATCCGTCGACTTCAGTTGCCTGAGAGGGATCTCTCGCACCGACGACTCGTCGTACCTGATCAGCACCGTGGGCTCTGTACGCGCCCTGGGAGCGCGAGTTGGACTCTGAACGGCCATGCAGAGGACGATAGTTACTGTCCGCAGCCATTGCCCACGGAATCGTGGAATTATCCAGTCACTGTCCATTCTGGGCAGGCACTGTCCAATTTCGTGTGGAACCTACAATGGGGGATCCCGGTGGCGTACTGGCGGGCCTGGAGAAGGTAGGAGGCCCGGTAGCGGCCGGCCGGGTCGGCCATCAGCTCGGCGTGGGTGCCGTGTTCGGCGAGCCGGCCCTCGTGGAGGACGTAGATGAGATCGGCGTCGGCGGTGGCGGCCAGGCGGTGGGTGATGAGGATGACGGCCTGGCCCCGGTCGGCGAGTTCGCGAACCCGGGCGAAGGCGGCGATCTCGGCCTTCGGGTCGAGGGCGCTGGTGGGTTCGTCGGCGATGACGAGGTGGGCGGGGCGTCCGCCGGGGCCGGTGGTGGTGGCGCGGTGGTGGGCGCGGGCCATGCCGATGCGCTGCCACTGGCCGCCGGACAGCTGCACACCGCCCTTGAAGCCGCGGGCGGCGAGGGTGTCCCAGCCGTTGTCCTGGGCCTCGACGATCGGGTGCAGGTCGGCGTAGTCGGCGGCCCGCTTGAGCAGCGTCGGGTCGTCGCCGTGCTCGGGCCGGCCGATCAGGACGTTGGCGCGCAGGGTGAACGGCCATTGCTGGAAGCCCTGTTCGAGTACGGCGACCGAGGCGAACAGCTGGTCGCGGTCGGCGGCGGTCGCGTCGACGCCGTCCCAGAGCATCCGGCCGGTGGCGGGCGGGTAGAGGCCGGTGAGGACCTTGGCGAGGGTGGTCTTGCCGGAGCCGTTGTCACCGACCAGGGCGACCACCCGGCCGCGCGGGATCGTCAGGGTGATTCCGGACAGGGCCGGGGTGCTGCGGCCGGGGTAGGTGAAGGCGACGTCCTCCAGGGTGATGACGTCCGGGCGTTCGGGCAGGGCGGTGCCGCCGGTGGGGATGGCGCGGCGCTCGGCTTCGCGCTGGAGCCGTTCCAGGTCGGCGACGAACAGGGCCTCCTCGTAGAGGTTGTTGACGGTGCCGACGAGGGAGGTGATGTCGGCGGCGCCGGTACGGATGCCGACCACGGCGGTGCCCGCGACCGCGAGGGCCATGTGCCCGTCGTGGACGAGCCAGCCCAGCAGCGCGAAGGTCGCGGCGGCGGCCAGGCCCGAGAGGACGGACGCCAGCAGTGAGGTGACGGCGGTCGCCGCCGCGAGGCGGTTCTGCTCCTGTTCGGACGCCTCGGCCATCGCCGTGTAGTGGCCGAGGATGAACGGGCCGATGGCGTGGACGCGGACTTCGGCCGCGGAGTGCGGTTGGGTGATGAGCTGGGCGAGCAGGGAGGCGGCCCGGTGGTGCTGGAGCCAGGCCATCACCGAGCCGTAGCGGCGGCGGGCGGAGCGGACCGCGCCCCAGCCCTTCGGGGCGGCGATCAGCACCAGCATGGGCAGCAGGACGGGGTCGAGGCTGAGCAGGACGCCGCCGGCGGCGACCAGGCCGAGCAGTGCGGTGAGCACGGCGATGCTCTGGCTGATCAGCCGGCGGACGGCTGCGGTGCCGAACCGCGTCGATTCCAGCATCCTGCTGAAGTCGGGCTCTTCCAGCGCGGCGAGTTCGACGCGGGCGGCCCGGCGGAGATAGGCGACGGTCGCGGCCCGTTCGGTCTTGGGCTCCAGCCGGCCGCCCGCCCACTGGGAGACGGTCCGCAGCACGGCGGACACGGCGGAGGCCCCGCCGACGGCGAGGACCGCGGGCAGCGCTGCCTGCAGCAGCCGGTCGGCGCTGCCCACGGCGAACAAGGAGGCGAGGGCGCGGTTGGTGGCGAGCAGGCCGAACGCGGTGGCCAGGGCCCGGCCGAGTTCGGCGACCGCAACGGCCACCAGCGCGGTGCGATCGGCCTGCCAGGCCAGGCGCAGCGCGGTGCGGAGCATCCCGGGGATCTGGCGGGCGATGGTGAGGAAGCCGACCTTCAGCATGGTCTGCTCGTGGTCGTCGAAGTTGTAGTCGTAGCGCAGCCGGCCGCCGAACAGGAACCGCTCGCTGTCGGAGACCTCGCCCTCGGGCTCGGGGCTGGACGGGCGGGTCTTCAAGTGGTCTCCTCTGCGGGACTCGGCCGAGTCGCCGGTGACATGGCGTCGCCGTGGGCGTATCGATGGAGGTGGGCACGGAGCCGGGTGGCGAGGCGTTCGGACTGCTCGGGGTCGTCCGGAAGGACGCCGGCCCCCTCGGTCATCAGGGCGTGGAACTGCTGCTGCTCGTACGGGACACCGGGAGGCAGCGCGGCGACGTGCCAGTGGACGTGCGCGTTGCCCTGCCGACTCCCCAGGCTGAGCACGTACAGGCGCTCCGTCGGGACGGCCGTGGCGAGCGCGGTGGCCACGCGGTGCACCACCAGCTGCAGGGCCGCGTACTCCTCCTCGGTGAACCCGCCGATGGCGTCCTCGATATGGGCGCGCGGGGCCACCAGCAGCTTGCCCGGCAGGGTCGGGTAGCGGTCGAGGAATACGACATGGACGCCGTCGTCCAGGACGACCCGGTGCTCGTACCCGGGGACGCCGGCGAGCAACGAGCAGATGAAGCACGGCCCGGTGCGGGCCCGCTCGTTGTAGGCGTCGAGGTCGAAGCCGCTCACCGGCCCCACCCCTCGGGCCCGGGCCGCCGCACCAGGTAGCCGTCGAGCGGACCGAAGCCCAGGGAACGGCAGGGCGGGGCACCGGCCTCGGTGGCACGCGGTTCGACCGAGCTGCAGTCGGCGTCTTGCGGGATGGCGGGGCGAACAGAGAGGCCTGGCACGGCGATTCCTCCAGGAAGGCGGTCAGCGGGACGGATCCGGTGGCGGGGGATCGAGGCGGACGAGGTGACGGTCGGTCCTGCCGTCCGGCTGGTGCACAGTGCGGTAGGCGTACGGCACAGTGCTGCCGGGGAAGGTGGCGACGCCTTCCTCCACGACAGGCTGCTCGTCGGCGATGGCACGCAGCCGGTCGTCGGCGTCGGCCGGCAACTGCGGGCCGGGTGGCCGTCGGTGTCGGCCCACCGCTCTCACCCGCCGACCAGGGTGCGCGGGTCGAAGCGCTCGTCCTCCCAGCCGTGGGTGGAGAAGCCCCGTCCGCCGGACAGGTAGAGCGTGAGCGCGGTGTGGGACGTCGGGAACATCGGCAGGGGCAGTGCGTCGGCCGGGGACCAGAGCACATCGAGGTGCTTGTCCGGCTCGGTGTTCGTCAGTTCGCCGCGCCAGGCGGTGGCGAGGAACACCGACAGCAGGAACGGACCCCGGCCGTCCCAGCCGACTGCGACCTGGACCGTGTGGACGAGCCGCAGGTCCTCGGCGGCGACGATCAGCCCGGTCTCCTCCCGCAGCTCGCGGGCCGCGGCCTCGTCGAGGCGCTCGCCGACCTCGACCTTGCCGCCGGGGATGGTCCACGCCAGCGTGTTGCTCCAGCTGTTCGCCGCGTAGTGGACGGTCGCGACCAGGCCCTGGTCCTGGTCGTGGGCGATCACGGCTACGGCCTGGCGAAGGCTCTCCACAGTGCTACCTCCAAGATGGCTGAGCGGATGGGGACTTCAGACGGTCGGTGCGGGGTGGCGCAGCTGCTTCAGGACGGTGCGGGCGTAGCCGAGGATCTCCTCGTCGTGGTGGTGGTGGTCCAAGGCCCAGCGCAGGACGGCGGGGCAGTCGATCGCTGCCCAGGCCCGGCACGCCGCCCACTCGCCGGGGTCAGTTCGCGTCCGTAGCCGCTCAGGAACGCCGTGCGGAGGTCGGGCCGGTGCGGGGTGAGCTGGAGCACGACCCGCATCAGGCCGCGGCGCACCGGCTCCTCGACCTGGCTGCGCTCGAAGTCGATCACGCCGACGATGAGTCGGCCATCGTCGTCGCGGCGGACGAGCCAGTTCCGGGGGCCGAAGTCGCCGTGGCAGGTGGTGAGAGCGGTATGCCGGGGCTCGATGCGGGTGGCCTCGGCCGGGACCTCGACGTCCTCGTCGGACAGCTGGGCGTCGCGGGCACGGGCGAACGCCCCCTCGCGTTCCTTGCTCCAGGGCAGCCGCTCGCCGACCACGCCGTCGGAGGTCGGGTGGGTGTGGATGCGTGCCGCAAGCAGGCCGGCCTGCCGGTACGCCTCCCGTTCCTCGGCCGGGCCGAGGTGGCCTTGATGGCCGGGGTGCCGGGCAGCGCTGTGGTGACGACGAGCCGCGACGAGGTGTCCTCGGCGAGGAAGGTCGGGGCCCGACCTTCCTCGCCGAGGGCGGGTGCGAGGTGCCGGTAGGCGGAGGTCTCGCGCCGGTGCATGAGCTCGTTCTTGTGCCGCTTGGCGAACAGCCGGCGCCCGTCGCCGGTCCGGATCTCCCACACCGACGGTCGGCCCGCACGGTCCCGCGAGCGTACGCCCGGCAACCCGTACGGACCTGCCGTCTCGTGCAGCAGCCGCTCGGCGTCGTCGGGCAGGGTGTGTGCCGTCATGCCGGCCAGCCGACGGTGGAGAGCAGGTTGCCGCAGGCGATCTCGCCCAGGGCGTGCGCGGTGTAGGGCACGATGTCGGCCGGCAGCCGGCCAATCGGCCACCAGCGCAGTTCCTCGCACTTGTGCGGCTCCGCGTTGCGCACCTGCCCGCGGTAGTGCGCGGGGCGGAAGAAGAGCTGGAGCCGACTGCGGCCGTTGGCGGCGTCGAGGTGGTGCAGCGTGTGGACGAGCGCGAGGTCGTCCGCGGCGATGGTGATGCCGAGTTCCTCCTCGGCCTCGCGCGTCATGGAGCGGGTGACC
Organism: Kitasatospora sp. NPDC092286; assembly: GCF_044755565.1. Classification (NCBI taxonomy): domain Bacteria; kingdom Bacillati; phylum Actinomycetota; class Actinomycetes; order Kitasatosporales; family Streptomycetaceae; genus Kitasatospora; species Kitasatospora sp. NPDC092286. Next base: position 1,203 of record NZ_JBIVRD010000080.1, on the reverse strand, counting down.
GGCTCGCTCCGCTCCATGTGCCCGGCCGGCAGGTGCCACAGCCCGTTGGCGTAGCTGGTGTTGCGCCGCCGCCCGAGCAGCACGGCGTCGCCGTCGACCAGGACGAGGTGGACGCCGACGACCAGGGTCAGCGGGTCCGTCCCGGGCTCGCGGGCTGCCGTGTCCGCTGGGCGGCCGGTTTCGTCGAGCTGGGTCACGAGGTCCTCCAGGGGCGCTTGTCGGCCGCTGCGGTGAGCAGCGGCAGGTAGTGGTGCATGTAGAGCGGGACTTTGAGGTCGAGCACCTCGTCGAGAGGGACCACGTGCAAGGCCAGGCCCTCGTCGCCGAGCCGCAGCACCGTCTCGGGCCCGTCCCAGACGGTGTGCAGGACGCGGGTGAGCGGGTGCACGAGGTCGTGGTGTGGGCCGGGTGCCAGCCGCCCGATCGAGATCCCGGTCTCCTCGGCCGGCTCCCGCGCCGCACCGGCCGACACAGGTTCACCGTCCTCACGGCCGCCGCCCGGGTACTCCCACAGGCCGGGCAGAACGTCGTGCGCGGCCCGGCGGATCATCAGGATCCGGCCGGAGGTGTCGCGGAGGGCGAGGTCGGTCAGTACGTCGAGGTCGATCTCCGGGGCGGGCACTGTCCGTCGGTCGGTGCCGGTCTTCGCCACAGGTCCTCCGGACACGGTCGGTGCGCGGGTGCGCAGGATTACTGAACCAGGGCGCTCTGATAGCCAAGTGGGCTACCGCAAAGCTGAGTTCAGGGAAGTGCTACGGGGTGTTCGGCGTCCGATGATGGTGCTGTTCGAGTGCGGCGTTCAAGCGGATTTACCTCCGGGCGAGCCCGGGTCGAACGGTGACTTTTCGAGCACCTCCCGGGCGCGGGCGAGGGGGCCTCCAGCCGGTCGCGGACGGGCACGGGCAGGGTGGCGGAGCCCAGTGTGCAGGCGGCGAGCGCGCGTTCGAGCCAGGCTGTCCGTCCGGGTTCGAGGCGGTCGTGGACGCTCTCGTGGGCGAGGAGGTCGCGCAGCGCGGAGCCGTCGTCCGATTCACTCGTTCGGCTGGTCAGCTGCCCGAGCAGGTTTCGGACGGCGGGCGTATCGGGGCCGGCGGCGTGCTGGTCGCCGGTGTAGGTTCCGCTCAGCTCTGACATGCGGCAGCTCCGTGGCCTTGAGTTTCATGGTCTTGTCCCGTGCTTGTGTCGAGTGAGTTGTCCCGCTGT
>NZ_JBIVRD010000079.1:0-13928 GCF_044755565.1 Kitasatospora sp. NPDC092286 | reverse complement strand
GCCCCGTCGACTATGAACGGCAACACGCCACGAGCGTCATTAACCTGGACTTGGTCGCATAACAGGCAAGTGTCTACAAAATAGGGCAAAGCCCGAGCCTGGACATCCAGCGGCCCAAGGACTACCTGGGCACCGGGCAGCCCGCCTACTCGATCCAGGCCATGTTCCCGGAGCCGGGCATCGGCCCGAACAAGCAGAAGGGCCTCGTCCCCGCCCAGGTGCTGCTCGGCCTGGTCGCCCAGGAGAGCAACCTGTCCCAGGCAACCTGGCACGCCGTCGCCGGTGACGCCGGGAACCCGCTGATGGGCGTCTACTACGGCAACGACAACCTCCTGCGCACCGCCGCCGACGCCGCCGCCAACCGCACCACCCCGGTCGCCATCAACTACAGCAAGGGCGACTGCGGTTACGGCATCGCCCAGATCACCGACGGCATGGCCGCCGCCGACAAGACGACCTGGACGCCGGCCCAGAAGACCGCGATCGCGACGGACTACGCCGCCAACATCGCCGCCGCCCTCCAGATCCTCGAGAACAAGTGGGAGATCGTCCGCGCGGCCGGCCTGCTGCCCAACGGCGGGGACCCCCGGTTCATCGAGAACTGGTACCTCGCGCTGTGGACCTACAACTCCGGCTTCTACCAGCCGGGCGGGGACCCGAGCGGCTACTACGGCCTCGGCTACCGCAACAACCCCTCCAACCCGATCTACCCCTCCAACCGCCAGGGCTTCCTGCGGGCCTCCTACGGGGACGCGGCCAAGCCGGCCAACTGGCCGTACCAGGAGAAGGTGCTCGGCTGGGCGGAGCGCCCGCAGAACGACTACACCGGCAAGATGGCCTACGTCCAGCCGAACTTCGGCTACATCCACTCTCTCAACCTGCCCAGCAACTACTCGCTGTTCTGCGGGCCGACCAACCACTGCACCCCCGGGACGGGCTGCCCCGCGCTCAACAGCAGCTGCTGGTACCCGGGGCCGGCCGTCTCCTGGATCGACAACGCCAGCGACCTGAACGCGTCCACGCAGAAGCTCGCGTACTCCGCCTCCGACCCGGAGCCGGCGATGGTCGCCCGCTACCCGAAGCCGGACTGCACCCTGCCATCGGGCTGGGACGCCGCCAACACGTCGGTGGTGTACACGCAGTTCTACCCCTGGAAGAACGCCTACGGCTGCAACGGCGACCAGGAGAAGGGCGGCAAGTTCACCATCCGCACCGGCGACAACTACTCGCACGCGGCCTACCTCGCCCAAATCGACCTGCACCAGTTCGGCGCGGGCTACGGCGGCCGCATGTACTTCACGCACGTGTACTCCAACAACACGGGGACGCAGCCGCAGTACTACCAGTACCTGACGCAGGCCCCGCAGGTGCCCATCAACATCTCGCACCGTGTGGTGGCCACCTGGTCTCCCGACCTGAAGGTGAGCGGGAACCGGATCTTCGTCCACCTGCCCACCCACGGGGCCCAGGTGCCCAACCTGTCGTACCTGATCTACTCTGGCTGCGGTTCGAACGGCCTCGTGCCGACCGTCACCAAGCTGGACCAGTCCCAGACCAAGACCGCGGGACAGGGCTGGTTCCAGCTCGGCGACGCCAGGATGATCCTGTGCTCCGGCGCCCGCGTCCAGGTGAGCAACCTGGTGGACGGCACGGACTTCAGCGGCCCGGACATCGCGTTCGACGCCATCGCCTTCACCCCGTGACGGACGACGACGGAGGAACACCCGCACCGTAATACCCGGCCGGGGGCGGCTCCCGCCCCCGGCCGGTCGGTCCCACCGCCGGGGCGGCGCCGCCGTCACCCCGGCTCGTCAATCGAGAGGCCTCTCACGTGACTCACTCCAGGCGCCGAGCCGTCCTGCCCGTCCTGGCCGTGGCCCTGGCGCTTCCCCTCGCCGGCTGCGCCTCCGACCCGAAGCCGTCCGCGACCGCAGCGACGTCGGGGCCGGTCGCGACCGGGGCCGCGAGCGGGGCGGGGACCCCGGCCGCAGTTCCCTCGGCCCCGGTGGCCCCGGCCGACGGCGGCGGCGCGACCAAGGACGGCAAGGGCGGCGCGACCGCGGACGGGAAGCCGGTGCCGAGCGCACCGGCCACGGACGGGCTGCAGCCGCCCAGTTGGCGAAGCGCTGCGATCACCTCGGTCAAGGACACCGACCTGCTCCAGCGGTTCAAGGACCACTGGGGCCTCGACTTCATCACCCAGCAGATCAAGGGCGTCCCCGGCACCCTGCCCGACCACGTCTGCTACCAGGCGCTCAAGAAGCTCCCCGACGGCCACACCCTCGCCATCGAGATACGCGCCGACCACGAGGGCAACCCGCGTATGATCCTCGCCGTCTCCCGGGGGCAGGCCGACGACGCGTCGGCGACGGAGCTGACGGAGACCCTGGACATCGTCCTCAAGGGTCAGGCGACGGAGGATCAGAAGTCCTGGGTGAACGCCCAGTTCGCAAGCCAGCGGCCCGGCGCCGGCCCGGCCCAGCCCGCCGTCCCCCGGCTGATCGCCGGAGGGCTGAACGCCGGCCTCAGCATCACGGCGGAGTACGCGTCACTGGAGATATTCTCCGACGCACCCCGGCCGTGAACCCGCCGCCCGCCGCGCCGGGAGGGAGCGCGGCCCCTCTCCCGGCACCGCCGGCCGGCGGTCAGAGGTAGCGCTGCTGCCCCTCGCCGTCCGGCGGCGACCACCACTGGTCGTCGCTGGTGGCGCCGTCGCCGAAGAAGCCGGCCCGGACCGCAGAGCGCGGCCGGCGGGTGAGCGTGGCAGCACCCGCCTTTCCCGCGTACGCCCGCTCCCCCGTCCGGGGCGACCGTGTCAGGTGCGGTGGGGCGGGCCCGAGTCGGCACTCCCGGCCGCCCGGCCCGGGGGCGTGGCCTCCTCGGACAGCATCGTGATCCGGACCTGCCGAACGTACCGGTCCACCAGGTGGCGCAGCACGCTGACCGTGGCGGCGACGTCCGGCGCCGGAATACCGTCCAGCGCGCCGGTCAGGCTGGCGATGTTGGCCTGTTTCAGACGGTTGAGCATCGCCCGCCCTTCGGCCGTGAGCGCCACCTGGCGGGCCCGGCGGTCCAGCGTGTCCGGGGTGCGTTCCACCAGTTGCTGGCTCTGCAGCCGGTCGATCTGCCGAGTGACGTGGGAGGGCTTGACCATCAGCCGGGCGGCCAGGTCGCCCACCCGGCTGGCCTCCTCGGCCTCGGCGAGCGCGCGCAGCAGGTAGACGTCCGAGCGCGCCGCCTTGATGCCGGCCCGTGCCATCTGGCGCTCGTGCTCCTGCGAACGAGTCAGCAGGTAGGCCAGCGAGGCCAGCACCGCCTCCAGCTCGGAGGTGGCGGTCGGATTGTCTGTCGCGTCCGGCATGGGGGAACTGTAGCGACCCCGTTCGGGGAGTGGCTCCCGTGTCGGCCCCTGCCCGGTTTTCGGACAGATTCGGTCGTCACCGGATGGGCTCTTTCGCCGCCACGGAACGCGAGTTAGCGTGACGGTGAGTTAGTTGCTTAGGGCATGTAATGGTCCTGGGCGCTACTCCACGGCACCGCAGGCCCATCCGCTCGGCGCCACCGGCAGATCCCGCTCCGAGAAGGGAGCCCATGATGGCCACCACCGCCCAAACCCCCCGGTTCACCCACCCCGCCGCCCGTGGCGGCTGCCCGTTCGACCCGCCGTCGGCCTACCAGCAGGCCCGGCAGGAGGAACCGATCAGCCGGATCGCGCTCTGGGACGGCGCCCCCAGCTGGCTGGTCACCCGCCACGACGACATCAAGGCGGTGCTCAGCGACGCCCGCTTCAGCTCGGACGCCGACCGGTCCGGCTTCCCGTTCATCAGCGCCGGGGCCCGGCAGTTGAGCACGGGGCAGCGGACCCTCATCCGGATGGACGACCCGGAACACGCCCAGCTGCGCCGGATGCTCACCAGCGAGTTCATGATCAAGAAGGTCGAGGCGCTGCGTCCCGAGGTCCAGCGCATCGCCGACGAGCTCCTCGACGAGATGACCGCCGGCCGCTCCTCCGGCGACCTGGTCCGCGGGTTCGCGCTGCCGCTGCCGTCCCTGGTCATCTGCCTGCTGCTCGGCGTCCCCTACCAGGACCACGACTTCTTCCAGGAGTGCAGCCGGGTCCTGCTGCGCCACGACTCCTCGGCCGAGGAGGTGCGGACCGCCCAGAAGAGCCTGGCCGACTACCTGACCGAGCTCACCGACTCCAAGCGCACCGAGCCCGACGACGGCATCCTCAGCCGGCTGGTGGCCCGCGGTGAGCTGAGCACCGAGGAGATCGGCGCCATGGGCCGGCTGCTGCTGGTCGCCGGGCACGAGACCACGGCGAACATGACCGCGCTCTCCGTCCTGGCCCTGCTGCGGAACCCCGACCAGCTCACCCATCTGCGCGAGCACCCGGAGTCGGTCACCGGCGCGGTCGAGGAACTGCTGCGCTACCTGACCATCGTGCACTCCGGCCTGACCCGGGTCGCCACCGAGGACGTCACCGTCGGCGGCGTCCGGATCCAGGCGGGCGAGGGCGTGATCTGCATGATCAGCACCGCGAACCGGGACGAGCGGCGGTTCCCGGGCGGCGACGAGCTCGACCTCTCCCGCGACTCGCGCCTGCACCTGGCCTTCGGCTTCGGCGTCCACCAGTGCCTGGGACAGCCGCTGGCCCGGCTGGAACTGCAGATCGCACTGAACACCATCCTGCGGCGGCTGCCCGAACTGCGTCTGGCCGTACCGTTCGAGGAGATCCGGTTCCGGGGCGACATGCTCATCTACGGCGTCCACGAGCTGCCGCTCGCCTGGTGACGCGGCATCACCGCGGCCGGCCCTGCTGACCGGCCGTCACCATGCCCCACCGCCCCGCCACCCCGGGCCGGTCACCCCGGGCCGGTCGCACACACCGACGGGACCAGCCCGGCGCCACCGTTCGCACCTGTGAGATCCACCCCACCACGGTTCGCCCTCCACCGGGTCCGAACCAGTCATGTTCCGAAGGGAAAGCCATGCTCGTCCACATCGACCAGGAAAAGTGCTGCGGCGCCGGACACTGCGTGCTCGCCGCCCCCGAGGTCTTCGACCAGCGGGACGAGGACGGCATCGTCGTCCTGCTCGATGCCGAGCCGCCCGCCGAGTTCCACCAGGCCGTCCGGGACGCCGCCGCGGTCTGCCCGGCCGCGGCGATCCGGCTGGAACAGCTGTGACCGCTCTGCGGGAGGTGGCCGTCGTCGGGGCCGGCGCGGCCGGGCTGCACGCCGCCGAGGCGCTGCGCCGGGCCGGCTACGACGGCCGCCTCACCCTGATCGGGGCCGAGGACGAGCCGCCCTACGACCGGCCGCCGCTCTCCAAGCACCTGCTCAGCGGGAGGTGGCAGCCGGACCGCCTGGTGCTGCGCGGCCCGGAGGCGCTGCACCGGCTCGCCATCGATCTGCGCCTGGGGGTGCGGGCCGAGCGCCTGGACCGCCGGGACCGGACCGTGCGGCTGGCCGACGGCGGTCGGGTGCGCTGCGAGGCCGTCATCCTGGCCACCGGGGTCCGCCCGCGCCGGCTGCCCGGCGCCGAAGCACCGCTGGCCGGGGCCCATGTGCTGCGCACCCTCGCGGACGCCCTCGCCCTGCGCGAGGAACTACGCGCGGGCGTACGGCTGCTGGTGGTCGGCGGCGGGCTGCTCGGGGCCGAGGCCGCGGCCACCGCCGTCGAACTCGGCGCCGAGGTGACCTGGCTGGTCTCCACCGCCACACCACTGGCCGGGGTACTGGGCAGAGAGACGGCCGCGCTGCTGGCAGGCCTGCACCGCGAGCACGGGGTGCGGATCCGCCGGGGCGTGGCCGCCGCGGTCACCGAACGGCACGGCCGGGCCTCCGGCGTACGGCTGGCGGACGGCTCCCAACTGGCCGCCGACGCCGTGCTGATGGCCGTCGGATCCGAGCCGGCCACCGAATGGCTGGCCGGCAGCGGCGTCCGGCTGGACGACGGCGTGGTCTGCGACGCCTACTGCGCCGCCGGCCCCGGCGTCTGGGCGGCCGGTGACGCCGCCTCCTGGCCCGACCCGCGCACCGGCCGTCACCGGCGCCTCGAACAGCGCACCAACGCCACCGAGCAGGCGCTGTGCGCCGCCCGGAACCTGCTGGCCGGTCCGGACGGTGCCCGGCAGGCCTACGAGCCGGTCCCGTACCTGTGGACCGACCAGTACGGGCTGCGGGTCCAGGCCTTCGGCAGGCCGGGCGGCGCCGAGCGGTTCGAGGTGGTCGACGGCAGCCTCGCGGAGCGGCGGTTCGCCGCCGCCTGCGTGCGGGACGGGCTGGTCTGCGGGGCGGTGGGCATCGCCTCCGCCAGGGCGATGCGCGGGCTGCGCGCGCGGGTGGCGGCGCTCAGCCCGTGGCCGACCGGGCCGGCGTGAGCTGAGCCCGGGGCGATCCGGCCGCGGTGAGTCGACGGTCTGCGGTTGGTGGCCGCCGAGCCCTACCGCCGCTGTTCCGTCGCACTGCCGGGGACGATGTCCAGGACCGCCATCATGCCGTTGTCCTCGTGGTTGAGGATGTGGCAGTGCAGCACGGTCCTGCCGGTGAAGTCGGCGAAGCGGATGCGCAGCACGGCGTTTCCCCCGGCCGGGACGTTGATGGTGTCGTACCACCGGTGCCCGCTCCCGGTGGGCCGGCCGTTGACGCTCATCAGCTGGAACTGGTTGGTGTGGACGTGGAAGGAGTGCTCCTCGCCGGTGTTGTTGACGACGGTCCACTCCTCGACGGTGTTCAGCCCGGAGGTGATGTCCACCCTGTTCGGGTCGAACTTCCGGCCGTTGATGTAGAACTCGGTGCCTGCCGTGTTCTCCGTGTAGACGATGTCGTGGCGGGCGGCGACGGCGGCACCGCTGAGGTCCTCGTTCGGTGCGAAGCGGTCGGGCAGCCGCTCCGGCTGCACCGGACTGCCCTCCGTGACCACGGTCGCCAGATCCACCTGGGGGAACTGGTTCCCGGCGGGCCCGGTGTCGTAGGCCAGCGTCTGCAGCGGGGCCTGGCCGGGCGAGCCGCCCTGCACCAGCACGTCGAAGCGGGCACCGGCCGGGACGACCAGGGAGTCCGCGGAGTAGACGTGCTCGACGGGGTAGCCGTCCTGGGCGATCACATGGAACTGCCGGCCCGGCAGGTGCAGCTCGTAGTAGATGTTGGCGCCGATGTTGGCCAGCCGCCACAGTTGGGTCTCGCCCGGCCCGATGCTGATGACGGGTTTCTGCTGACCGTTGATCGTGCGGTTGGTGGGCGCGCCGATGCTCAGGTTCTCGATCTTGACGGAGTCACCCTCGGTCTGGTCGTCCTTGAGCGCGATGACGCGCTCGGTGATGTCCTTCAGGGGGTGGGGCAGGTATTCCCTCAGCCCGTCGACGATGATGATGCCCGACTCGCCGCCGGCCACCTGCGAGGCGGAACGCATGTCGGCGTGGGAGTGGTACCAGTAGGTCCCCGGAGTGATGTCGTGAGGGATCCGGTACGAGTAGTGGAAGGTCCCACCGGGTTTGATCTCGATGAAGATGTCGTCGGACGGGCTCTCGGGTGAGACATGGAGCCCGTGGACGTGGAGGTTGGTGTCCTCGGTCCACTCGTTGACCATGTCCAGCTCCACCCGGTCGCCCGGACGGATGCGGAGGGTGGGCGGCATGTAGGAGCCGTTGTAGGTGAGGGCGAACAGCTCGCTGTCCCCCACGGCCACCTTCCGCCTGGAGACGGTGATCCGCGCCTTGAGGACGCCGTCATGGCTCACCAGCTGCGGAGGGTCCTGCAGCGGTCGGCCGGTACCGGCGGGGGACGCCGCGGGTGAGTGCGGTGGGTCCGCGGACGGCGGCGCCGCGGGTCTGACCGACTGCACGGCCCAGGACGTGCCGGCACCGCCGGTGGCGGCCGCCGTGATGAACACCAGACCGGCGGCGAGCAGGGACAGGGACGAACTGGGCCGCATGGGTTGTCTCCATCGGGGTCATGGACGGTGACGGCCTGGTGGAGACCGTCGATGAGCTGACGACGCCGGCGACGTTCGCCGGGAGTGGCTTCTTTCTTCAGAGCTGGACGCCGGGCCGGTGCTGCGGGCCGCGGGGGCCGTAGTCGACCTCCGCCATACCGTGGCCGGAGTCGATGACGAGCTGCGGGGCGTCGTACTTGTCCATGAGCGCCTCGATGAAGATCATGCTGTCGTGCGGGGCGGCCAGCGCCTCCTTGAGTTCGGCCGGCGTCTTCACGACGAACGTCCGGGCGGTCGTTCCCGGGTGCAGGACCTTCGGCAGTTCGGCGTAGGCCCAGTTGGCGATGTCGTTGAAGTGCCCCTGCTTGCCGCAGATGGCGCGCTCGACGGTGTAACCGCCGTTGTTGATCAGAAAGATGACGGGCTTGAGGTCGTGCCGGAGGATCGTCGACACCTCCTGCGCCGTGAGCTGGAAGGACCCGTCACCCACGAAGAGCAGGTGCCGCCGCTTCGGCGCGGCGAGGAGCGTGCCGAGGACCGATCCCACGCTGTAGCCGATCGAGCCCCAGACGGCCTGGGTGACGACGGAGCACTTCGGCGGCAGCCGCAGCCCCCAGCAGCCCGCCTCGGAGGTGCCGTCCTCGGCGATGAGCACGTCGCCCTCGCGGATGAAGTCCTGGACCATGTTCCAGTACGCCGCCTGGGTGAGCGGGTCGGACATCACGACCGCGCTCGGCTCCTGTGGCGTCTCGGCCTGCCGGAAGTATCCCGAGGTCCTGGCCGGGGCCTTGTCGGCGACCCGGCGGAGCAGTTCCTTGAGGTAGACGGCCTGGTAGTTGTCCGGGCCGATGTCCACGGCGTCACCGCGGGCGTCGATCCGTCCGGCGGGAAGCGCGTCGCTGAAACCCCCGGACGTCGTGTCCACGCGCCGTACGCCGATCGCCAGCAGGCAGTCGCTGTTCTCCACCGTCTCGCGGATCTCGGGCTTACTGCCCGCTCCCGCGTAGAGGCCGAGGAAGTACGGGCTGGTCTCGTCGATGAGCCCCTTGACGGTGTTGACGGCGGCGATCGGCAGCCGCATCCTGCCCGCCAGTTCCAGCAGTTCGCCGGTCACGTCGAAGCGGTCCGCGTCGATGTCGACGAGGATCACGGGCGAGCGCGCGTTGGTGAGCCGGGCGACGATCGCGTCGGCGCACGTGCTCAGCCGTTCGGGATCGCTCGGTGGCATGGCGAGCTCCAGCGGCTCCGGCGGGACCTCGACGTCCAGGTAGGCGATGTCGGAGGGCAGTTCCAGGTAGACGGGGAGCTTGCGCTGCCAGGCGGTGAGGATGAGCCGGTCGATCTCCGTCACGGCGTTCCGCGGCGTCAGCCTGGTCTGTGCCGCCGTGACCTGGGCGTAGCCGCGCATGACGTCGTCGTGGTCGGTGTCGCCCGAGGTATGGTGCATCAGCAGCTTCCGGTCCAGCGCCTTCAGTGGAAGCGACCCGCAGACGCAGACGACGGGAACGCGCTCGCTGTAGGCGCCGGCGACACCGTTGATGGCGCTCCAGGCGCCGACGCCGTGGGTCACCACGAGCCCCGAGATGCCCTTGAGCCGCGCGTACCCGTCGGCCGCGTAGGCGGCGTTCAGCTCGTTGCAGTTGCCGACCCACGTGAACTCGTCGCGGTCCTCCATCTGCAGGAGGAACTCGAGATTGTAGTCGCCGGCCACTCCGAACAGGTGCGAGATGCCCGCCTCCCGCAGGCGGCGCAGCAGGAAGTCGCCGATGGTCATGGTCGAACGTGCGGTCGTGATCGTCATGTGGTTCCCTGTCTCGCGGCTTCCCGAGCCCCCTCCTGCCCCTCCCAGGCAAACCCGCCCGGAGCACCCCCGCGACCGGGAGGCAGCCGCCGGAGTGACCAGGTGAGGCGGACGTGGTCCCATCACCGCTTCGAGCCGGGAGAGGCTCTGCGGGACGGGGCGGTCGGTGTCAGGCACGCCCGGCCACGCGAGGTGCCGAGCACCCGGACAGGTCGGCGGTCGATCGCACCGGACGCACGGGAAGGCGAACAGCCGACCGTGCTTCGGATGCGTGACGGAGCGGCGAGGCCCGCCGCCCGCCCGATCGAGCCGTCTCCCCCCGCGACACGGAGCGGTGCCGGGACAACGACGGGTCGGGTACGGAACGCTGAGACCACCCGGCCCGGGGCCTCACCGCGAGGCTGCCACGGCCGGAGCGACCCGAGACCGGGATGGTGGCATGACCGTTCAGGACACCCCGACCACCGGGACCACCCGGCGCGGCGACTTCGCCGAGTTGTACCGGCGCGTCTCGGAGGCCGGTCTGCTGCGCAGGCGCCCGCTGCACTACGCGTGCCGGAGCGCCGCGCTGTTCACGGCCCTGGCGCTGCTCCTGGCCTGGTTCGTCGTGCTCGGCGCGAGCTGGTGGCAGCTCTGCCTCGCGCCCCTGTTCGCCTTCTTGCTCGGCCAGTTGGCACTGCTCGGCCACGACGTCGCCCACCGCGCGGTGTTCGCCGGCCGCCGGGCGACCGACCTGGCCGGCATCCTGCTGGGAAACCTCGTGGTCGGCATGAGCTACGGGTGGTGGGTGAGCGACCACAACCGGCATCACGCGCATCCGAACCGCACGGGGTACGACCCGGCCGCCGACTCCATCCTCTTCGTCCGGACCGCCGAACAGGCCGGCCGGGCCAGGGGGTTGAGGCGGCTCGTCGCCAGGTACCAGGCAGAGCTGTTCTTCCCGCTGCTCTCCCTCCAGGCGCTCGGCCTCCTCGTCGCCACCTGGCTGACCCTGACCCGGGGCCCGGTCCGGTACCCGGCCCTGGAACGCACCCTCACCGCGCTGCACTACATCCTGTCGGCGGCCCTGCTGGCCGTCGTCCTCTCACCGCTCCAGGCCCTGGCCTTCGCCGCGGTGTGCGGATCCGTGCTCGGCGTGTACCTGGGGTGCGTCTTCGCGCCCAACCACAAGGGCATGCCGATGACGGGCCCGGACCCGGAGCGGACGGACTTCCTCCGGCGGCAGGTACTGCCCTCCCGCAATCTGCGGGCCGGCCGGTTCGTCCACCTCGTGTTCGGCGGTCTCGGCTACCAGATCGAGCACCATCTCTTCCCCGCCATGCCGGTGGTGGCGCTGCGCCCCGCCTCGCGCATCGTGCGCGACTACTGCGCGGAGATCGGCGTGGAGTACTGCGAGGCGGGCCTCTCCGACTCGTTCCTGGAGATCCTCCGGGACCTGCGCGCGGTCGGCCGGTCCCTCCCGGCGGGCCCGGCCCGCCCGGCCGTACCGGGAACCGGCGGTGCCGGGTGAGCCGGGTCCTGCGCGGGCCTGCGGCGCGCCCCGCGGACGTCCCGGCTCCCGGTGGTGACCGGCTCCGCGTCGTGATCGTCGCCGAGTCCTTCGCGCCGCAGCTCAACGGTGTCGCCCACAGCGTGCTCAGGGCCGCGGAGCACCTCGTGGCCCGGGGGCACACTCCGGTCGTGGTGGCACCGGCGCCGGGGGCCGCTCGGCGGTACGGGGGCGACGGCCCCGAGCGGGCGTACGGCTACGAGGTGGTCCGCGTCCCTTCCGTGCCGCTGCCCGGCTACCCGGAGGTACGGATCGCGCTCCCGGGGCGGCAGGTGGCCGACGCCATCGCCCGGCACCGCCCCCATCTGGTGCACCTGGCCGGTCCGTTCATGCTCGGGGCGGCCGGAGGGGCCGCTGCCGGGCGGGCGGGGATCCCGGTCGTGGCGGTGTTCCAGACGGACATGGCCGCCTATGCCAGGGCCTATCTGCCGGTGGCGGGAGCTGCCGGCGCCAGGCTGGCCTGGCGGCACCTCCGGCACATCCACGCCCCGGCCGCACGCACGCTGGCGCCGTCCCGGGCGTCGCTCCGCGCCCTGGTGGCGCAGGGCGTTCCCCGGGTCCACCTGTGGCCGCGCGGCGTGGACTGCCTGCGGTTCCACCCCCGCCACCGCGACGAGGCCCTGCGCCGGCACCTCGGCTCCCCCGGGGAGGTCCTGGTGGGATACGTCGGGCGCCTGGCGGCGGAGAAGCAGGTCGACCGGCTGGCGGAGGTGTCCCGGCTCCCGGGCGTACGGCTGGTGGTCGTCGGCGACGGTCCCCTCCGGTCCCGGCTGGAGGCCGCACTGCCGGACGCGGTCTTCCTGGGCCGCCGGACCGGGCACGAACTCGCCCGGCTCTACGCCTCGTTCGACGTGTTCGTCCATGCGGGGCCGTTCGAGACGTTCGGCCAGACCCTCCAGGAGGCCATGGCGAGCGGCCTGCCCGTCGTCGCCCCGGCGGCCGGCGGACCGCTGGACCTCGTACGTCCGGGGCAGACCGGATTCCTCGTCCCGACCGATGCGCGGAGGGGGTTCCGGGAAGCCGTGGAAAGGCTCGCCCGGAGCAGGGAGCTGCGGGTGGCGCTCGGGCGGGCCGGCCGTGCCGCCGTGGCGGAACGCAGCTGGGAAGCGGTCGGTGACCGGCTCATCGGGCACTACCGGCTCGCCATCGCGGAGACGGCCGGGCCCCTGCGGGAGTGAGCCGGCCGGCAGGAGACGACGACGGGTTGGGACCATTCCGGAGGAACAGACCATCATGCAGCAGACTCTCGCCGTCGAGTACGTCCGCAGCGCCGCCCCGGCCACCGACACCGCCGTGTTCCTGCACGGGCTGGGCGGGTGGACCCACAACTGGGCCGGCCTGATCGACCTGTTGCGGACCTCGGCGCACTGCCTGGCCCTCGACCTCCCGGGCTTCGGGAGGTCGGCGCCCCCACCCGACGGCGATGTCACCGTCGAACGCCAGGCCGCGGCCGTGGCCGACCACCTCGACCGGACCGGACACCGCCGCGTACACCTGGTCGGCAACTCCCTCGGCGGCCTGATCGCACTCCACCTCGCCACCCGACGACCCGATCTGGTCGGCACGTTGACGCTCATCTCGCCCGTACTGCCGACATTCCCGCCGGCGCAGGCCCTCCGGGTGGCCCTGCTCGGACTGCCGGGCGCCCCGCGACTGTACTCCCGGCTCCTGGCCGCCCAGACCCCCGACCGCCGGCTGGACGACCTCTACCGCCTCATCTACGCGAACCCCGCCCTCGTCGGCACCGAGCAGCGGGCGGTGGAGGCCCGCGAGCGCCGGCGCCGCACGGAACTGCCGTACGCGCAGGACATGCTGGCCGAGGGGGTGCGCGCACTGGCCCGCGCGTTCGTGCGGCAGGGCGAGGCGTCGGCCTGGCGCCAGGCCCGCCGGGTCACCGCCCCCACCCTGCTCGTCTACGGACGGGACGACAACCTCGTCCCCTTCCGCACGGCGCCCCGGGCCTACGCGGCCTTCCGCGACGTCCGCCTCCTCACCCTGCCCGGCGTCGGCCACGTCGCCATGCAGGAGCGGCCGGCCCCCGTGGCCACGGCGATCCGCGCCCTGATCACCGAAGCGAGCCGCGAGCCCCCGCCGGGAAGGGACGGCCGCACGGGGACGGTACCGGGGTAACGCGGGCCCTCTCGCATCACCTGTCCCCGCTCGGGACGGCGGCGAGGTCCGGATGGCCGGCACGCCGCTGGCTCACTCGCCCTGCTCTTGGCGCCGGGCACCCTCTCCGCCTAGCGAGGCCAGGACGCCCAGACATACAGGTTTGTCGTGGCTACCCGCCCGCTGCCTGGCGGGGAGCTCGACAACATCGGCTTTCGGCCGCCCCGATACGATCTGGAACCGTTCAGTCCGGACGAAGTGCACCGCGTTGCCTGGGGCTGGTTCCACGCCTTCGAGCTGGCCGAACCCAACCGCGTCGCGACCCGGTTCACGCAAGCCTTGGCGCGCAGCCGGCTGTCCGACCTCGCCCGGATCCCCTTGATGATCTCCATGCTCTGCCAGTTGCACGCCATCCGCCCCGGTCGGCCGCTGCCCGCTAGGCCGCGTATTCGGTCGTGATCAATGGGTTCGGGTGAGGTCCTTGATCCAGATCATTGCGCCGCGGAGGTGAAGGCCGGCGAGGTAGCTTTC
>NZ_JBIVRD010000078.1:0-14832 GCF_044755565.1 Kitasatospora sp. NPDC092286 | reverse complement strand
GGTTACATTCCGAACCCGGAAGCTAAGCCTCACAGCGCCGATGGTACTGCAGGGGGGACCCTGTGGGAGAGTAGGACGCCGCCGAACAATTATTCAAGGCCGCGGCCCCAGCGATTCGCTGGGGCCGCGGCCTTTTTGTGTTTTGCGAACATGTGCAGTGCCGGCACACCAGGGACTTTCGCCCAGACGCGAGGTCTCCCGGGATGTCGGACAATGGAGATGGTGCCCGGCCAGGAGGCCGGCATCGAACCGCGTGAGGGCAGTCGTGTCGCCCGGTCCGCGGTGGAGCTGAAGCAGCAGAAGGAGTCACCACAATGTCGAACCAGCCCCAGGACCGTCCCGAGCGTCGATCGGACGACGGCCGCGGCTACGAGCCCCGGTCTCGCGGGGGCTGGTCCAACGACCGTGGTCCGCGTCGCGACGACCGTGACGACCGCCCGCGTCGTGACGACCGCCCCTCCGGCGGCGGCGGTTTCCGTCGTGACGACCGTCCCTCCGGTGGTGGTTTCAACCGGGACCGTGACGACCGTGGCGGCGCCCGTCGCGATGACCGTCCGTCCGGTGGCGGTTTCCGCCGCGATGACCGTCCCTCGGGTGGTGGTTTCAACCGGGACCGTGACGACCGTGGCGGCGCCCGTCGCGATGACCGTCCGTCCGGTGGCGGTTTCCGTCGTGACGACCGTCCCTCGGGTGGTGGTTTCAACCGGGACCGTGACGACCGTGGCGGTTTCCGTCGTGACGACCGTCCCTCCGGTGGTGGTTTCAACCGGGACCGTGACGACCGTGGCGGCGCCCGTCGCGATGACCGTCCCTCGGGTGGCGGTTTCCGCCGCGATGACCGCCCCTCCGGCGGCGGTTTCCGTCGTGACGACCGTCCCTCGGGTGGTGGTTTCAACCGGGACCGTGACGACCGTGGCGGCGCCCGTCGCGACGACCGTCCGTCCGGTGGCGGTTTCAACCGGGACCGTGACGACCGTGGCGGCGCCCGTCGCGACGACCGTCCCTCGGGTGGCGGTTTCAACCGCGACCGTGACGACCGCGGTGGCTTCCGTCGTGACGACCGTCCGTCCGGTGGTGGTTTCCGCCGTGACGACCGTCCCTCCGGTGGTGGCTTCCGTCGTGACGACCGCCCGTCCGGTGGCGGTGGTTTCCGTCGCGATGACCGTCCCTCCGGCGGCTACAGCCGCGACCGTGACGACCGTGGCGGCTTCCGCCGCGATGACCGTCCCTCCGGTGGTGGTTTCCGTCGTGATGACCGCCCGTCCGGCGGCTACAACCGGGACCGTGACGACCGTGGCGGCCGGGACTACGACGACCGCCGGGGCAACTACGAGCCGGTCAAGCGCCTGCCGATCCCGGAGGACGTCACCGGCTTCGAGCTGGACGCGGACGTGCGCCAGGAGCTCAAGAGCCTGCCCAAGACGCTTGCCGACGATGTCGCCCGCAACCTGGTGATGGTCGCCCGTCTGCTGGACGGCGAGCAGGAGGAGGCGTACCAGTACTCGCGTATCGCGCTTCGCCTGGCCTCCCGGGTCGCCGCCGTCCGTGAGGCGGCCGGTTTCGCCTCCTACATGACGCAGCGCTACTCCGAGGCGCTGACCGAGTTCCGCGCCGCCCGCCGGATGACCGGCCGCGCTGACCTGTGGCCCGTGATGGCGGACTGCGAGCGCGGTCTGGGCCGTCCGGAGCGGGCGCTGGCGATGGCCGGCGAGCCCGAGGTGAAGCAGCTGGACAAGGCCGGCCAGGTCGAGATGCGCCTGGTCGCGGCGGGTGCCCGCAGCGACATGGAGCAGTACGACGCGGCCGTGGTCACCCTGCAGAGCCCGGAGCTGGCCTCCAGCTCCGTGCAGCCGTGGACCGCCCGTCTGCGCTACGCGTACGCCGAGGCGCTGATCGCGGCCGGCCGTGGCGAGGAGGCCCGCGAGTGGTTCGCGAAGGCCGCCGAGGCTGACACCGACGGTGCGACCAACGCCTCCGAGCGGCTGGCCGAGATCGACGGCCTGGAGTTCGTCGACGCGCTCGACCCGGAGCTGGACGAGTCCGAGCAGGACGAGCCGGCCGAGGCCCCGGCGGCGAAGTCGCGCGGCGGTGCGCCGGACGAGCGGGAGATCTTCGAGGACGAGGAAGACGTCGAGGAGTACTACGACGAGGACGACGTCGAGATCGACGAGGAGTTCGACGGCGTGGTGCCGGAGCGTTCCACCGACGAGAAGCGCTGACCGACGCGCCCGTCAGAACTGAGTGAGGCCCTGCCGCACCCCGGGAGTTCCCGGGGTGCGGCAGGGCCTCACTGCTGTGCCGGTCAGCCCAGCCCGGTCAGCCCAGTTCGAGGCTGCGCAGGACCAGCCCGGTGGCGGGCTTCGGGCCGAAGGAGGTCGACTTCCGCGGCATGGTGACCCCCTGCTCGGCGAGCCGGCGGACCACGCTCTCGCGCACCGGGTGCAGCAGCACGGCGGTGCCGCCGGTCCGGGCGGCCTCGCGCTCGGCGGACACGGCGGTGTGCAGGTAG
This sequence comes from Kitasatospora sp. NPDC092286, assembly GCF_044755565.1. Taxonomy (NCBI): domain Bacteria; kingdom Bacillati; phylum Actinomycetota; class Actinomycetes; order Kitasatosporales; family Streptomycetaceae; genus Kitasatospora; species Kitasatospora sp. NPDC092286. Next base: position 12,323 of record NZ_JBIVRD010000078.1, on the reverse strand, counting down.
CCGATGTCGTCGGGGCCGTCGGGGACGCGCCAGGTGTGGTCGAGCAGCGTGGCGTGCAGGACGGTCGCGTCCAGGTGACGCCACTCCTCGGGGCGGTCGCTCGGCACGGTGGCGTCGATCAGGGCCTCGTCCGGTTCGCCGATCAGCCAGTAGACGCCGTCGCCGCCGGTGAGCAGGAAGCCGGTGCCGCCGTGCCGTTTCTGCTCGGCGAGGGCCTGGAGGGCGGTGTCCAGCGGACCCGGCACCTCCTTGACCTGCCAGCGGTCGCCCAGTTTCTTCAGCGCCTCGGCGACCGGCAGGCGGTACAGCACACGGTGGATCGCCCGGACCCGCAGCGGGTAGCGGGCGGTGTCGACCAGGAGTACCAGGCCCCGGTCCCAGGGGCTGCGCGGCAGGTGGCGGTGCTCGCGCTGGAGCCGCAGGTACATTTCCCACCGGTGGTGGCCGTCGGCGATCAACGCCCGGCAGGTGGCCAGGTCGCGGCCGACCTCGGCGATTTCGGCGGGATCGGTGACGGCCCAGAGCCGGTGGTGGGTGCCGTCGGTGGTGGTCGTGGTGAGCAGCGGTTCGCCCCGGACGGCCCGTTCGACCACCCCGGCGGCGCCGCCGTTGCCCCGGTAGGTGAGCAGCAGCGGTTCGAGGTTGGCCCGGGTGGTGCGCATCAGGCCGACCCGGTCGGCGACCGGCCGGGGCATCACGTCCTCGTGCGGGAGCACCACGCCGGCCTCCCGGCCGCTGACGGCGAGGGCGCCGACCAGACCGCGCTGCAGCAGCTCGGGGGAGTCGCCGGTGGCGGGGACGCGTTGCTCGTAGACGTAGAGCGCGGGCTCCGGGTCGGCGGCCAGGACGCCCTCGCGCTGCCAGTCGCGCAGCAGCCGGGCGGCGTGCCGGTAGCGGGTGTCGCGGTCGGGGCGGTCGCCGGCGTCGTTGGGCTCGGGGCGCGGCAGGATCAGCCGGACCACGTTGTGCGGGTCGGCGGTCTCCAGGTCGAGCCGGCGGCCGGGGTCGACGACGTCGTACGGCGGTGAGGTGACCGCGGCCAGGGTGCCGACCCGGTCGGGGACGTACCTCAGACCTCGGAAGGGGGACAGGGACAGACCTGCGGTGGCGACGTGCCCGGGATCGCCGGGGCCGCCCTGCGGAGACTCCACTCCGCTTTCTGCACTGGGTGTGCTCATTCTGGGCATCGTAATCGGGTACGCGTTGTTCAGAGATCTGAACGCCCGTGCCGATCGGTGGGGCGGGCGTCGTGACCGAGGGCGAGGTACGCATGAGCGGTAGGCAGGAGAGGGTGGACGGCGGCGGACCCGGTGAGCCGGGTATGCCCGCCCGGTCGGGCGGTGCCACCGGTGGGGACGGTCCGGCCGAGGGCGGCGGCGTGCCCGCGCAGGGGCGGACGGGGGATCCGGCGGGGGACGTCTACGACTGGTTCCGCCGGGGCGGGGCGCTGCTCGCGCAGGGGAACCCGGCGGCGGCCGAGCAGCTGCTGGCGCGGGCGGCCGCCGCCGAGCCGCACTCGCGCAGCATCCGGGAGACGCTGGCGCGGGCCCAGTTCGACGCCGGTTCGTACGCGGCGGCGCTGGAGAACTTCCGGGCTGTCGCCCTGGCCGACCCCTCGGACGACTACGCTCAGTTCGGGTGGGGTGTGTCGGCCGCCCGGCTGGGCGACTTCGAGACGTCCGCCGAGCATCTGGCGCTGGCCGTGGCGATGCGGCCGGAGACGGACCACTACCGGGCGGCGCTGCGGCAGACCCGGGCGACCCTGGCGGCCCGCGCCGGGGCGTTCGGCCCTCTGCTGCCGGGGGCGCCCGGGTACCTGGAGGCCCCGCGGGCGTCCGGCGCGCTGCCGGGGAACGCGGAGTCCGAGGTGCCGGCCGACGGGGATCCGACGCAGTGACCGCACCGAAGGCGTGACCGCGACGGACGCGGTGAGCGCAGTGAACGCAGTGACTTTCGACGCAGTGACTTTCGACGCAGCGAATGAGGTAGAGCAGGCATGACCGAGACGGCCACCACCGCGCGACGGACCGCCCCGGGCGGGAGTGAGCACCCGCTCACCGAGGCGTACGACACGGCGCTGCTGGACCTCGACGGCGTGGTCTACGCGGGCCCGAACGCGATCGAGCACGCCGTGGACTCGCTGGCGACGGCGCGGACGACCGGGATGCGGCTGGCGTACGTGACCAACAACGCCTCCCGGCCGCCCCGGGTGGTGGCCGCCCACCTGACCGAGCTGGGTGTGCCGGCCGAGCCCGCCGACGTGATCAACTCGGCCCAGGCGGCCGCCCGGGTGGTGTCCGAGAAGGTGCCGGCCGGGGCGAAGGTGCTGGTGGTGGGCGGTGCGGGCCTGGAGGAGGCGCTGGCCGAGCGCGGCCTGGTGGCGGTCCGCACGCTGGCCGAGGAGCCGCTCGCGGTGGTCCAGGGTTACGACGCCTCGGTCGGCTGGACGCACCTGGCGGAGGCCTCGTACGCCGTGCAGCAGGGGCTGCCCTGGGTCGCGTCCAACACCGACCTGACGGTGCCGACGGCGCGCGGCATCGCGCCGGGCAACGGGACGCTGGTCGCGGCGGTGCGCGCGGCGACGGGCGTGGAGCCGGAGGTGGCGGGCAAGCCGCTGCCGCCGATGCACCGGGAGACGGTGCTGCGGACGGGCGCGCAGCGGCCGCTGGTGGTCGGGGACCGGCTGGACACCGACATCGAGGGCGCGTTCAACGGCGGGGTGGACAGCCTGCTGGTCTTCACCGGGGTGACCACCGCGGCGGAGCTGCTGGCCGCGGTGGTGGAGCACCGGCCGACGTACCTGGCCGCGGACCTGCGCGGGCTGCTGGTGCCGCACCCGGTGGTGACGGAACAGCCGGGTGGCGGCTTCGGCTGCGGCGGCTGGACCGCGGTGGCCGAGGGCGGCGTGCTGCGGCTGGAGGGCGTCGGGGCGGACCGCTGGGACGGCCTGCGGGCGCTCTGCGCGGCGGCGTGGACGGCGCTGGACGCGGACGGCGAGCCGGTCGACGGGCGGAAGGCGCTGGCCGAGCTGGGCTTCTGACCGGCCCCGACCCGTCCTGGGCGGGCGGCCGGGGTCAGAGGAGGGTGCGCAGCCGCAGCAGATCGCGGAAGCCGGCCTCCAGCCTGACCCGGCCGCCCGCCCAGGCGGCCGCGAAGTTGAGCCTGCCGTCGACCAGGGCCACCAGGTCGTCGCTGGCCATGGTGAGCCGGATCTCGGCCTTCTCGGCGGGGGCCCCGGGAGCCTCGGTGACGTCCTGGATCCGGCCGTCGCGGAGCCGTCCGGAGAAGGTCAGGTCGAGGTCGGTGATCCGGCAGGTGAGCGAGCGGTCGAGGGAGGCCGCCGTGCGGACGTCTCCGGTGGACTTCGCCATGTTCCGGCTGAGCTGCTCCAGTGCCTCACGGCACTCCTCGGCGTTGGCCATGGCGGTGGGTCCACTCCTCGGTACGGCGTCCGGCCTGTGGCGGGCGGCGGCGGTGACTGCGGGCCACGGTACCGCAGGAGGGTTTTGGCGGTAGCGTCGTCAGTGGGGTGCCCGGACGTTCCGGACACCCGACGGCGACGGAGCGATGCGCGCAGGCGCTTAGGAGGCACCCGGATGCTGCCGAAGACGGTGCGGGGAGCGGTGGAGGTCGCCGCCGGGCTGGTGGAGGAGGTCGGCAAGCGGGTCGTCGGGACGGCGGCGGAGCTGCTGGAACGGACCGGGATCGACGTCACCGAGGTGGAGCGCCGGTTCGGCGGGCAGTTCCCGCCGTCCGCCAAGCAGCTCCAGACGCTGGCGGAGGAGGCGGTCACCGCCGGACGGGCCGGGGTGGACCTGGCGGTCGGTGTGGCGCGCGGCGAGGTGGAGAAGGCCTTCGAGCGGGTCGGCGACCAGGTGACCAAGGTCGGTGTGGTGCTCGCCTATCTGGAGAGCAGACTGCGTGAGGTCCAGGACGGGGACGGGCCGGCGGGTACGACGGTGGTGCCGGCTCCGGCTCCCCGGGCGGACGATCTGTTCGGGCGTGGCTGGGAGCAGGAGGACGGTCCCGCGGTCCGGGTGATCGGCGAGCCGATAGCGGCCGAGCGGGTCGAGGTCGACGAGCCGGTGGAGGTCGATCCGCCGGTGCCGCCCGCAAGGCCCGCGAAGGCCGTGCGGGAGGTCCGGGACGTCCGGGACGTGCGGGATGTTCGGGACGTGAAGGACGTGGAGCCCGAGAGCCCGGCACGCACCGGGGAACCCGTGGGTCCGGCCGAGCCGGCGGCGGGGAAGCCGGTGAAGAAGCAGGCCGGGAAGGCCACCGCGCGGCCGGCCACGGAGAAGCCGGCCCCGGCCGGGAAGGCCCCCACCGGAAAGGCCCCCACCGGGAAGGCCTCATCGGAGAAGGCCGCCACGGACAGGACCCCGGCCGCGAAGGCGCCCGCCAAGAAGGCCGCTGCCAAGAAGACGGCGGTGAAGAAGACCGCCGTGACGAAGAGCTCGGCCACCCGAAGGACAGCGGCCGCAGGGCAGGAGATGCCCGCCAAGCGGACCGCCACGAGGAAGACCACCGTCCGGAAGACCAGCACGAAGAAGCCCGATGCCTGATACCGAACCGATCACCGGGGAACTCCTGCCGCCGGGCGGCGAACCGACCCCGACCGGCCACCCCGTCGTGGACGCCGGGCTGGCCCGGCTGGCGGCGCTGGACGGGGTGCCGACCGAGGCGCACCCCGCGGTGTACGAAGATGTTCACCAGCGGCTCACCGACACGCTGGCCGCGCTCGACCAGGAATGACCCGCCAGGAATGACCCGTAGGAGCTGAAACGCCAGTGGCAGTGGCACGACGCCGTCTCGACGCGGAGCTGGTCCGCCGCAAGCTGGCCCGGTCGCGCGAGCACGCGTCCGAGCTGATCGCGGCCGGCCGGGTGACCGTCGGCGGCACCACCGCGACCAAGCCGGCCACCCAGGTGGAGACCGCGGCGGCGGTCGTGGTGGCGAAGGACGAGAACGACCCCGACTACGTCTCCCGGGGCGGTCACAAGCTCGCCGGGGCCTTCGCGGCGTTCGTGCCGCAGGGCCTGGTGGTCGAGGGGCGCCGGGCGCTGGACGCGGGCGCGTCCACCGGCGGGTTCACCGATGTGCTGCTGCGAAGCGGCGCGGCCGGGGTCCTGGCGGTGGACGTCGGCTACGGCCAGCTCGCCTGGTCGCTGCAGAGCGACGAGCGGGTGACGGTGATGGACCGCACCAATGTGCGCGAGCTGACCCTGGAACTGATCGGCGGCACCCCCGTCGACCTGGTGGTCGGCGACCTCTCGTTCATCTCGCTGGGCCTGGTGCTGCCGGCGCTGGCCGCCTGCGCCGCCGAGGACGCGGACCTGGTGCTGATGGTCAAGCCGCAGTTCGAGATCGGCAAGGACCGGCTCGGCAACGGCGGTGTGGTGCGCAGTCCGCAGCTGCGGGCCGAGATGGTCCGGCAGGTGGCCGGGCAGGCCTGGGAGCTCGGGCTGGGCGTGCGGGCGGTCACCGCGAGCCCGCTGCCGGGCCCGTCCGGAAACGTCGAGTACTTCCTCTGGCTGCGCCGGGACGCCCCCGCGCTGGACCCCGCGGAGGCGGACCGGGCCGTCGCCGAGGGCCCCCGATAGGGTGCTTTGCGGGCGTCCGGTCCGTCATGCTGAGTGACGCGGCCGCACCGGGCCGAGGGCGACCCGGCAGGCGTAGGGAGAGGGCAGCGGCATGAGTGAGGAACGTACGGTCTTCCTGATCGCGCACACCGGCCGGGAGGCGGCGCTGCGCAGCGTCGAGGGCCTGGTGCACGGGCTGCTGAAGGCGGGCATCCGGATCAGACTGCTCGCGGCCGAGGCGGTGGACCTGGATCTGCCGGACGGGGTCGAGCGGGTGGCCGGGGGGCCGGGCGCGGCGGACGGCTGCGAGCTGATCCTGGTCGCGGGCGGGGACGGCACGCTGCTGCGCGGGGCGGAGCTGGCGCGCGAGCACGGGCTGCCGATGCTGGGCATCAACCTGGGCCGGGTGGGCTTCCTCGCCGAGGCCGAACGGGACGATCTCGCGGTGGTGGTCGAGCGGGTGGTGGACGCCGACTACGAGGTCGAGGAGCGGATGACCATCGATGTCATCGTGCGGACCAACGGCGACGCGGTGCACCACGACTGGGCGCTGAACGAGGCGTCGATCGAGAAGGCCTCCCGGGAGCGGATGCTGGAGGTGGTGACCGAGGTCGACGGCCGTCCGGTCTCCAACTTCGGCTGTGACGGGGTGGTCTGCGCGACGCCGACCGGTTCGACGGCGTACGCGTTCTCCGGCGGCGGCCCGGTGGTGTGGCCGGAGGTGGAGGCGCTGCTGATGGTGCCGATCAGCGCGCACGCGCTGTTCGCCCGGCCGCTGGTGACCTCGCCGGACTCGGTGCTGGCGGTGGAGGTGCAGCCGAAGACGCCGCACGGGGTGCTCTGGTGCGACGGGCGGCGCTCGGTGGAACTGCCGGCCGGGGCGCGGGTGGAGGTCCGCCGGGGCCAGACGCCGGTGCGCCTGGCCCGGCTGCACCGGGCGCCGTTCACCGACCGGCTGGTGGCCAAGTTCGCGCTGCCGGTGACGGGTTGGCGCGGGCGCTCGCAGACCCCCTGAGATCCTGACGGTCCCCGAGCCGCCCTGACGCCCAGTCAGACCGCCAGTGGCTGGCTGTCGTCGGTGGCGCTCCACCGGCCGCCGTCGGCCGCCCTGGCGGCGACGGCGACGAGTCGTTCGACGGCGGCGGGGACGGCCGGGGCGGGCACGGTGAGCGGGATCCGGATGTGGTTCTCGAAGGCGCCGTCGGAGCCGAAGCGGTTGCCCGCCGCGATCCGTACCCCGCCGTGTTCGCCGGCCCGGGCGATCGCCGCCCCGGACAGGCCGCCGGTGGCGACCCAGAGGCAGAGCCCGCCGGGCGGTTCGGCGTACGTCCAGCCGGGCAGGCGGGCGGCCAGCCCGGTGGCGAAGGCGGCGGCGGTGGCCCGCAGCCGGTCCCACTGGTGGGCGCGGACGGCCGGGAGCGGTTCGCCCATCAGCTCGGCGGCGATCAGCTGCTCCAGCACCGGGGCCCCGACGTCGCTGTAGACGCGCTCGGTGGCCAGCCGGCGGACCAGCGCGGGGGCCGCCCGCACCCAGCCGATCCGCAGTCCGCCCCAGAGCAGCTTGCCCGCCGAGCCGACGGTGACCACCTGGGCGGCCCGGTCCAGCGCGGCCGTCGGGCGGGGGAATCCGGCCCCTTCGGGCACGCCCCAGCCGAGTTCGGCGGTGGTCTCGTCGACCAGTACCACGGTGCCGGCGGCCCGGGCGGCGGCCAGCAGCTCGCGGCGCTGCTCCTCGCCGGTCAGCGCGCCGGTCGGGTTGTGGAAGTCCGGGATCACGTACGCGACCCTGGGTGCGGCGCCGCGCAGCACCCGGCGCCACTCGGCGAGGTCCCAGCCGGGCTGCTGCCGGGGGCCGCCCGGCCAGGCGTAGGGGACCGGCACCAGGCGGGCGCCGGCGAGCCGCAGCGCCTGGAGGGTGTGCGCGTAGCTGGGCGCCTCGACGGCGACCCGGTCGCCGCGGCCGATCAGCACCCGCTGGGCCAGGTGCAGACCGCCCATCGCGCCGGTGGTGATCAGGATCTGGTCGGGGGTGGTCGGCAGCCCGCGCTCGGTGTAGCGGCGGGCCACCGCCTCGCGCAGGACCGGGACGCCGGTCGGGAAGTGGCCGTGCCCGGCGGCGTACGCGGGCAGCTGTTCGAGGGCCCGGGCGGCCGCCGCGCCGAGGTGGGGCTGCGGGGCGGGCAGGGCGGCGACGCCGAGGTCGAGGGTGCGGCCCTGTTCGTCCGGCGGCACCGGGTGCAGCGCGTCACTGGGCGGCGGGGCGCCCTCGGGCAGGGCCGTCCAGCTGCCGGCGCCGCGACGGCTGCGCAGATAGCCGTCGGTGCGCAGGGTCTCGTACGCGGTGGCGACGGTGGTGCGGCTCAGCTCCAGGGCGGCGGCCAGTTCGCGCTCGGCGGGCAGGCGGGCGCCGACCGGCAGCCGGCCCTCGGAGACCAGCAGCCGGATCTGCCCGGCCAGCGTTCGGTAGGCGGGCCGGCGGGGGGTGGCCGGTTCGGGCAGCCGGGCGGTGCCGAGCAGCCGGGCGAGCGCGGGGGGAGTGACGGTGGTGTGCCAGTCGGCCATGGCTGATCAGTCCACTTGCTTGGAATTGGCCCTGGAGTGGGTCGCTTTGGCCTGCCCATCATGGCAGGGCGGCCGTCAAGTCCGCCACTGCCGGGCCTGTCGCCGGCGGTGCAGCACCACCAGCAGGAGACCCGATGGCCACCACGACCACGCCGACCCCCACGCCCACCGTCCGCCCGGAGCGGACCCCGCCCGCCGTCCGCCTGTTCGGCGACACCCACGCGCTGGGCCGCCGGCTCCCGCAGCTCGCCGTCGGGCTCTCCCTGTACGGCGCCAGCCTGGCGCTGATGCTGCGCTCCGCCCTCGGCCTCGACCCGTGGGACGTCTTCCACCAGGGCCTCCAGCGCACCGTGGGCCTCTCGGTGGGCGCCTGGGTGACCATCTGCGGCGCGGCCGTACTGCTGCTCTGGATCCCGCTGCGCCAGCGGCCCGGGGTCGGCACCGTCGCCAATGTGCTGGTGCTCGGGGTGACGATGGACCTCACCCTGCGGGTGGTCGGCACCCCCGGCGGACTGCCCGGCCGGATCGCGCTGATGACCGCCGGCATCGTGCTCAACGGCCTGGCCACCGGCCTCTACATCGGCGCCCGGCTCGGCCCCGGCCCGCGCGACGGCCTGATGACCGGCCTGCACCGGCGCACCGGCCGCTCGCTGCGGCTGATCCGCACCGGAATCGAACTGACCGTTCTGGCCGCCGGCGTTCTGCTGGGCGGCACCGTCGGCGTCGGCACCGTCGCGTATGCGCTGGCCATCGGCCCGCTCGCGCAGTTCTTCCTGCGCTGGTGCACCGTGCCCACCGCTTCGCGAACCTCCCGGAAGGGATGAACTTGCGGGCGCCAGGTTGCCGCTCGTCGCGCGCCGGGGGTGGAACCTCGTAAGGTCGTCACCGTGTTGGACGAGATGCGGATACGGGATCTTGGGGTCATCGACGATGCGGTGGTCGAACTGGCTCCCGGCTTCACCGCCGTGACCGGTGAGACCGGTGCGGGCAAGACCATGGTGGTGACCAGCCTCGGCCTGCTGCTCGGCGGACGCGCCGACCCGGGCCTGGTGCGCAACGGCACCGGACGCGCGGTCGTGGAGGGCCGCCTCGAACTGCCCGCCGGCTCCCCGGCGGCGGTCCGCGCGGTCGAGGCGGGGGCCGAACTGGACGACGGCGCGCTGCTGATCAGCCGGACCGTCTCCGCCGAGGGCCGGTCCCGGGCGTACGTCGGCGGCCGGGCCGTCCCGGTCGGGCTGCTCGCCGAACTCGGCGAGGACCTGGTAGCCGTCCACGGCCAGACCGACCAGCAGCGCCTGCTCCGCCCGGCGCGCCAGCGCGGCGCGCTGGACCGGTACGCGGGCGAGGCGGTGGCCGGGCCGCTGGCCCGCTACCGCGAGGTCTACCGGCGGCTGCGCGAGGTCGCGGCCACCCTGGAGGAGCTGACCACCCGGGCCCGCGAGCGCGCCCAGGAGGCCGACCTGCTCCGCTTCGGCCTGGACGAGGTCGCCGCCGCCGAACCGGTCGGCGGCGAGGACGGCGAGCTGTCCGCCGAGGCCGAGCGGCTCGGCCACGCCGACGCGCTCTCCTCGGCCGCCACGATGGCCCACGCCGCCCTGGCCGGCGACCCGGCCGACCCGGAGGCGCTGGACGCCGGGACCCTGCTCGCGCAGGCCCGCCGCGCGCTGGAGGCGGTCCGCCACCACGACGAGCGGCTCGCCGCCCTCGCCGACCGGCTGAACGAGGTCGGCTACCTCCTCGCCGACGTGGCCGGCGACCTGGCCGGCTACGCCGACGACCTGGACGCCGACCCGGTCCGGCTGGCCGCCGTCGAGGACCGCCGGGCCGTCCTGGCCCAGCTGCTGCGCAAGTACGGCGGCCCGGAGAACTCCCTCGCCGAGGTGATCGCCTGGGCCGAGGCGGGCGCCGCCCGGCTCGCCGAGCTCGACGGCGACGACGAGCGGATCGACGAGCTCGGCGCCCAGGAGACCGCGCTGCGCGCCGAGTTGGCCGATCTGGCGGCCGAGGTCTCGAACGCCCGGCAGGCCGCCGCCGGCCGCTTCGCCGAGGCCGTCTCGGCCGAGCTCGCCGAACTCGCCATGCCGCACGCCCGGGTGACCTTCGCCGTCGGCTGGGTGGACGACCTGGCCGGGCTCGAGGTCGACGGCCGCACCGTCGCCTACGGCCCGCACGGCGTGGACGAGGTCGAGGTGCTGCTCGCCCCGCACCCCGGCGCCCAGCCCCGCCCGATCGCCAAGGGCGCCTCCGGTGGTGAGCTCTCCCGGGTGATGCTCGCCGTCGAGGTGGTCTTCGCCGGCGCCGACCCCGTCCCCACCTATCTCTTCGACGAGGTGGACGCGGGCGTCGGCGGCAAGGCCGCGGTCGAGATCGGCCGCCGGCTCGCCAAGTTGGCCGAAACCGCCCAGGTCGTGGTGGTCACCCACCTGCCGCAGGTCGCCGCCTTCGCCGACCGGCACCTGGTGGTGGAGAAGACCAACGACGGCACCGTGACCCGCAGCGGTGTCAAGGTGCTGAACGACGAGGAGCGGGTGCGCGAACTCTCCAGGATGCTGGCGGGTCTGGAGGATTCCGAGCTCGGCCGGGCCCACGCCGAGGAGTTGCTCGCCGCGGCCAGGGCCCCGCGCCACCGCTAGCCGTACGGGCGGCGGCCCTACGGACGACGGCGACGCGCCCCTCGGTGGCGCCGACTGTCCAAGAGGGCCGCCGACCTGGCATGGTGGCGGCTGGACACTGGCTTTCCAGTCCCGAGCGCCGTCGGCGGGCAATCCTCGCAGCGCGGCGTGAGTACCTGATCGAGTCGGATGCGAGACGACGTGGACCATTCCGCCGCACGGGCCACCGCGGCCGCCCCCGAGCCGGGGCAGCTGCACGTGGTGCTCGTCCTGGCCGCCAGTACCGGCGGCATCGGTGCGCATGTGCGCTCCCTGGCACAGGGCCTGGTCGCGCACGGAGTGACCGTCACGGTCTGCGCCCCCGCTGGTACGGACGCGCTGTTCGGCTTCTCCCGCACCGGCGCCAGGTTCCACCTGGTCGACATCACCCCCACCGCGGGCGCCCGCAGCGACGCCACCGCGATCGGCGAACTGCGCCGCGCCTTCACCGGCGCCGACGTCGTGCACGCCCACGGCCTGCGCGCCGCCCTCCTCTCCGACCTGGCGCTGCGCACCGCGGGCCGCTTCCCGGGGCTGCGCCCGGAGACCCCGCTGGTGGTCACCTCGCACCACGCGCTGCTGGCCACCGGCATGGAGCGGAGGCTCCAGCGACTGATGGAGCGTCGGGTGGCACGCGCCGCCGACCTGGTCCTCGGCGCCTCCTCCGACCTGGTCGCCCGGGCCCGTGAACTGGGCGCCACCGACGCCCGGCTCGGCCCGGTGGCCGCCCCGCCGATGCCCGAGGGCCGGCTGGAGCGGGCCGGGGCCAGGGCCGCGCTGCTCGGCGACGGCCCGGACCGCCCACTGGTGCTGGCGGTCGGCCGGCTCGTCCCGCAGAAGGCCTTCGGGGTGCTGCTGGACGCCTCCCGCGAGCTGTCCGCCCTGGACCCGCGGCCGCTGCTGCTGGTCGCCGGAGACGGCCCGGAGGCCCCCGGGCTGCGCGAGCGGGTGGCCGCCGAGCGGCTGCCGGTCCGGCTGCTCGGCTACCGCACCGATGTACCGGACCTGCTGGCGGCCGCCGACCTGGTGGTGGTCAGCAGCCGCTGGGAGGCCCGCTCCCTGGTGGTCCAGGAGGCGATGCGGGCCGGGGTGCCGGTGGTCGCCACCGCCGTCGGCGGTATCCCCGAACTGGTCGGGGACGCGGCCGTGCTGCTCCCGCCGGGCGACCCGGCCGCCCTCGGCCGGGCGGTGCGCGAGCTGTTGGCGGATCCGGCCCGCCGCGAGCGGCTGGCCGAGGCCGGCCGCCAGCAGGCCCGGACCTGGCCGGACGAGGCCGCCACCGTCGCCCAGGTGCTCAGCACCTACGACGAGCTGGTCCAGCGCAGCGCGTAGGGCCGGTCCGGCGGGCCCTGCCCGGACCGGCCCAGGCTCAGACGGTGGCCTGTTCGGTGCGGTCGGCCGCCCGGCCGTCCGGCTGGGCGGACAGGTAGGCACCGCCGCAGGCCGTCAGCCGCAGCGCGGTGTCGATCAGCGGGACGTGGCTGAACGCCTGCGGGAAGTTGCCGACCTGGCGCTTCTCGCGCGGGTC
>NZ_JBIVRD010000077.1:0-14939 GCF_044755565.1 Kitasatospora sp. NPDC092286 | reverse complement strand
CCCGTTGCGCTGAGAGGCGCACGGCGGGTTCGGAGAGCGGTCCGGGGAAACGGACCGGGAGCAATCCCGGCACCGCGCCCCGGGCCGACTCACCAGCCCGATCTTCGGCAGGTCGAGCTCGGCGGTGCGCTTGCGGAGCTGGTCGAGGACCCACTGGGGCCGCAGCGGCGTTCCGCCCGGGCGGGCGAAGACCAGGCCTTCGAGCCGGCCGTCGGGGTGGGCGTTCATCTGGATGGCGGCCTGGCGATGGAGGGCGGCCATGACTCTGGGGGAGAGGCTGATCCAGGCGCGGCTGGCCTCGGTCTTGGGTTCGCGGAGGTGGATCTTGCCGTTGTTGATGGCGGCGAGGGTCCAGCGGACGAACAGTTTGCGGTCCATGAGGTGGACGTCGGACCAGTGGAGGGCGAGGACCTCGCCGCGGCGCATGCCGGTGCCGAGCATGACTTCGAACAGGTCGGTCAGCTGGTCCGCGTACTGCTCCACACCGTGCTGCAGGAAGGTCGCGGCCTGCTCGGGGGTCCAGCAGGTGCGCTCGGCTGCGCGAGGCTTGGGCGGCACGGAGTGCTTGGCGGGGTTGTAGCGCAGGCGCCATGAGCGCACCGCGGCGTTCAGCGCATTGCGCAGGGTGGACACGGCCCGGTAGACGGTGACGCGCCCGCGCTGTGCTTCCAGCTGGGCGGTGACCCAGTCGTCGATGTGTTCCGGGCGCAGGTCGAGGAGCCGGAGGTGGCCGAAGGCGGGGATGAGGTCGCGCTCGACGCACGCGGCGTAGCCGGCGTACGTGTTCGGCGCGAGGTGCGGCTTTCTCGTGGCCAGCCACTCGCGCAGGTAGCTCGCGACGGTGGTGCGACGGCTCTCGTAGACTCCGCGCAGCTCACCGTCGAGCACCGCGGCCATCTCGCGGGCCGCCTCCGCCCGGGTGGTGAACCCGCCCCGTCGACGGGTCCTTCGCCTCCCGTCTTCCGGGGCGAGGTCGACGCAGTACGTCCACGACCCGTGACCCGCCTCCTTCACCAGTCGCACGCACCACGGACCCAGCTGGTTGCCGTGCCCGTCCGTACACCCGCACCGCCGGTAGACCCGACCCCGCCGCGCACGCTGTCCCATGAGCTTCCCCTTCTGTCGATCGGGTGATCCGGGACCAAGAGTCGCTGCCTGGTCGGGCGTGGCGGCAGAGCGTGAGAGGCGGTGCGCGACGTAGTCACAACCACACGGCGACGACACGCTCAAGACGACACACCGCCCGGAAGATCACTATGCGCAACCGATGGGTAAGCGACCATGATCCGCCCGCAGGACCGGGCCCCGCAGGCCGGCCGACGGCATCGACGCAGGGGCAGTCGGGCAGGTACGACGCCGCTTGCTGAAGGGCCGACAGGTTCCGATCACAGGCAGTAGCCGCGGCTGGGCGCCCGGTCTGGGGACCACTTTGGGACCACATCCGATGAGCGCCTATGGGCGCCCATGGTCCGAAACGGACACTTCTGCACGAAGTGAACACTGAGCAACTGTCAGCTGACTGTGGCTGCGCTTCAGTCGTGAAGTCCCAACTCACTTGGTCCCCAGGGTAGTTGAGCAAGAGAAAAGCCGAGGCCTTGAGGCCTCGGCTGCCGACAATAGTTGAACCCCTTGACTGGGGGTCAAGGGGTCGCAGGTTCAAATCCTGTCGTCCCGACAGTGATGTCGGAAGGCCGTTGGCCGGGAGAAATCCCAGGCCAGCGGCCTTTTTGTTGATGGCCCGACAGGTGATGGGCGGCTGCGATGCCGCCGCTTTGCGATCTTGCTGGGGACCAGCCGGGGACCGCAGCCATCGGCCGAGGGCCGCCGCAACCCGGTGCGGCGGCTGCGCGTTCGCACCTACACGAGGTCGCCGGCCTGCCAGCCCGGGGGGACCTTGGGCAGGCCGATCAGGGCGTCGATGTTCAGGTGCTCGGCGAGCAGGGCCTTGAGGTTGCGGCCGTCGATGAGGCGAAGGCGGCCGTTGCGGTGGGCGAAGTCATAGCTGTCCTTGCCGAACCACGAGGTGGTGACGACGATGCCGTAGCCGGCGCCCTTGTCCTGCATGACGCCCGACATGGCGCGGACGGTGTTCACCGGGACCACGTTCTTGGAGCGTTTGGCCTGGATGGCGAAGATGGTGGATCCGGTCGGGTCGGCCAATGTCGCGACGGCGTCCACACCGTCGTCGCGGGAGCCCTGGGTGCGCCAGGTCTCGTAGCCCATGGCTTCGAAGAGTTCGCGGACCAGGCGTTCGAAGTCGTAGGGGTTCATCCGGAGCAGGTCGGGCCGGCTGTCGAGGGTGGCTACCACGGCCGTGTCGGTGATGATGCGGTAGCGGGACAGGTCCGCCTCGACGATGGGTGTGACCGGTTCCAGGTCGTGAGGGTGCTTGGAGACGGTGGCTCCGAGCCGGTGGAGGCACTGCTGCGGGTCGAGACGCGGTTCGTCCAGGACCAGTTCGGCGAAGTCCTTGCGCTGGGCGACGACGCTGACGACGCACGCCCGGACGGCCTGGCCGGTCGTCGGATCGGTGGCGTTGACGCGGCCGTTGAGGATGACGGTCTCCACGAATGCTGCCGGTGTGGCGGTGAACGCCTCGTCCAGCGCCCGGAGGGCCAGGCGGGCCACCAGCCGGGCGTAGGCGTCGTGGACTTCGGCTTGTTTGGCGGGTTGGGGGACGACCTCGGCCCGCTGGGCGACGTAGCGGTAGGAGGCCACCGCGGGGACGATCTCGTGGTTCGGAAGCTCGACGTCGACCAGGAGTTGCTGGGCCTCGGGGGTGTAGACCGCGCGGGATGCCGTTCGGCACCCAGGGGGCACGGGGGACCGCTGCAGCAGGTCTTCGACCATCTCTGCGACGCCCTGGGGACCCTCGTGGATGAACGCCTGCTCGACGTGGGGATGCCACAGTTCAAGGCCCTCGGGTCGTAGGAGCAGGACCGTCTCCAGTTCCTCGCGGCGCAGGTTGCACTCGGCGGTGCCCGCCTCGGCCATGGCTTTGAGCCGGGCCGTCTCCGCTTGCCGGGCTTGCCGCTGGGCCTCCTTCTCGGCTTGGGCGTCCTCGCGCTTCCTTGCTTCCTCCGCCCGGCGGCGGGCCGCCTGGCGCTTGGCCAACTCGGCCTCCACGCGGGCGGCTTCCTTGGCGCGGGCGGCCTCCTCACGTTGGAGGTGCTTCTCGCCGGCGGCCAGGAGCCGGGCGTGTTCGACGACAGGGTCCACCTTCCGTTTCCTGGGACGGGGCTGAGCCGCCGGCGCGGAGGCCGCCTGGCCGTTCGTCGGCTGCTGCGTCCCGCGCTGCGCCTCCGCGGTTCGTGCCTGCTGCTTCAGGCGGTACGCCTCGGCGAGGATTTCCGCCACAGTCTTTCGGCGTGCCACCCAGTCCACCCCCTGGTCCATGACAGCGCGAACCCGCGTGGGGTCCGTGCTGCCTGCGCGATATGACAGCAGCCCTACCCGGATGGGGCCGCCGGAAATCCGCTGTGCGGTCGGAGCGGGGTCGGAGCAAGCGGTGGGTGGCATTGTGCTGGCACCGTCGAGGAGATGGAGCGCTCATTCGGGTGGGAGGGGAGCGGGGTTGCCGTCGCGCGACGCTACCTCGCGGTTGCACAGGTCGAGTACGGCGTCCAGCGGCACGGTGATGCCAGAGGCTCGAAGGCTGCCGTGGATGTTGCGTGCCGTCTGCTCGCAGTGCAGAAGCCGGACCCAGGGTTCCGCACCTTGCTCGTTGTCTGTCACAAGTCCACTTCTACAACAGCGTGGTTGACGATGACAGGCTCGCTGCCGTAGGTAGATGGTGAGCGGCGAGACCTCGGAGGCTGCCCGTTACGGCCGTCTACTGGACGAGACGTAGATGACGAACGGGCGCCTCGGTCGCTGCCGCCTGCGAGGTAGTCCGGTCTGCTGACAGGTGCCTGCTGAGGGTTCGGCCGGCGTTCTCGATGGAGCTCTTGTCCGGGTGGAGGTAGCGCTGGGTGGTGGTGATGTGGCCGTGGCCGGCGATCTTCTGGAGGACGTGGATGGGGACGCCGGCGTCCGCGAGCCAGGTGAGGCCGGTGTGCCGGAGGTCGTGGCGGCGCAGGTACTCGTAGCCGAGGCTGACGACGACTTCGTCCCAGTGGGTGGCGTCGCGGAGGATGGCGGTGGTGATGCGTCCGCCGCGTGGTCCGGTGAAGAGGCGGGCCATGGGGTCGTTGCCGACCACGTTCATGCGCCAGTTCACGAGGTCGCGGATCTCTTCGATGACGGGGACGGTGCGCCGCCGCTTTCCCTTGGTGCCCTTGTCGATGAGGCCGCCGGGGCCGGTGGTGGTCTGGCGGCACAAGTCCCAGGTCCAGTCGAAGCGGTTGATGTCCTTGACGCGGACGCCGGAGACTTCGCCGATGCGGGCGGCGGTGCATGCGGCGAAGCGGACGATGTCGCCCCAGCCGCGGTAGTGGTTGTGGGAGCGTTCGACGAGGGCGTTGGCGAGTTCGTTGAGGGCGTCCCAGTCGGCGAGGGCGAGGGAGCGGGGGTCGTCGAGTTCGTCCTCGGCTTTCTTGTAGAGGCGCTGCCAGCCGCTCATCCGTGAGGGGTTGAAGTCGATGAGGCCGTCGCGGACGGCTTGCTCCATGATGCGGACGAGTGGGGCGAGGCTGTTCTTGACGGAGGAGATGCTGAGCCCGTCGGCGATCCACGAGTGGAGCGCCCGGTCGGTGATGCCGTTGGTGATGCTGGTGACGGGTATGTGGCCGAGGATCGGGGTGACGCGCAGCTTCCAGCCGGCGGCGTAGGGGTCGAGGGTGGTGGTCTCCAGGCCGCGCATCGCAAGGTCCCAGTTCTCGTCGCCGTACTCGGCGAGGGTCATGGTGAGGGTTGCGGGGGTGATACCGCGTGCTGCTGCCCGTTGCATGCGGGCGATCCAGGCCTCGGCTTCGGTCTCCGTGGGGACGGAGGAGGAAGCCGACTTGCGACCGCCGCCGTTGGGGTCCGTCCAGCGCACGCGGGCGCGGTAGCGGAACTGTGGGCGGCGGTCAGGGCGGTGCTCGATGTCGGTGGTGAGATCGACACCCATGGGGACGAGCCGGGTGTGGTCGGACATTCAGGCTGCCTCAGATGGGTCGGTGCGCTTCTGGGCGAGCCACAGCTGGGTGTCGGGGATGCTGTAGAGGTAGAGCCGGGGCGCGATCTGGACGAAGGGCGGTCCCTGCGGGGGAGTGGCGGAGCGCCAGCGCCGCAGGGTCGAGGGGTCGACCTTCAACAGTGCGGCGAGTTCCTCGGTCGAGTACCAGCCGCTGTGCAGGAGGTCGAACTCCGATGCCGGATCGGCCTGGTGCGCGGGGTCGGTGGCGGCTGGGGTCGGAACCGAGAGCCGGCTTACGGCGGGAACGCGGGGTCGGGCGTACATGGTCTCCCTCTGGCGGGGTGGTGGAGCCGCTTGGGCTCGGCCGGGCACGCCTACAGTCACCTGTCCGCCTGGACGGGCGGAACAGGGGTTGGCGTGCTGAACGGGGCAGACCGTACGCACGTGATGTTCTTCGAAGCGCGTCGAGACCCGGCGGGCATACCGGGTGGAAGGCGACCTGATGTCTGTGACCGCCGAGGACGGCCTACGGCCGCCGGGAGTCTGCGCAGGTCACCCAGGGCTGAGGGGCGCTTCTCGGTGCTGGCTGCGATGCACGCCGCAGGTGGCGCTCTTGCCTGGTGGGTCGCGGCCGGAGCACCCGGCGAAGGCCCGGGAGTACCCTGAAAGCGACGGCAGGCGAAGAGTCGCGGCTACGTTCCGTGACGAATGTAAGGAGTGCTGGCCAGTCGGCGCCCTACGTCGAGCCGAGGCTAACTCAAGAGCTGCGGACTTTTAATCCGTAGGCCTGCGGATTCCTCTCTGGACATCACTTTCTTGATCGTAGGCCCCTTGACCTGGGAAGGCGTCCGTCACGGAGTGGGGGACTGGCTTGGGTGGGGTCCCGTGATGGGTGGCGAGTGAGGCGCGCGTGGGGCGGCAAAGCACGCCGACGAAACGTCAATAACTCACTCTGAGCTACGGATTCTTCTGCCTGCAATGGCGGCGGGGCGGATCCCTGAGCGCCGCTTGCGCGTCTTGGGCTGACTACGGATGCCTCTGGAGATCATCCGAGCTGCGTCGATCACCACGCGGGCCGTCGCTTCTGCGCTGAGATGGGCCGTCTCGGGCAGGACCGACGTGTAGGTGTCGGCAGTGGTGACGATCGTCGAGTGACCCAACTGGGCCTGGATGACTTTGAGATCGGATCCGCCGGTCAGGGCAAGGCTTGCCGCGCCGTGGCGCAGGTCGTGGAGGCGGACCGGCGGTAGGCCACTTCTGCGAACCATGCCCTGGAAGACGTGACCGACGTGGTCCGGGCGCAGCGGACTCCCGTAGACGTCGGTGAATACGTATCCGGATTCATTCCATTCAATTCCCGCTGCGAGTTTCTCCCTCCTCTGCTGATTACGGTGAGTGCTCAAGATACGGACGGTGCTCCCGTCGAGGGCGATCGTTCGTTCGCCGGCACGAGTCTTGACGGGGCAGGCCTCAAGGCGGCCGTTCTCTCGTTGCTGTAGCTGCCTGGCGACCGTGAGCGTTCGGCCGGAGGCGTCGAAGTCCGACCAGCGGAGGCCTACGCCTTCCCCGCGACGTAGGCCACGCAGCGCGTACAGGTGATACAACGCGTACAAGCGGTGCCCGCTCGCGTAGGCGAGGAAGGCAGCGGTCTGGGCCGGCGTCCACACAGCGACGGGAGGGCGCTCGCCTGTTCGCTCCCACTCCGCCACTCGACCATCGGTCCACACCACCGGGTGAGGGCGCGGCGCCCTCGGCAGGTCGAGGTGTCGCGCCGGGTTGGTGGTCAGCATCTCGTTGCGTACGGCAACGTTGAGGGCGGCACGCAAGGTCGCCTGGATCCGGCGTAGCGTGCCCGCGCTTATCGGCCGGCCCGCGCTCTGGTGCCGACGGACGATGCTGCTGAAGGCCTGCTGGACGCCCTCGTTGGTCAGCTCGCAGAGCAGTTCGTGGCCGAGCAGCGGAACGAGGTACTGCTCCAGGTGCTTGCGGTAGCCGCGCGCGGTCGACGGCCGAAGGTGCGGCTCCACGGTGCTGTACCAGCGCAGCAGCCACTGGCCGGTGGTGAGGAGCTCGCCCTGGCGCACGCGGTCGCGGTCGCGCAGGCGCTGGAGAGCCTCGGTGGCGTCCTTGCGGGTGCGATACCCGCCCCGACGCAGGCGGGAGCGGTGATCGTCGACGGTCGCGGGCCGTGGCATCGCGAGATACCAGGAACCGTGGCCGCGGCGGTGGAGGTCAGGGCAGGTCCTTCCGAGCTGTCGACCAGTGCGGGAGTCCCGGCAACCGCACCGCTTGTAGATCGTTCCAGAGCCACGCATGGTGTCCTCCTTCCGGACTTGAGGGTGGACGCACAGCCAGTGTGGACCTGCGGCGTCGCAAGGCGGCCCCTGCCCGGGAGCCCCGGGATGCGCGGAGAGGACATCGCGGCCTTGTCCGGGGGGAGGGAAGCCGGCCGGGACGCGTGGCCCCGGGTGCCGAACGCCGGCCGTGGATCTCGGCAATGCTCCTACGACGAACCGTCCCCAGTGGTAGGACATAGGCGACCGGGGGACGCGTACTGGCGATGGGGGGACTGTGGGCTGGCGCGAGGAAACGGTGACGGCGCTCGATTCCTGGCTCGCCGCAGAAGGCGGCACCGGGCGCAAGCCCTACTGGCGGATACTGGGACGCGCTGTCGCAGCCGGCCCCGGCGAGTACGCCATCGACATCCGCGGCCTCACCATCAACGCCGACCAACTCCAGACCGACAGCCTCCGCCTCGCGGAACCGGATGAGAACACGGTCGAAGACGGCCACCCCGTCCTCGACGTCACCCACGACGGCACCGCCCTGCGCATCCGCGTGCCCGACTTCGCAGACCCCGCCGACCCCTGCCTGTGGCTCCACCAGCAACCCGCGACGTTCCTCGTCAAGTCCCTGCGCGACGGTATCGCCGGCATCACCGACGACGGCCTCGCCGGCCTGCTCGCCCGCGGAGAGCCCGGCGGGCGACTCTCACCGCACGGCCTGCCGTCGGGCACCCTCCTGCCGGCCCAGGACCTCGCCTACCGCGCGTGCGTCGGCACCGGCCTGTGGCTCGTGTGGGGCCCACCCGGCACAGGCAAGACCTCGGTCCTCAAACGCGCCATCAGTGACCTCATCTCCGCCGGAAAGCGCGTGCTCCTGGTGTCGGCGACCAACATCGCCGTCGACAACGCCCTCCTCGGCGTCGTGAAGGAACAGCGCCACTCTCCCGGGCAACTGGTCCGCGTCGGCCCACCGCACCTGAAACAGATCGCCGACGACCCCGAGGTCTGCCTTCCCCTCATGGTGAGAGCAAAGCTCGCCGCCATCGGCGGGCAGCGCGAAGCCGTCGCCGCTGAACTCAGCGCCCAGCAACAACGAGCCCAGCACCTCGCCGCACTCACCCTCCGCCTCGCCGACTTCGACGCCGACCACTACACCCGCCAGCGTCAACGCCTCGACGATCCGACCCTCGCGGCGCAACACCTCACCGCCCAACTCGCCGCCTACTCCGACCAGCACCGCGACCTTCAGCCCCTCCTCACGCACGCCGAGGACCGGGCCGAGCAAGCCCGACAGAGCAGCGACAACGCCGCCGGCCACCGCGCCGCCTGGGCCGAGATCGACGCGCTGGAAGCCGAAACAGCCGACGTCGAAGAGGCCGCCACCAGCGCCGAGGCCCGTGCGCTCCTCGCACACCAGGAAGTAGCCGAGGCCCAGCAGGCCCTCGACGACCTCGAAGCCAAGAAGGGCCTGGCCAAACTCACTGCGCGCTCAGCCATCGCCGCCGCCGAGAAGCACCGCGACACCACCCTCGCACGCCACCAAGGCACCTTCGACAACGCCCGACAAGCCCGCGCCCTCGCCGACCGCCACCGCCTCCAGACCCACACCGCCATCACCCGGCTCAGCCGGCAGATCCCGCTCACCCGCGACGACCTGGCGGCCATCGACACCGAACTGCACCAGACCGACACCGCGCTCCGCCGGGCCCGCGACACCGAACAGGCCACGGCCGCCCGCCTCGTCCACCTCGACGAGCAACTGCGCCTCACCCTCGCCGCGTTCGACGACGTCAAGAAGGCCGAACGCCGCGGTCACCCGGCCACCCACCACGAAGCCCAGACCCTGCGGCCCCAGGTCGCCGCCGACACCACCCGCCAACCCGCGCTGATCAAGCAGCACCGCGAACTCCACGAACAGTACGAACGCCTCGCCCGCGACGCACAAGGCCAGATCATCCGCGAAGCCCGCCTCGTAGCCACCACCCTCGCCAGATTCCGCACCAACCCCACCGTCTTCGAAGGCCCCTACGACGTCGTCCTCGTCGACGAGGTCGGCGCCGCCACCCTGCCCGAAGTCCTCCTCGCCGTCGCCAAGGCCAAAAGCGCCGCCGTACTCCTCGGTGACTTCATGCAACTCGGCCCCGTGCTCCCCGAAGCCCTCAAAGGCAGCAGGCGCCCCGACATCCAACAGTGGCTCCTCACCGAGGTGTTCGAACACTGCCGCATCGACACACCGGCCGCCGCCCGCGCCAACCCCGGATGCATCAGCCTCGACGTCCAACACCGCTTCGGCCCCGACGTCATGCGCCTGGCCAACACCCTCGCCTACGACGGACTGCTCACCGGCGGGCCCACCGTCCAAGCCCGAGCCCGAACCAAGGCACAGGACGACGCAGAGATCGTCATCGTCGACACCGACGGACTTGGCGACCTCGCCCAGATCCACCACCACGGCCCGTCCAGCGGATGGTGGCCGGCCGGACTCCTCCTCGCCCGCACCCTCGTGGAACTCCACCGAGCCGACGGAGACACCACCGGCATCGTCACCCCCTACGGAGCACAGGCGGAAGCAACGCTCGCAGCCCTGCGAGACATCGAAGGCGACTCCGGACTCCTCGCCGAAGTCGGCACCGCCCACCGCTTCCAAGGCCGCGAGTTCCCCGTCGTCATCTTCGACCTCGTCGAGGAACGACACGGCCGCGGCATGTGGATGGCCCAGGCCTCACGCCGCCCGGGCAGCGGAGACTGGGCCCAAAACGGCCTCCGCCTGTTCAACGTCGCCACCACCCGCGTGCAGAACCGCCTGTACCTCATCGGCAGCCGCGACCGCATCCTGGCCGCACCCCACGACAGCGCCCTCGGAGCCGTCCGAGGGCTCATCGAAGCCGGCGCCGTCCGCACCATCCGAGCCG
Source organism: Kitasatospora sp. NPDC092286 (assembly GCF_044755565.1). Taxonomy (NCBI): domain Bacteria; kingdom Bacillati; phylum Actinomycetota; class Actinomycetes; order Kitasatosporales; family Streptomycetaceae; genus Kitasatospora; species Kitasatospora sp. NPDC092286. The sequence goes on along the minus strand of NZ_JBIVRD010000077.1, from coordinate 4,683 downwards.
CCAACCTCGTCACCCCACTCGCAGCGCAGGCCCCCGGACTCGGCCCGGTCGGTACCCGCCTCGCGGACATCCTCAGCCGACACGTCGAAATCGCCGACGTCCAGGACGAAGTCTCCTTCTACAAGACCTTCGCCGACCGCCTCGCCGAAGCCAAGCACTCCCTGTGGATCTGGACCCCATGGGTCGCCAAGCGCGTACGAAGCCTGCTCCCCGCTCTGGAGGACGCCGTACGACGCGGCGTGCAGGTCACCGTCTTCGTCCGGGATCAGAGCGACCAGAACCAGCAGCGCTTCACCGAGTACCTCGACGAGCTGAAGGCCGTCACCCCCTCGGTGATCCCCGTCAACGTCATGCACCAGAAGATCGTCGTCATCGACGAGCAGACCGTGCTCCTCGGCAGCCTGAACGCCCTTTCCCAAAGCCACTCCCGCGAGATCATGCTGACAGTGCGAGGCGCCCATTTCGCCCGCAAGATCCTCGAGCATGAGCACGCAGAGGACTTCGCCCGCCCTCCGCGATGCGCCGGCTGTCAGGGAGACCAGCTCGACCTCAGGCGGGGCAAGGCCGGCTGGTACTGGCGCTGCTACGACAGGGCGTGTCCTGCCCGCAAGGGTGACCGAGGGTGGACTGTCCCAGTCCAGTTCACGACGTCCAGATCCAAGCGCGGAAATCGCTGAACGGAAGCGCCAGCCCTCCATGGCCTTCCCGGCGCGGTCCCGGAAGTCGCAACCGTTCGACGTTGGCGCTGTTCATCTACCGAGCCTCGAGTCAGCCAGGGACCTGGTCGCCCTCGGGCCCGGCGAGTCCGAGGGCGACCACTGCTGCCCGAGCGTGGACCGTCTCGGCGGACGCTTCGACAACTGCGCAGGTCAGCTAGCTTGATCCGCCAAGTGTGACAACCGCCTATCTTGCGAGGTCACTTGAGTCAGTGTCACGCGCTACTCTTATAAAAACTCGCCCGCATGTGTGGTGCGATTCTTATAAGACTCGGAGGGTTCGTGCTCCTCAACGCTGCTCTCGGCAATCCGGACGACAGCACACGACTGCTCGCCGACATGGGCCTGCGCCCTGAGTACTTCGACCGTGTTGTCCGCATGGGGGAGCGGTCCCGCGAACAATGCACCAGCGACGACCCGAAGAACGCCCGTGGCACCCAGGACTACCTGGCCCGCGTACGGGAGCTCCGCTTCCAACTCCGCACCGAAGAGGGCTGGAAGCGATACGATCCGCAGCAGGCGCCACTGATCGTCAACCCTGACAAGACCATCGGCATCGGAGTCCTGCTGGGAGATGCCCGAACGGGCCTTCCGGGCAACCCGCAGCCTCGCAGTCATCGGCCTGCCGGTGTCACCAAGGCAGCCGCCATCACCCGCAACCAGCACCTGCAGCAGCTTTCCCTGTTCACCCCCGCTGCCGGACCCGACGAAGTCCACCTGGATGACGATGAGTACGCCAACCTCGCCACCTGGTACCTCCTGACCCGCCGCATCGAGGGCCGGAAATCGAACATCGTGGAGATTCGCAGCGAGCTCTCGCTCCCGGACAGGGTGGGGCCAAAGGGGCGAATCGACAGCTGGAGGGCCCGAATCCTCCTTCCCGCCGTTCGAATCAAGAAGATCCAGGACTACACTGGCGATCAAGCCGCAAGCTACGTGGTAGACGTCCAAGAGCGGTGACAGCGAGCACATCGACCAGCTAAGGATGACGAGGAGCGATGATCAATTCCTCGCGCATCGTCGTCGCCCGCAAGCGGCGCGGCTACACCCTCAACGACCTCGCAACTCGTGCGGGAATCAGCCTCCAAAGCTTGTCGAACTACGAGCGTGGGCGGACCGAACCAACTGCCGAAAGCCTCGCGCAACTGGCGGCCGCCCTCGACTTCCCCGAGTCCTTCTTCTACCAGCCAGACCTGGACCCCATCCCACTCGAAGCCGTCTCCTTCAGAGCCCGCAGCAAGCTTGCCGCCGGCCCACGCGAAGGAGCCCTCGCGGCGAGCCGACTCGCCCTCGAACTCCACGACTGGATCGAAGACCGATTCAGGCTCCCCGCCGCGGACGTACCAACACTGGGAAAGCCGGACCCCGAGACCGCAGCCGAAATGGTCCGCGCCCGCTGGGGCCTAGGCCACGCCCCAGCCGGCAACATGGTCCACCTGCTCGAATCCCATGGCATCCGCGTCTTCTCCCTGCCCCCCGAATACACGGACGTCGACGCCTTCGCTACATGGCGACACGGCGTCCCTTTCGTCTTCCTAAGCACACTCAAGACGCCAGAACGTGGTCGCTTCGACGCCGCGCACGAGCTTGGCCACCTGGTCCTGCACGGCGAAGACCGTTCACTCGTCGGCCCTCAGGCCGAACAGGAAGCCAACGCCTTCGCCAGCGCGTTCCTCATGCCACGCACCAGCGTGCTCGACCACATGCCCCGCTCGCCCCTCGTCTCGCAGATCCTCCAGGCCAAGCCGATCTGGAACGTGTCCGCCCTCTCCCTCACCTACCGCCTGCACGACTTGGGCCTCCTCACCGACTGGCAATACCGGCGAACCGTCATCGACCTCGGAGAACGCGGCTACCGCACCGGCGAACCCAACGGCATGCCCGTCCGCGAAAGCTCTCAGCTCCTAGACAAGGTCTTCGCGAACCTGAAAGCCAAGGGCTGTGGGCTATCGGACGTTGCGAGAGAGCTTCACGTCACGCCCAAGGAACTGAGCAGCTGGGTCTTCGGTCTCATCGTGACCAGCAGGAACGGCAGCAACGAGCGGCCAGCCAGCGAAGGTGGCGGCACCCGCCCGAAGCTGACCCTCGTGCGCTGAGACTGGTGACCGACTTGACCGTCTGGTGAACGGGCCAATGATGTTGGCGCCGGTAAGGCCGGGGCGGACGTCTTGTGTCGAGCGCAAGCTGTCGCATATTCGGGCAGCGTCCTGTGCGGCTCGAGGCTGTGGTCGTGTCGGTGTCCCGGAATACGCTGTACGGCCATGGACTGGCTGGAGCGGGTAGCGAAGCTAAGACGGTGGACGAACAACGATGTTCGGGCGCCGCACAAACCGCTGTTGCTGCTGTACGCGCTGGGCAGCTTCCAGCGCGATGCCGACAGTGAACTGAGGTACAGCGCTGTCGAGGAGGAGCTGAAGCGGCTGCTCGAAGAGTACGGGCCGTCCCATCCGACCACTCCCGCGTACCCGTTTCACCATCTGGTCAGTGACGGCGTCTGGGAGGTCAGGACCGACCAGGGGCTGGGGAGCCCGGGGAGTGACGTGCGGGTCCTGCGCTCCAGCGGCGCGACCGGACGGCTCGCGTCCGAGTTGCGAACGGCGCTGAGGAAGGAGCCGGCGCTCATGGGCCGTCTGGCGCGGGTGCTCCTGGACTTCCACTTCCCGCCATCACTGCACGCCGACCTGTGCGAAGCCGTAGGCCTCGACCTGGACCCGGCCGAGGCCGCGGGCGTGACCGGAAACAGCCCGGGCGGGCGGGAGCGGGCGGCGCGACGGCAGCGGGACCGGCGCATGCGCGAAGTCGTCCTGACCGCGTATGAGTTCCAGTGCGCCTTCTGTGGCTACGACGGCATGCTGGGCGCGAGCACAGTCGGCCTGGAGGCGGCGCACGTGCGCTGGTGGTCCTACGACGGGCCGGACGAGGTCGACAACGGCCTGTGCCTGTGCTCGCTGCACCACAAGCTCTTCGACAAGGGCGTCCTGGGCCTGGGGGAGGGCCGCCGCATACTCGTCTCGCGGCGCTTCGTCGGGCGAAGCGAGGCCAGCAGGCAGCACGTGCTCGCCCTGGCCGGCCGACCGGTCATCGGCCCGCAAGCGGGGGTTCCTCCGGTCGCGGGCCGGCACCGGCAGTGGCACGCCGAACAGGTCTTCCGGGGTGAGGCCCGGGAGCCCCTGGCCCCGGCGCTTTCGGGCTGACAGAGGCCGCACGGTCGCTGACTGGTCAGAGACCGTACGCCGTCCGACCCCATCTCGGGTGGCCCGTTCCCGATCGCGCAGACTCGACGGGACCGTGTGTCCTGCCCGGAATCAGTGAGTGGTCATCGGCCGTGGGTGGCTCTGCTCCATCGCGCTCTGTCCTACCTGCTCCGTGACCAGCTCCCGAAGCTTGGCCCGCGTCTCCGAGTCCGTCGAGTACACCACCGTGCCGATCATTCCTCGCGTCAGCAGCACCTTGTAGGTGTTGCGGATCAGACGGTCGATGTCGGCATCGGTCGTGGACTTGCGGAAGACAGGGTCCTTGGAGGCCGTCCGGTCGGTGATCCAGCGGTCGGTGCGCCAGACGAGGTCCGGCCCGAGAATGACGCCGCTCCAGTCGTACTCGAAGCCCTGGGCGGTGTACACGCAGCCGACCTGGCCGAAGCCGGCCGGGTCGGTGGCCCACAACGCGGCGGGCGGGGCGCCGGCGATCGAGCGGTCGCCGTAGACGTTCCACGGCCGGGCCCAGTCACCGATGTGCACGTCGAGGGGCAGCGGGTCCCCTGGGGCCACCTTCGTCGTCCACTTCCAGCAGTACCCGGCCGACATGCGGGAGCCGTACCCCTCCGCGCGCCGGGCATCGAGGAACGCCTCCAGCTCCTGGGGACTGTCGACCACTGGGCTTTACCCCTGTTTGTGGACACTTCTGAGAAGCGGATCTTCGGGTCCGTGGAGAGGATGTCCTCATGGGTGCTGCGAGGTACTCGGGGGAG